>NZ_JBHWFF010000002.1:248331-297132 GCF_042733785.1 Streptomyces sp. NPDC059695 | reverse complement strand
CGAGCGGGGCCCGGGTAGGCCGCCGGGGTGTGGGTGCGCCTTCCACCGCGACCGGGGTCCGCGGGGGGGGGCTTCGGGCCTGCCTCGGGGGGTGCCGATCGCCCCCGTGGGGCGATCGTCGGCGGCCGGTGCGGCCGACAGGTCGTAGCCGCACGCCCCGCAGAACCGGTCACCCGACTCCAGCGGCTCCGCGCAGCCCGGGCAGGCGGCGAGTCCGTGCGACGGCTTCGGCTTCTGGGACATCCTCACACCCACGTCCGGGGGCGGAAGCGGTTGGCCCGCTCCACCAGTTCGATCCTCTCCTCGCCCCGCTGGGCGAGCCGGGCCAGCACCCGGTACGAGCGTTCGAGGCCGAAGCGCAGTCCGCGCTCGTCCAGTTCACTGCCGAGCAGCAGCGCGCCGCCGCCCGGTGCCGCACCGGGACTACCGGAGAGTACCCAGTCGAGGGCCGTCCCGAGGACCTCCGTCGACAACCGCTCCCGGCGCACCGCGTCCAGACCGAATCCCTGGAGCGCGGAGACCTGCGCGGCGGCCGCCGTCAGATCGGCGCCGAGCGGCTCGTGCGCCGGGCGCCTGCGCAGCCGCGCCCGCACGGCCGCGACCCGCGCCGCCGTGTAGTGGATCGACGCCTCCGGTACGGACTCCAGGGCCTGGACGGCTCCGGTGCGGTCGCCCGCCGCGAGCCGCACCCGGGCGAGCCCGAAGGCCGCGCTGACGAAGCTCGGGTCCGTCGCCCACACCAGGCGGTAGTACTCGGCGGCGTTGTCCAGCTGGCCGAGGACCTCGGCGCAGATCCCGAGGGCCAGCTTCGGCGCCGGCTCGCCCGGGAAGGCGTCGTACACCGCGTCGAACGCCAGCGCCGCGTGCTCGTGGTCCCCGGTCACCAGGGAGGCGACGCCCCGGCACCAGACGACCCGCCAGTCGTCCGGGTCCCGCTCCTCGAGTCCGGCGAGGGTCCGCGCGGCGGAGGGCAGGTCGCGCAGCTCCAGCTGGGCCCGCAGGGTGCGCAGCCGCAGCTCGGCCGAGGGCGCGGGCGCGCCCTGGAGCGCCCCGAGGAGCTCGCCGGGGGCGGCGGCCGCGAGACCCGCGAGGAATCCGGCGTTGGGGTCGGTGGTGTCGACGCGCGGCACGGGCAGCGCGAGCGCGGTGGCGGGAGCGTCGACCGGCGCGAGCAGCCCGCCGAGCCCGGGGCCGGGGAGCGCGCCCGCCCCGGCGGGCCGGGCCTGCCCCGGCACCGCACCGGGCGGAAGCGCGGCCGGAGCCGTCCGGGACCGCCCGCGGCCCCGGCGGGCGCCGAGCAGCGACACGTCCTCCGTCAGCTCGGCGAACAGGGTGGTGTCCGTGACCCGCACCTCCGTGCCGAAGAGCGTCGACAGCGCGGGGCGCGGCCGGCCGGACTGGAGCGCCACGACCTCGCGCAGCACTCCCGTCAGCTGCTCCGCCATCTCCTGCGCGGAGGCGAACCTGCGGGCCGGGTCCGGGTCGGTCGCCCGGACCAGGAAGCGGTAGTACGACTCGTACGTCCGGAAGACCTCGATGTGCCCGGGGTCGGGCAGCGAGTCCACGAAGACGTTCGTGTAGCCCTGGAAGTCGAAGGTCATCACGGCGAGCGTGCGGGCCACCGTGTAGAGGTCGCTCGCCACCGACGGGCCGACCTCGGCCACCTCGGGCGCCTGGTAGCCGACCGTGCCGTAGATCGCGGACTCGTCGTCGTCCATCCGCCGGACCGCGCCCATGTCGATGAGCTTCAGCTGGTCCTCGGACTGGATGGCGTTGTCGACCTTGAAGTCGCAGTACAGCAGGTTCCTGCTGTGCAGGTGCCCGAGCGCCTCCAGGGCCTCGATGCCGTACGCGCAGGCCTGCTCCACCGGAAGCGGGTCGCGCCGGCCGTCGGGGGTGCGCCGGTCGTTGGCGATCTCCTTGAGGGACTTGCCGCCGACGTACTCCATGACGATGTAGCCGTCGAGGGAGCCGGTGCGCTGGTCGAGGTGCTCGACGAAGTTGTAGATGCGGACGATGTTGGAGTGCTCGATCTCGGCGAGGAAGCGGCGCTCGGAGATCGCGGCGGCCATGGCGTCCTGGTCGCCGGTGTCGAGCAGGCCCTTGAGGACCACCCACCGGTCGGAGACGGCGCGGTCCACGGCGAGGTAGATCCAGCCGAGCCCGCCGTGCGCGAGGCAGCCCGCGACCTCGTACTGCCCGTGCACGATGTCCCCGGCCCGGAGCTTGGGCACGAAGGAGTACGGGTGCCCGCACTTGGTGCAGAAGCCCTCCGTGCGTCCCGGCCGGTCACCCCGCGAACGGCCCACCGGAGCACCGCAGTCCGAACGGGAGCAGAAACGCTTCCGCTCGGGCACCTCCGCGTTCTCCATCACCGCGCCCCGCGGATCCGGGCGCGGCACCTCGGGGATCGTCACCAGTCCCGCGCCCAGGCGGTTCCGCGCGGACTGCCCGGTCGACGTGCCCGAGCTGCGCACCGACACCGAGCGGCCCGTGGAGGCGCCGGAGACCGAGCGCGAGAGCCGGCCGGACACCGAACGCCGTGAGGTCGACGAGCGGGACGAGGCGCGCGAGGAGGCACGGGAACCACTGCGCGACGAACCGGAGTCCGGCCCCCCGACACCGCCCGTGCCCCGGCCGGGCACGGCCATCCCGGTCGGGGTCGACCCGATCAGGCCCCCGGGCGCGACGACCGGCGCGAGCCCGCAGGTGTCGCAGTACAGCTCGCCGCCTCCCATGTCCTCGTACGAACCCTCGCACGAAGGACGCTGACAGCTCCCCACGCCCGTCTCCCCGCTCACCACTGCCGTCCTCCCGCGTCTCCCGCGCCCCGGGTGTCCCTCGGCCCGGACAGCACGTCCGCCGCCGCCTGCTGGTAGCGCAGCACCGCCTGCTCCGCGACCCGCAGGTCGCAGGGCGCGCTCCACAGCATCCGGCGCGCCGCGTCGTACCGCTCCACGAGCACCGGGTCCTCCGCCGCGCCGAGCCGCGCCACCTTCGCCTTGTACGCGTCGAGCCGGCCGCGCAGCTCGGCCCGGACGGCCAGCGGGGCGGTGACCGCCGTCAACGACTCGCGGGCCCGCAGCAGTTCGTCCTCCGCCTCCCGCTCCAGGGAGTCCAGGAGCGGGGAGAGCCGGTGCCACTGGGCGTGCCGGCGGTACTCGGCGGCGGCCGCGAGCCGCTCCTGCAGCACGATCGGCGGCCCGCTGACCGCCGGCACCTCGGAGGCGGCGATCTTCGCCAGGACCTCGACGCGCGCCGACCGCGCCTCGGCGAGCGTCCGGTCCGCCCGCGAGAGCACGTCCCGCAGCCGCAGCAGCCGGTCCTCGGAGTCCTGCCGGACCGCGAGGACCGCCTCGATCTCGCGCCGGATCTCCTCCAGGGCCAGGGCGGCCCGGTCGTACCGCTCGGTGTCGGGCCGTCCGCCGCCGGGCGCCGAACTCCCCGGCGCCGGGCGCCAGAACGCCAGCGGATCGGTCACGACCCGGGAGCGCAGCGCGGTCAGCTCGGCCGTGATCGTCTCCAGTTCGTCCCCCGCCGGGTGCTCCCCGGGCCGCACGCCGACCGAGTGCGCCAGCGAACGCGTCCGGCCCAGCTCGGCGGCGAGCAGGTCTATCCGCGCGGGCAGCGCCGACCAGACGGCGTCGGCGGTGACGACCAGGTCGAGCGAGGAGGCGTACAGCTCGTTCATCCGCCGGACGAGGCCCTCCAGGCTGAACCGCTCGGTGAGCAGGGCGCCCTCGGCGGCCCCGCCCGGGACGAGCACGGTGTCGCCGCGCAGCCGGTCGGTCAGCTCGACGAGCTCCTCCCGGCCGGGCCAGCGGCGCCGCGCCCGCACCTCACGGGCCTCCCGCAGGGCGCCGGTGTACACGTCGAAGCAGGTCCAGAGCAGGGTGATGGTGCGCTCGGCGGCCGCCCAGCGGTCCCGCGTCGTGCCGGTCAGCTCCGCCCCTTCGAGCAGCCTGCGGCCCGCGTGGTCCTGGAGCGCGAGGAGCGAGTCCTCGACCGCCTTGTGCTCGGCGCCGAGCCGCGCCAGCGCACGGTCCACCTCGTCCCGGTCCATCACCGGCCCGGGGGGTCCCGTGACGCCCATCGGTCAGTCCTTCCGCTTCGTGTTCGGGGGTGTTCCTTCGGGTCGCGTGCCGGCTACCTGTACAGCGGGTCGGGCGGACCCGTTATCCCCGGCAGGTCCTTCTCCAGCCACTCCCGGTACGCCTTCTGCCAGGGGCCCTGCCGGTAGCCCACCAGGACCTGGTTGACCCGGCGGACCAGGTCGTCGTTGCCGAGCCTCGCCGCGACCCCGTAGTACTCCTCGGTGAACGGCTTCCCCTTGAGCTCGACCGCCGGATCCTGCGCGGCCTGGCCGGCCGCCAGGGCGTTGTCGGTGACGACGGCGTCGACCTCGCCCATCTGGAGCCGGGCCAGGCAGTCCAGCTGGTTGGGGACGGTCAGCAGGTCCTTGTCATCCTTGGTGCCGTCGCCCTCGTCCTTGAAGACCGCGCCGAAGGACTTCTCCTCCAGGGCGTCGTAGGCCGTGGAGCCCTCGGCGGTGCACACCCGCTTGCCGCTCAGCGAGGAGTCGTAGCCGGTGATGCTCCGGTCGAGCCTGGGCGCCAGGACCTGCTGTCCGGCCCGGAAGTAGGCGGTGGAGAAGGCGACCTGCTCGATCCGCTTGCAGTTGATCGTCATGGTGCGCACGACGAGGTCGACCTTGCCGCTGTCCAGGGCGGCGATCCGCTGGTTGGTGGGGATCGTCCGGAAGATGATCGCCTCCGGGTCGCCGAGGACGTCCTTGGCGATCGCCCGGGCCAGGTCGATGTCGAAGCCCTCCAGGACGCCCTTCTCCGGATTCCGGTAGCCCCAGCGGTAGCTGGACTGGTCGACGCCGACGATCAGCTTCCCGCGCTCCTTGATCGCCCGGATCGCCGGGCCGTCCGCCGACGAGGGCGGGAGCGAGGCCTCGGGGTGCTCGCAGGTGTCGGCCTTGACCTGGACACCGGTCCCCACGCCGGGGCCGCTCGTCCGCGGCGCGGCCGCCGCGGTGCCGCCGTCCTGTGCCAGCGGCAGCAGGGTGAGCGAGGCGGTGAGCCCGCAGGCCAGGGCCATCGCGGCGACCCCGCCCCAGCCCCGGAGCCGCCCGCCCGCCCGCCGCACCAGCGGGTCCGTGCCGTTCGGCATCCCGCCCCCTCTCACCGGTACTCCGACAGTCTGCGGTTGATGCCGAGCACGGCGCCCGCCGCACCCAGGATCCCGAGGGCCGCCGCGCCCAGCGGCAGCGCGGTCAGCGCGTCCCTGGCGTCCCCGGCGGAGCGGGTGAACTCGATCTGCTCGTGCGCGAGGGCCTTCTCCAGGGCCGCGTCGACCTCGTCGAAGGAACGGCCCGTGGAGTCCCCGGCTCCGACGATCCGGCCGAGGGCGCCCTCGTAGTCGCCGGCCTCGTCCTTGGCGCGGGCGTCCTTGTGGCGCTCCCGCCACGCGGCGGCGTGCTCGGAGGACTCGTCGACCGGGCCGCGACCGGCGTCGTCGTCGGCGAGCTCGCGGGCCCGGGCGAGCGCCGTCGTCAGGGAGCCCATGCTCGCGGTGTAGTCCGCCTCGTACTTGTCGGTCTTGCCGTCCTCGGCGAGGACGGCGCCCCGGGCGACCAGGGTGAGGTTCTCGTTTGCGCGGGCGGTGAGGGAGCTGATCCGGGCCGTGTTGAGGACCTGGAGGGACTCCTGCCCGTGCGCCCGCGCGCTGTCGAGACCGCTCCGCGTCATGGTGTGTGCGGCGGCGAGCCAGAGCAGGACGACCACGGTGGCTGCGGTGGCGGCGAGCAGCCCGTGGTTGAAGACCCGGTGGGTGCGGGCGTAGGTGCGGCGCTGGGCCCAGAGCAGGACGCCGAGGGCGAGCAGCCCGAGCGCGAGCGACAGGTAGGGCCGGGTGCGGGCCGAGTCGTCGTCCCGGTCCAGCCGCGCGGTCTCCGCCGCGTACAGCCGCTCGGCGGCCGGGAGCATCGAGGTGGACATCTGCTGGTTGGCGTACCGCAGATAGGCGCCGCCGAGCGGCAGGCCCTGCCGGTTGGCGGCGCGGGCGCGCTCGATCAGGCCCGTGTAGCGCGGGAGCTGTTCGTTGAGGGTGGCGATCTCGCGGGCCGATGCCGACGAACCGTCCGTGTTCGCCGCGGCCTTGACGAGGAGCCGGGAGGCGGTGGTGATGTCCCGGGTGTACCGCGCCCGGGACTCCGCGGGCTCCAGGGTGCCGGCGAGGAATCCCGCGGCGGCGGTGGCGTCGGCGTCGGCGAGCGAGCGGTAGACGGCGGCGGCGTCGGCGCTCAGGGGCTGGCTGCGGCTGACCACGTCGTCGGCGGCGGTGGCCCGGTCGGTGACCTCCAGGGCGGTGACCGCCCCGAACGCGACGACGAGCAGCGCCAGTACGGCCCCGAGGATCTGGAGCCGGCCGGGCTCGGTGGTCGCGGCCTCCCGCAGCCGCTCCCGGCCCACCGCCCAGGCGCCTCGGCCGGCGGGCGGCGCGGCGGCGGGCGCGGCCGACGGCTGCGCGGGCACCGTGCCGGGGCGCGCGGGCGCCGGAGCCGTGCCCGGCGCCGTCGAGGCGGCGGACGCGTTCGGCGGGTGTGTCACTTGACCTCCCCCTCGGTCGCTGACGTCGGCCCGTCCGGCCGGGGGCCGGTGGGACCGGTCCGGTGGAGGAGCACCCGGCCAGCAGTATGGCCTCAGGGGGCCGTCCGCACACCGGGATTGACTGGATCTTGTGCCTATCGTGCCCCATGCCCCCCGTGTCCCAGGAGGCGAACCCCCTCACCTTGAATACGCCTTCCGGCCGGAATCGGTTCCCTTCCGGCCATCGCTCGAACAGGTGAACATGCGTGCGGGGTGCCCCGTCGCCCCGACGGGACACCCCGCACCGGTCCCGCGCTCAGGCCCCGTACCGCTCCCGCAGCCGGGCCTTCGCCTCCGGGCCCGCGTCCGCCTCGTCCAGGGCGAGCAGCCCCGCCCCGAGGACCGGCGGCGCGGTCACGAAACCGATCACTGCCTCCGGCGCCCGCGCCGCCAGGAGTTCGCGGATCCGCTCCTCCAGCTGCGGGTGGCGGGCGGCGAGCACGCTGCCGCCCAGCATCACCGGGGCCTCCTCCCGGTGCAGCCCCAGCCGGCGGAGCGCGACCGCCGCCATGGCGACCACCTCCTCGGCGAGCCGGTGCACCAGCGACAGCGCGATCGGGTCGCCCCCGGCCGCGACCGCGAAGAGCACCGGCGTCAGTTCGTGCCGCCGCTCCACCGCGATCCCGCCCAGGTGCAGCGCCTCGATCAGCGCGTACATCGACCCCAGGCCGAAGTGCGCGGGCAGCGCGTCGGCGAGGGCCGTGGGCAGGCCCCGGCCGTCCTCGGCCCGCGCGGCGAACCACAGGGCCTCGTCGGCGAGTCCGCCGCCGCCGCCCCAGTCCCCGGAGATCTTCCCGATCGCGGGGAAGCGCGCGGTCCGCCCGTCCGGCGTCATCCCGACGCAGTTGATCCCGGCCCCGCACACCACGGCGACGCCCCGCGGCTCGTCGAGACCGGCCCGGAGTATCGCGAAGGTGTCGTTGTGCACCCGCACGGACCGGCTCCAGCCCCGGCCGAGCAGCTCCTCCTGGAGCGCGGCCTCCTCCACGGGCAGGTCGGCGTTGGCGAGACAGGCCGCGACATGGGTGAACGCGGGGGAGAGCCCGGCGCCGCCGGCCTCCTCCCACGCCCGGCCCACGATCTCCGCGAGCCCGTCGACCGCCGTCTCCACCCCCACCACCGGCGGTTGGAACCCTCCGCCGCGCGCCGACCCCAGGACGGTGCCGTCCCGGCCGATCACCGCGACGTCGGTCTTGCTGTTCCCCGCGTCGACCGCGAGGAGCGTGCCGTTCAGGTTCACACCCACGCGAGGTGCTCCCGGTTGTGTG
The DNA here is from genome assembly GCF_042733785.1 of Streptomyces sp. NPDC059695. Taxonomy (NCBI): domain Bacteria; kingdom Bacillati; phylum Actinomycetota; class Actinomycetes; order Kitasatosporales; family Streptomycetaceae; genus Streptomyces; species Streptomyces sp. NPDC059695. The sequence continues at coordinate 289,208 of NZ_JBHWFF010000002.1, read as the reverse complement.
CGATCAGCCGGTCGGTGAGCCCGTCGGCGTAGGCGTACTGACCGACCAGCGGGTGGGCGAGCAGCGCCTTGAACACCCGGTCGCGGCCGCCGCGCAGCGCCGCCTCCAGGGCCAGGTCCTCGTAGGCCGTGACGTTCGCGATCAGGCCGGCGTACAGCGGGTCCACCGGCGCGACCGGCAGCGGCGTGGCGCCCCCGGCGCCGACCGCGGCCTGCGTCTCGATGACGGCGTCGTCCGGCAGGAACGGCAGCGTGCCGTTGTTGTACGTGTTCACCACCTGGTACGGCGATCCTCCGCCGCCCAGCAGCGAGGCCGCCAGGTCGACGGCCGCCTCCGAGTAGAAGGCGCCGCCCCGCTTGGCGAGCAGCGCCGGCTTCTCGTCCAGCGCCGGGTCCCCGTACATCTCCAGGAGTTCGCGCTCCATCGCCGCGACCTCGGCCGCGCGCGAGGGCTTCGTGCCGAGCTCCCGCACCACCTCGTCGTGCGCGTAGAAGTACCGCAGGTAGTACGAGGGGACGACGCCGAGCCGGTCGAGGACCGGGCGCGGCAGGCGGAGGTCGTCGGCGACGGCGTCGCCGTGCTCGGCGAGCAGCCGGGGCAGCACGTTCTCGCCCTCGGGGCCCCCGAGCCGTACGGCCCGCTCCCAGGTCAGGTGGTTGAGCCCGACGTGGTCGAGGTGGACGTCGGAAGGGGCGACACCGAGGAGCTTCGCGAACTTCCGCTGGAAGCCGATGGCCACGTTGCACAGGCCGACGGCCTTGTGGCCGGCCTGGAGCAGCGCGCGCGTGACGATGCCGACGGGGTTGGTGAAGTCGATGATCCAGGCGTCCGGGTTGGTGCGCCGGACCCGCTCGGCGATGTCCAGGACGACCGGGACCGTGCGCAGCGCCTTGGCGAGGCCGCCGGCGCCGGTGGTCTCCTGGCCGACGCAGCCGCACTCCAGCGGCCAGGTCTCGTCCTGCTCGCGGGCGGCCTGCCCGCCGACCCGCAGCTGGAGCAGGACGGCGTCGGCGCCCTCGACGCCGGCGTCGAGGTCGGTGGTGGTGACGATCTTCCCGTCGTGGTCCTGCCGGGCGAAGATCCGCCGGGCCAGTCCGCCGACGAGCTCCAGGCGCTCGGCGGCCGGGTCCACGAGGACGAGTTCGGTGATGGGCAGGGTGTCGCGCAGGCGCGCGAATCCGTCGATCAGTTCGGGGGTGTAGGTGGATCCGCCCCCCACGACAGCGAGTTTCATCTCTCTCAGCCCTTCACTCCGGTCAGGGTGACTCCCTCGACGAACGCCTTCTGCGCGAAGAAGAACACGAGGATCACGGGGGCCATGACCAGGACGGTCGCGGCCATGGTCAGGTTCCAGTCGGTGTGGTGCGCGCCCTTGAAGGACTCCAGGCCGTAACTGAGCGTCCAGGCACCGGGGTTCTCGGAGGCGTAGATCTGTGGTCCGAAGTAGTCGTTCCAGCAGTAGAAGAACTGGAAGAGGGCGACGGCGGCGATGCCGGGCTTCGCCATCGGGAGCACGATCCGGATCAGGGTGCGGAACTCGCCGCAGCCGTCGATCCGGGCGGCCTCGACGTACTCGTCGGGGATCGTCAGGAGGAACTGGCGCAGCAGGAAGATGGCGAAGGCGTCGCCGAAGGCCATCGGGATGATCAGCGGCCACAGGGTGCCGGAGAGGTCCATCTGCTTCGCCCAGAACAGGTACATGGGGATGATCACGACCTGCGGCGGCAGCATCATCATCGCGATGACGAGCAGCAGCGACAGGTGCCGGCCCCGGAAGCGGAACTTCGCGAGGGCGTACGCCACGGGGACCGAGGACACCACGACGAGCGCGGTGCCCAGTCCGGCGTACAGCAGGGAGTTCTTCCACCAGGTGAGGAAGCCGTCCGTCCGGAAGACCCGGACGTAGTTGTCCCAGTGCCAGGAGTTCGGTGTCAGGTCCCGGGTGAGCGCCTGCTGGTCGCTCATCAGGGAGGTCAGGAGGACGAAGACGAACGGGAGCACGAAGAACAGGGCGGCGGCGATGCCGAGCGAGTGCACGGCGATCCAGTGCAGCAGCGCCTTGCGGCGGGCCCGCTTCGCGGCGGGGCTCGCCCCGGCCCGCAGGGGGGCGGTCGTGGTCGTCATGGTTCAGTCACCCGAGCCGATCAGGCCGCCGCGCCTGCGCATGAGCAGGGCGGTGCAGGCCATGGAGAGTGCGAAGAGCACCAGTGCCACGACGCAGGCGGCGCCGTAGTTGAACTGGCTGAAGCCGAGGCTGTAGACGAGCTGCGGCAGCGTGAGCGTGGAGTCGTCCGGGTAGCCGGGGACGAAGGTGACGCCGGAGCCGCCCATCACGCCCGAGGCGACCTTGGAGGCCACGATCGGCTGGGTGTAGTACTGCATCGCGCCGATGATCCCGGTGACGACCGCGAAGAGCACGATCGGCGAGATGTTCGGCAGCGTGATGTAGCGGAAGCGCTGCCAGGGGGACGCGCCGTCCAGCTCGGCCGCCTCGTACTGCTCCTTCGGCACGTCGAGCAGGGCGGCCATGAAGATGACCATGAGGTCGCCGACGCCCCACACGGCGAGGACCGTCAGGGCCGGCTTGGCCCAGTCCGCGTCGTTGAACCAGGAGGGGGCGGGGATGCCGACCGCCTCCAGGAGCGAGTTGACCGGTCCGGTGCCGGGGTTGAGCAGGAAGACGAAGGCGAGCGTGGCGGCCACCGGCGGGGCCAGGTAGGGCAGGTAGAAGAGGGTGCGGAAGATGCCGGCGCCCGTCTTGATCTTGGTGATCAGGAGGCCGATGCCGAGACCGAAGAGCACCCGGCAGGAGACCATCACGACGGCCAGCCAGAGGGTGTTCTGCAGGGCCGGCCAGAACTGGGGGAAGTCCGAGAAGACGTACGACCAGTTGTCCAGGCCCCGCCAGGCCGGCGGGTTGAGGCCGTCGTACCGCATGAACGAGAAGTACAGCGTGGAGCCGAGCGGATAGGCGAAGAAGAAGCCGAATCCGATCAGCCAGGGCGACATGAACAGCGCGGTGCGCAGCGCGTCGCGGCGCCGCTTCGACCGCAGGGTGTTCCGCGCCTCGGGGGAGGCGGCGGCCGGGGCGGCCGCCTCCTTCGCGTGCAGGGTGTCCGTACTCATGGGCGGGTGACCGTCACTTCGCCGCGGCGATGTCGCGGTCGATCTGGGCGGCGGTGTCCGCGAGGCCCTGCTTCAGGTCCGTGACCTGGCCCTTCTCGTACTGCCCGGCGAACTTCTGCAGGGTCTCCTGGTAGGCGGAGCCGTTGACCGCGCCGTCGGAGGTGGTGGACGCGGGGTGCCGGGCGATGTCCAGGAAGGTCTTGAAGCGCGCGTCGAACTTCAGGTCCGGGGACTTGAGCGCGTCCAGGGTGGAGGGGACGTTGCCGATGCCGTTGGCGAAGTTCACCACGGCCCCGGTGTCCGTGGTCATGTACTTGACCAGCTCCCAGGCCGCGTTCTGCTTCCTGCTCTGCGGGGCGATGCCCATGATCGTGCCGGAGAGGTAGCCCTTGCCGTACTCGGCGATGTCGTCGTCGGCGACGGGCAGCGGCGCGACGCCGACCTCGAAGCCCACCTTGGCGTTCTTGATGAAGTTCAGCCGCCACTCGCCGTCCAGCTGCATGGCGACCTGGCCCGTCTGGAACGGGTGCTGGGCGCCCCACTCGTCGCCGAAGGCGGCGCGGTACCGGTCGAGCTTCTCGAATCCGCCCAGGGCGTCGACCAGGGACTTCTGGTAGGTGATCGCCTCGGCGAACGCCGGGTCCTTCCCGACGGTCGACTTCCCGTCCGCGTCGAAGTACCCGCCGTGCTTCCACTGCGACATGTAGTGGGAGAGGACGGTCTCGTAGCCGAGGTAGGTCGGCATGAAGCCGAGCCTCTCGTACGAGTCTCCCTTGGCCCTGGTCAGCTTCTTGGCGACCTCGGTGAACTGCGACCAGGTCTTCGGCGGGGCCTCCGGGTCGAGGCCGGCCGCCTTGAACTGGTCCTTGTTGTAGTAGAGGCCGTACGCGTCGGAGAGCAGCGGCAGGGAGCAGCGCTTCCCCTCGAACTGCGTGTACGACTGGAGGACCTTCGGGAAGATCTTGTCGAGGTCCAGCTTGTCCTTCTCGATGAACGGCTTGAGGTCGGCGAGCGAGCCCGAGGCGCAGAACTTGCCGACGTTGGCCGTCGTGAAGGATGCGACGACGTCCGGGCCGTTCGACCCGCCCGCGCGCAGCGCCTGGCCCAGCTTGTCGTCGTTGATGCCGCCGACGAGCTTCACCTTGATGTTCGGGTGGGCCTTCTCGAAGCGGGCGACGTTGTCCTCGATCGCCTTGACCTCGGCAGGGGCGGCCCAGCCGTGCCAGAAGGTGATGGTCGTCGCGGCCTTGGGGTCGTCGGTGGCCGCGTTGTTCGCGGAACCGGTACAGGCGGTGGCGAAGAGGGCTATCGAGGCGGTGGCGGCGAGCGCTGCGGCCGTGCCGCGCGGACGTACGGGCATGACGGTGTCTCCCTGGTGGGGGTGTCGGGCTTCGGCGAGGGGTGGGGAGGGGTCAGCGTGAGGTGTCGAAGACCTCGTCGCGCGTGGTGGAGAGGGCGCTTTCGAGCGCCCCGCGCAGGACGGGGCTGCGGCGGACGGTGGAGAGGACGAGGCGCGGCCGGGAGGGGGCGAGGTCGGCGAGTTCGGCCTGCACGCGCGCGCGGAGGGGCTCGCCGCCGGTGACGAGGGCGTCCCCGGACAGCACGATCAGTTCGGGGTCGAGGACCGCCACCAGCGAGGCGAGTCCGGTGGCGAGGCGCTCGGCGTACCGGTCGAGCAGCTCGGCGTACCGGGGGTCCTCGCCGTGCGAATCGGCGGCGTGCGAGAGCAGCCCCGTCACCACCGGTACGAACGGATGGTCGGGCGTCTCGATCCCGGCGGCGCGGGCGAGCCGGGGCACGGACTGGATGCCCGCGAGCTCCTGGAAGCCGCCGGAGTTGGCCTTGGTGACCTGCCGGACCAGCGGGGTGCCGGGCACGGGCAGGAAGCCGAGCTCGCCGGCGCCCCCGGTGAAGCCGCGGTGCAGCCGCCCGCCGAGGACGAGGGCGGCGCCGAGGCCCCCCTCGTTCCACAGCAGGGCGAAGTCCTCGTGGCCCCGGGCGGCGCCCAGGCGCTGCTCGGCGACGGCGACGAGGTTGACGTCGTTCTCGTACTCGAACGGCATGGGAAGGGTGGCGGCCAGCTCCTCCAGGAGGGTGGGGGAGTGCCAGCCGGGCAGGTGGGAGGCGTACCGCAGGCGCCCGGTGGCCGGGTCGAAGGCGCCGGGGGTGCCGATGACCAGGCGCCGCACGTCCTCACGGGTGATCCCGGCGGCCTTGACGGCCCCGTCGAGGGCTTCGGTGACCTGGCGGACGACGCCGGACGCGGAGCGGCCGGGGGTGCGGAGCTCGAACTCGCCGGTGATCTCGCCCGTGATGTCGGCGACGGCGGCGTGGATGCGGTGCTGGTCGACGTCGAGTCCGGCGGCGTACGCGGCCCGGGCGTTCACCGCGTACAGCTGGGCGTTGGGTCCCGGCCGGCCCTCGGTGGTGCCGGTGGCGACGACGAGCCCGGCCGCTTCGAGGCGGGCGAGCAGCTGGGAGGCGGTCGGCTTGGACAGGCCGGTGAGCTTGCCGATCCGGGTCCGCGAGAGGGGGCCGTGCTCCAGGAGCAGGTCCAGGGCCGCGCGGTCGTTCATGGCCCGCAGGACGCGCGGTGTACCGGGGATCCCCTGGGTCGTACCGGCCATGGAACTGGCACCTGCCCTCGTACGGTGGCCGCAGTGCCGTGATCAGCACTGTTAGGAAAGTTTCCTATTGGGTTGGGAGGAAGGTAAGGCGGCCGTCACGGGGGCGTCAATACCCGGGAACGCGACACGCCCCCGAAGGCAACCAAAGCGTTACCCGCGGGGGGGGGTGGAGAGGGGAGGGGCTCCCCGGGACTACTTCGAGAGGTCCGGCCTCGGCAGCGGGGTCGCCGCCGCCGACTGCGGCGAGGTCGCCGAGGCGAACGCCGACGGGGCCGCCATGCCCGCCGTCGGGTCGGCGGGGGACTCCTCGGCCTGCGGCGGAAGCCCGCCCACGATCCGGATCCCGGCCTCGTCCAGACCCCGCTTGATGCGCCAGCGCAGCTCCCGCTCCACACCCAGCTTCTTGCCCGGCATCGTCTTCACCGAGACCCGGACCGTCATCGAGTCCAGCAGCACCTCGCTCAGGCCGAGCACCTCCACCGGACCCCAGAGGCGCTCGTTCCAGGGCTCCTCCTTCGCCATGGCGTCGCCCGCCTCCGCGATCACGGCCCGCACCTTGTCCAGGTCCTCCGTCGGCCGGACGGTGACGTCCACACCGGCCGTCGCCCAGCCCTGGCTGAGGTTCCCTATCCGCTTGATCTCGCCGTTGCGGACGTACCAGATCTCGCCGTCCACCCCGCGCAGCTTGGTCACCCGCAGGCCCACCTCGACGACCTCGCCGGAGGCCACGCCCGCGTCGACCGAGTCACCGACGCCGTACTGGTCCTCCAGGATCATGAAGACGCCCGACAGGAAGTCCGTGACCAGGTTCCGCGCGCCGAAACCGATCGCCACACCGGCCACACCGGCCGAGGCGAGCAGCGGCGCCAGGTCGATCTTGAAGGCGCCGAGGATCATCAGCCCGGCCGTGCCCAGGATCAGGAAGGACGCCACCGAGCGGAGCACCGACCCGATCGCCTCCGAGCGCTGCCGCCGCCGCTCGGTGTTCACCAGGAGACCGCCGAGCGCCGTCCCCTCCACCGCCTGCGCCGAGCGGTTCATCCGCTCGATCAGCTTCGTCAGGGCCCGCCGCACGGCCATCCGGAGCAGCAGCGCCACGACCAGGATCAGCAGGATGCGCAGCCCGGTGTTCAGCCAGGTGGACCAGTTCTCCTCCACCCAGGACGCCGCGTTCGTGGCCTTCTCCGCGGCCTCGTCCAGGGTCACCGGCATCGGATCGGGTTCGGTGGCAGCCGCAAGGGCGGACCAGGACACGGGACAACCTCCAGGCATCGCGTACGCAGGCCATCCACACTAACGGGGCGTCGGGCGTGGTCCCGTAGCCGTGTTCGAGGGAGAGACGGACCTCACCTGGGCACATACCGGGGAGAGATGCCGATGTGGTCGAGAACACCCCCGGGGCCGTCACCCCGATTCCGGTACGTGGTGGCGCCGCGACCAGGCATGAGGAGAGACTGAGAGCAGTTCGTCCCGGCGCGAGCCACGCGCCGCCGGCGTCATAGGAGGCATCCGTGCCGCATGTCCTGGTCCTCAACGCGTCGTACGAGCCGCTCGGCGTCGTACCGCTCCGCCGCGCACTCGTCCTCGTACTGGAGAACAAGGCTCTCTGTCTCGAGGAGTCCGGCGCCTTCCTGCACAGCGAGACCCAAGTCCTCCCCGCTCCCAGTGTGGTGCGACTGAAGCGCTTCGTGCGGGTCCCCTACCGGGGGCCCGTTCCCTTGACCCGCCGGGCGCTCTTCGCGCGCGACGGCGGGCGCTGCGCGTACTGCGGGGCCGTCGCGACCAGCGTCGACCACGTCGTCCCGCGCAGCCGCGGGGGCACGCACGCCTGGGAGAACGTGGTGGCGGCCTGCCGCCGCTGCAACCACGTCAAGGCCGACCGGCACCTGCGCGAGCTGGGCTGGCGGCTGCGGCACCAACCCGCCCCGCCGACCGGCCTGGCCTGGCGGATCATCGGGACCGGACACCGGGACCCCCGCTGGCTGCCGTACCTGGAGCCGTACGGCGCCGAGGACGTCATGGCCCGGATCGACTCCGTCGCAGACACCCCCGTGAGGGCGCTGACGACGGGTTGAGCCGGGCCTTTCGCGTACGCGGAGGCCTCCGGCCGGAGCGGCGTGCCCCTCAGGGGGCGGGCCGCTCCTCCGGTGTGCCCTCCGGCTCCTCCCCGGGAGGGGCCGCCTTCCCGGCAGGGGCCACCGCATAGGTCTCCACCGACCAGAGCGAGTAGCCGAAGCGGGTCGCCCGCGTCTCCCCCTGGACCCGCAGGAAGCGGGTGTCCGCCGCGTCCATCCGCACCGACTCCCGGCCGCCCCGTCCGTCCGCGACGGTCGCCGCCGTCCGCCAGACCCGCCCGTCCGCGGAGACCTGCACCCGGTAGCGGGAGGCGTAGGCGTCCTGCCAGTGCAGCACGACCCGCCCTATCCGGGCCGGCTCGGGCAGCTCCAGCTGCCACCAGGCCCCGTCCTCCGCGGGCGAGGACCAGCGGGTCGCCGGGTCGCCGTCCACCGCCGAGGCGGCCGGGAAGTCCGGCGTCTCGTCGCCCGAGGAGGAGGCCGTCGCCGACCGTGCCAGGTCCGGGCCCGCCGTCCGGGGGAAGGCCCGCACCGTCAGGACCCGCTCCTCGCCCGCGAAGGACACCGGCACCCGGTACGACCCGGCGGGCACGTCCGCCGCCACCGACACCTCCAGCGGGACGCTCGTCCGCGCGCCGCGCTCCACCACGACCTGCTCGGGCAGCCGCACCACGATCCCCCGAGGGGCCCGCGCGGTCAGCGCCCCGCGCACCTCGCCCGCGCGCCGGCCGGTCAGCTCCGCGTCCACCCGCTGCGCCGGGCCGCCGATCTCCGCGTCCGTCTCCGTCCTGGCCAGCTCGAGTCCGGCGCGCGGCCCGTCCGCGAACCACGGCACGAGCGAGCGCACCCCGGGCGCCGGGCCGTCCCCGCTCCACACCACCCGCAGCGCCTCCGCCCGAAGCCCCTTCAGGTCGGTCTGCGTCCACCCGGACGCCGAGAGCGGGCCGAGCGGCCGCCAGCCCTCGCCGGGGACGTACGCCTCCACGCGCGCGTCCCCCGCCCCGGCGGCCCCGCCGCCCGGCTCGGTCATGACGGTCAGCGCCTCCACGGACCGGGCCCGGTCGAGCCGCACGGTGTACGAGCCGGGGGCGCGGTCGGCGGGCGCCGCGGGGGTCCGGTCGGCGCCGGTCCAGGCCGCCGCCTCCTTCACCGCGCGCGTGAGGAACGGATCGAGGACACCGGAGCCGACCGTGACCCGGCTCGCCCCCAGGGCCTTCCGCCGCTCCTCCAGGTCCAGCTGCGCCCGCCAGGCCGCCGCGCCGTCGCCGCGGGCCTGCGCGAGGAGCATGTCGACGGCCGCCTCGCCGGCCCGGCCGTACCGGGAGAGCTGCTCCAGCCAGGGGCCCGTCTCGTCGTCGAGGGTGCCGTCGGCCGTGGCCGTGAGCCGCTCGGGGGCCCGGCGCATCACGGTGAACGCGGCCCGCAGCTCGCGCGCCGCCTTCTCCCGCGCGGCAGCCGTGCCGCTGCTCGTGCGGGACGCCCAGAACGCCGCCAGGAGCGGCTTCAGATAGGCCGATTCGCCGGCCGGGTCGAGGATCGACGAGGAGCCGTTCCCGGCCAGCGCGCGCAGCGCCTCGCGGGCGGCGGGGTCCGGGCCCGCGAGGTCGTCCACGGCCGCCTGCCAGGACTCGTGGGGCCGGTAGCCCCTCGGGTTCCAGGCGTAGTCGGCGGCCGTGAAGAGCGGGACCCGGGAGGCCGCGGGCTGCTCCATGGCGTGGGCGAGGTAGGCGGCGGAACCGGCGGCCACGGCCGGCTCCCGGCCGGTCGCGGGGCCGAGGAACAGCCGGTCCTGCGCGTAGTCGTTGACCGGGTAGTTGTCCATGGTGACCAGCGGGTGGCCGCCCAGGGCCTCGCGCGTTCCCGCCAGTTCGCCGCCGGTGATCGTGCGCGGCACGACCCCGACGCCCGTCCAGGCCACCCGCACGTCCGTGTCGAGGGCCTCGGCGAGCTTCGTGCGGTACGCGCTCGTGCCGTCCTGGTAGTACTCCGTCGGCATCACCGTCGGCGGTTCGGCGTCCGGGTGGTGCTCGGCGAGGTGCCGGGCGACGGCGTTCGCCACGCGCGCGTGGGCGGTGGCCGCGGCCTCCGGTCCGCGTCCGAAGGTGTCGGCGTCCCGGTCGCAGTGCCACTCGTCGTACGAGGAGTCCTGGAACTGCAGCTGGAAGGAGCGCACCCCGAGCTCCCACATCGCGTCCAGCTTCCCGGTCAGTGCCGCCACGTCGCGGGCCGAGGACAGGCACATGGACTGGGCGGGCGCCACGGCCCAGCCGAGCGTCACGTGGCGGGCGCGGGCGCGCTCGGCGAGCGCGCGGAACTCCTCGCGCTGCGCGGCCGGGTAGGGGTCGCGCCACTGCGCCTGGCGGTACGGGTCGTCGCCGGGCGCGTAGAGGTAGCGGTTCTGCTTGGTCCGGCCCAGGAAGTCGATCTGGGCGAGCCGCTGTCCGGCCGTCCAGGGCGTGCCGTAGAAGCCCTCGGTGATCCCGCGCTCCGCCGTGCCCGGCCAGTCGCGGACGACGACCCCGGGGACCTCCCGGCCGGTCCCGAGGAGCTGGCGCAGCGTCTGGACGGCGTGGAACAGGCCGTCCTCGCCGACCCCGTCCAGGACGACGGTGTCCCGCCCCCGGAAGCGGCCCGTCGCGAGCCGGTAGCCGCCGCGCGGCAGATCGAGGCGCTCGGGCACGCGCAGGGCGGCCAGCGCCTCCTCGGCACCGGAGCCCTCGCCGTCGCCCCCGCCGGTGGGCCCCGCGGCCCGCAGGACCGGGCCCCGGCCCGGCAGACCGGTGTGGACGGTCCTCACCCCGGCGGCGCGCAGCAGCTCGCGCAGCTCGGCGAGGGCGTACGGATCGGCGTCGGCGTCCGCGAGGAGCGTCACCTCGTCCCCGAGGCGCACGGAGGAGCCGGACGCGGTCAGGGACTGCGGCCGGGGCCAGACGGCGGGTCCGCGCGCGGCGGCGGTGTCCGTCCGGGGCCCGGGCGTCGGCGGGGACGCGGGGGCCGCCGGTGCGGTCGGGGCAGTGGGGGCCGCCGGTGCCGCGGGAGCCGTCGGGACGGCCTGCGCCGAGCCCGGGACCGCGCCGCCGAGCAGGCCGCCGATGACGGCGGCGGCCACGGCCGTCGCGGTGCGCTTCCTGCGCCCGAGGTGCACGGGGTCTCCCTTCGGCCGGGGCCGGCGGCTCTGCCGGTCGGTCACGATCGGGTCACGAGCCCACCACCCGTCGCACGGAGGTGTCAATGCGCGTGGCCGTTGTGTCGGCTTTGCCCGGCGAGCCGTCGGCGAGGTGACGTCACTTGGCCGTGTTCCGCCGGTAAAACCGAGAGCGGTGGGTAGGGCTCTGTCATTGCCCAGGTCCCACCTGTCGAGACGAAACCGGGAGACCCCCGTGACCACGACCGCCCCTCACCTCGGACGGATACGCCTTCCCGAGCAGTCGGCGCCGGCCGGTGAACCGCTGACCAGCGAGCCGCCGCTGCCCGACGCGTCCCCCCTCACCAGCGAGCCGCCCCTGGCCGTGGCGGCGCCCCTGACCAGCGAACCCACCGCCCCCGGAAGCGCGGGCGGCCCGGAGTCCCCCGGAGTGTGAAGTGACCCTGGCCCGCCTCGCCGCCCGTCACGGCGTCGCCCTCGCCCACAGCCCCTCGGAAGGCGTCACGGTGCCCGTGCCGGACGCCACCGTGGTGGCCGTCCTCGCCGCCCTGGGCGTCGACGCGGCCACCCCGGAGGCGGTCGCCGCGGCACTCGACGCGGCCGAACGGGCCGACCGCGAGCGCCTGCTGCCCCCGACCCTGGTCCACCACCTCGGCGACGGACCGGTCCGCCCGCCGGAGGACCTGCCGCCCGGCACCCGCCTCCGGGTCACCACCGAGGACGGCGCCGTCGTCACCGGCCCGGACTGGTCGGCGCTGCCGCTCGGCGTCCACACCGTGGAGGCCGGGGCCCCCGACGGGCGCGCGGCCACCGGCACCCTGATCGTGAGCCCCGCGCGCGTGCCCGGCCCCGGGCGGCGCGCGTACGGGCTGCTCGTCCAGCTGTACTCGCTGCTGTCCACCCGCTCCTGGGGCATGGGCGACCTCGGCGACCTGCGGGAGCTCGCCACCTGGGCGGGCCGCACGCACGGCGCCGGGTTCGTCCAGGTCAATCCGCTCCACGCGGGCGTGCCCGGCGCGCCGAGCGACCCGTCCCCCTACCGCCCGTCCTCGCGCCGCTTCCCGGACCCCGTCCACCTGCGGATCGAGGAGATCCCCGAGTACGCCCTGGTGGGGCCCGAGCGCCGGGAGGAACTCGACCGGATCCTCGCCGACGCCGCCGAGCTGCGCGAACGGGTCCTCGGCAAGGGCGCCCTGATCGACCGGGACGCGGTGTGGGAGGTCAAGCGGCGGGCCCTGGAACTGGTGCTCGGCTCCGTCGAGCCCGGACCCGGCCGCCGCGCCGACTTCCACGACTTCCTCGCCGAGCGGGGCCGCGCCCTGGAGGACCACGCCACCTACCAGGCCCTCGCCGAGCGCCACGGGCCCCGCTGGCGGAGCTGGCCGGAGGAGCTGCGCACCCCGAGCGCCGCGGAGACCGCCGTGCGCGACGATCCCGCCCTGGCCGCCCGGGTCGACTTCCACTGCCGGCTGGCCTGGCTGACGGACCGGCAGCTCGCCGCCGCCGCCGAGGCCGCCCGCGAGGCCGGCATGGCGGTCGGGATCGTCCACGACCTGGCCGTCGGCGTCCACCCCGAGGGCTCCGACGCCTGGGCCGGGCAGGAGGCCTTCGCGGCCGGCATGTCGGTCGGCGCCCCGCCCGACGCCTTCAACTCCCGGGGCCAGGACTGGGGGCTGCCGCCCTGGCGGCCCGACGCCCTGGCCGCCGCCGGCTACGCCCCGTACCGGGGACTCCTGCGCGAACTCCTGCGGCACGCGGGCGCGCTGCGCATCGACCACGTGATGGGCCTGTTCCGCCTGTGGTGGGTGCCGGAGGGCCGCGAGCCCACCGAGGGGACCTACGTCCGGTACGACGCCGAGGCGATGCTCGCGGTCCTCGTCCTGGAGGCCCACCGCGCCGGCGCGCTCGTCATCGGCGAGGACCTCGGCACGGTCGAGCCGGGCGTGCGGGAGGAGCTCGCCCGGCGCGGGGTGTTCGGGACCTCCGTGCTCTGGTTCGAGCGCGACTGGGCGGGCACCGGCCGGCCGCTGCCCGCGGGGGAGTGGCGCCCGGAGTGCGTGGCCACGGCCACCACCCACGACCTGCCCTCCACGGCGGCCCGCCTCTCCGGCGAGCACGTCGCCCTGCGGCACCGGCTCGGGCTGCTCGCCGGAGACCTGGAGCGGGAGCGCGCGGCGGACGCGGCGGAGACCGCCGAGTGGCTGGGGCTGTTCGAGCGGGAGGGGCTGCTCCCGGAGGGGCCGGGGGACGAGGAGGCGGAGATCAGGGCCGTCCACCGCTTCCTGCTCGAGACCCCGGCCCGGATGGTGGGCGTGTGGCTGCCGGACGCGGTCGGGGACCGGCGGCCGCAGAACCTGCCGGGCACCTGGGACGAGTACCCCAACTGGCGGCTGCCGCTCGCGGGTCCGGACGGCCAGCCGGTGACCCTGGAGCAGCTCGCCGCCTCGCCCCGGGCGCACGCCCTGCTGCGTGGGCTGCGGGACCGCACGACGGCGCGGAACCCCCGTACGGCACCCCCGGGCGCGCGGCCCGATTAGGTGTTCGCTACGTTTGCTCCGTGGACAAGAAGAACGCTCTGCGCGCCGGCTCGATCGCGGCCGGTACGACGCTGATGATGCTGCTCATGTCGTCCCCCGCGCTCGCGCTCACCCGCGACGACGGTGACGACCCGGCCCCCAAGCTGAGTGTCGTCGAGACCCTCGGCCTGTTCGTGGCGCTGCCGCTGGTGCTGTTCGCGGTGATCGCCGGTCTGGTGATGGTGCTCGACAAGTCCAAGAAGGCGTAACCGCCTCACAGGTCTCCGCCGAGGGCGCCGCACGGTACGAGGTACCGCGCGGCGCCCTCGCATGCGTCGGGACCGTTTCAGACGGTGGTCGCGAGCAGCTTGCGCAGCAGCCCGGAGAGCTGGTCCGCCTCCTCCGGGGTGAGCGCGGACTCCAGGGCGGCCCGCTGCTCCCCGAGACCGGCCCCGACGGCCTGGTCCACCAGTTCCCTGCCGCGCTCGCTGAGCGTGACGCGCAGTCCGCGCCGGTCGTTCGGGTCGGGGCTGCGGGTGAGCAGCCCGGCCTTCTCCAGCTTGTCCAGCCGGCCGGTCATGCCGCCGGTGGTGATCATCAGCGTGGCGGTCAGCTCGCGCGGCGAGAGCGTGTACGGCTCTCCTGACCTGCGCAGCGTCGCCAGCACGTCGAACTCCCCGAGCGCCATGCCGAAGGGCGCGTACGCCTTGTCCACCTTGCCGCGCATGGCGTTGGCCAGGCGGTAGATCCGTCCGAAGACCGCCATGGGGACGGTGTCCAGGTCGGGGCGGACGGCCGCCCACTGCTCGGTGATGGCGTCGACGGCGTCATGGCCGGGGGTCTGCGTGTCCATGTCCTCAGTGTTCCCTTCTCCGCTCCTCGATCGCAAGAAAGTCAGTTACGAGGAAGTCACTTACAAGAAAGCCTCTTGCGCAAAAGTAGCTTAGTGGTAAGTTAATCACCACGAAGCCAGTCCGGCGCCCGCCGGTCCGGCCTACCGCAGCAGGGGGAAACCGTCATGTCCCGCAAGGCCGCACTCGTCGCACTGACCGCGATCGCCCCGATCTCCTGGGGCTCCACCTACTACGTCACCACCGAGTTCCTGCCGGCCGACCGGCCGCTCTTCACCGGTCTGATGCGCGCCCTGCCCGCCGGCCTCGCGCTCCTCGCCCTCACCCGCAAGCTCCCGCAGGGCGCCTGGTGGTGGAAGTCCGCGGTCCTCGGGGCGCTCAACATCGGCGCGTTCTTCCCGCTGCTCTTCCTCGCCGCCTACCGGCTGCCCGGCGGTGTCGCCGCGGTCGTCGGCTCCGTCGGCCCGCTCTTCGTCGTCGGCCTCGCCGCCCTCTTCCTCGGCGAGAAGCCCACGGTGAAGAGCCTGCTCACCGCCGTCACCGCCGCCTTCGGAGTCAGCCTCGTCGTCCTCAAGGCAGGGGCCGCCTTCGACACGATCGGCGTGGTCGCCGGACTGCTCTCCGCCCTCTCGATGTCCGCCGGCATCGTCTTCACCAAGCGCTGGGGCCGCCCCGAGGGCGTCGGCGCCCTCGCGCTCACCGGCTGGCAGCTCACCGCGGGCGGCCTGATCATCCTGCCCCTGGCCTTCCTGATGGAGGGCGCCCCGCCGGCCCTGACCGGCACCAACCTGGCCGGCTACGCCTACCTCGCCTTCGGCAACACCGCGATCTCGTACTTCCTCTGGTTCCGCGGCATCGAGCGCATGAGCGCCTCCTCGGCCACCCTCCTCGGCCCGCTCTCCCCGATCACCGCGGCCGTCATCGGCTGGGTGGCGCTCGGTCAGGCCCTCGGCGCGGTGCAGGTCCTGGGCATGCTGATCGCCTTCGGCGCCACCCTGGCGGGCCAGCTGAGCCCCCGTTCCGCCAAGGCCCCCGAGGCAGCCGAGGCGGCCGGGACCGAATCGTTCAGTGCAGCTGAAGAGAACGGTCAGGAAGTTTCGATGGACCTGGAGGTTTCGGAGGTGCGACGGTGACGGCATGAGCCTGGACACCGCCCGCAACCCGACCGACACCGACAGAACCCGCACCGCCACCGAGAGGCCGGCACCCGCCAAGGGCGCCGGCCTCGGCGTGCTTCTCGCCCTCCTCGCCACCGTCGTCTGGTCCGGCAGCTTCGTCGTCGCCCGCGCCCTCCACGACACCGTCCCCCCGGTCCAGGCCGCCTTCTGGCGCTGGATCGTCGCCCTGCTCGCCGTGGCCCCGCTCGCCGCCCGCGAGACCTGGCGGCAGCGGCACCTGATCCGCCGCCACCTCCGCTTCCTCACCCTCGCGTCGCTGCTCGGCATCACCGTCTACAACACCCTGGTCAACCAGGCCGGGACCGCCACCTCCGCCGGCAACATGGGCATGATCATGGCCGCCTCGCCGGTCCTCATGGCCGTCTTCGCCCGCCTCGGCGGCAACCGCCTCGGCCCGCGCCGCACCACCGGCATGCTCATCGCCTGCGCCGGCGTCCTGCTCCTCGTCAGCAAGGGCTCCCTCGCCCCCGACCTCGCCGTCGGCGACCTCTGGGTCATGGCCGCGGCCGTCTGCTTCGCCTCCTACAGCGCCCTGCTCAAGCGCCGCCCGGCCGAACTCGGCGGCCTCGCCTTCCTCTTCACCACCTTCGTCCTCGGCACGCTCATGCTCCTCCCGGCCTACGGGATCAGCCTCGCCGTCCAGGGCGGCTTCGAGCCCACCGCCGGCACCGTCGGCCCCCTCGTCTACGTCGGCGTCCTCTCCTCGGCCGTCGCCTTCTTCGCCTGGAACAAGGCCGTCACCCTGATCGGCGCCGCCCGCGCCGGGATCGTCTACTACCTCCAGCCCGTCTGCGTCGCCCTCCTCTCGTACGCCCTCCTCGGCGAACGGCTCGGCCTCCTCGGCGGCGCGAGCATGGTCCTGATCCTCGGCGGGGTCGCGCTCAGCTCGGCCCGGTAGCCGGGGCCCGATATGTTGCGCCCCATGACCGAGTGGGACATCAAGAAGCTCCAGATCCTCCGCACCCTCCGCGACCGCGGCACCGTCACCGCGACCGCGGAGGCGCTGCTCATGACCCCCTCGGCCGTCTCGCAGCAGCTCACCAACCTCTCCAGGCAGCTCGGGGTGCGGCTGCTGGAGGCCCAGGGCCGCCGGGTCCGCCTCACCGACGCCGCCCATCTGGTGCTCCGCCACGCCGAGGTGGTCTTCGCGCAGCTGGAGCGCGCCGACGCCGAACTCGACGGCTACCTGCGGGGCGAGGCGGGCCAGGTCCGGGTGGCGGCCTTCTCCACGTCCGTGCCCGCGCTGCTCGTGCCCGCCGTGCGGCACCTGCGGACCGCCCACCCCGGGCTCGACGTCCGGATCCGGGAGGCCGAGGCGGCGGAGGCGTACGAGCTGCTCACCGCCGGCGAGGTCGACCTCGCCCTCTCGCTCGCCGCCCACGCGCCCTCCGCGCGCGACCCCAAGTTCAGCCGCGTGCCGCTGCTCGCCGACCCCCTCGACGTCGCCCTGCCCGCCGGCCACCCGCTCGCCGACGCGCCCGGCCTGCGACTCGCCGACCTCGCCGCCGAGCCCTGGATCTTCGGCGGCTCGGGGCCCTGGTCCGAGATCACCACCGCCGCCTGCGAGGCCGCCGGCTTCGTGCCCGAGCAGGCCCACAGCGCCTCCGGCTGGACCGCGATCCTCGCCATGGTCGAGGCGGGCCTCGGGATCGCGCTGGTGCCCCGGATGGCCTCCGCGGACCGCCGGGGCGGCAGCGGGGTCGTCATGCGGGTCCTCTCCGCCGACCAGCCGCGCCGCCACGTCGTCGCCGCGGTACGGAGCGGGGCGGAGGAGGGACCGGCGGTGGCCCGGGTGCTGGCCGCGCTCCGGCAGGCCGCCGCGGCCCGCGAGACCGTTCAGCAGAACTGAACATGTCTGTCGAAAACATTCGATGGACCGGGGTGAGGTCGGAGCGGCAGAGTCGACGCCATGAGCAGCCTCGACGCGAACCAGGACCCGCACGCCAACGACGCCGCCCCCTACTCCGGCGGGGACCCCTACGCCGACTACCGCACCGGTGACTTCCCCTTCACCGAGCTCGTCGACCTCGCCGACCGCCGCCTCGGCGCCGGGGTCGTCGCCGCCAACGACGAGTTCTTCGCCGAGCGCGAGAACCTCCTCGTCCGCGAGCGCGCCGTCTTCGACCCGGAGCACTTCGGCCACAAGGGCAAGATCATGGACGGCTGGGAGACCCGCCGCCGCCGCGGCGCCGACGCCGAGAACGTCTTCCCCGCCCCCGAGGACCACGACTGGGCGATCGTCCGCCTGGGCGCCCCCGGCGTGATCCGCGGGATCATCGTCGACACCGCCCACTTCCGCGGCAACTACCCGCAGAAGGTCAGCATCCAGGCCACCGCCGTCGAGGTCCCCCTGCCTGGCGGCGGGGGTGCCCCCACGCCCAGCCCCGCCGAGCTGCTCGACGCGAAGTGGGAGGAGCTCGTCCCGCAGACCCCCGTCCGCGGCCACGCCGCCAACGGCTTCACCATCGACGCCGAGCGCCGCTTCACCCACGTACGGCTCTGCCAGCACCCCGACGGCGGCGTCGCCCGGCTCCGCGTCCACGGCGAGGTCGTGCCCGACCCCGAGTGGCTGGAGCTCCTCGGCACCCTCGACCTGATCGCCGTGCTCAACGGCGGCTCCTACGAGGACGCCTCGGACAAGTTCTACTCCTCGCCGACCCAGATCATCCTGCCCGGCACCTCCCGCAAGATGGACGACGGCTGGGAGAACCGCCGCCGCCGGGTCCGCGACACCAACGACTGGGTCCGCTTCAAGCTCGTCGCCCAGGGCGCCGTCCGCGCCGTCGAGATCGACACCGCCTACCTCAAGGGCAACTCGGCCGGCTGGATCGCGCTCCAGGGCCGCAACGGCGAGTCGGGCGAGTGGTTCGAGATCATCCCGCGCACCCGCCTCCAGCCCGACACGCTGCACCGCTTCAAGCTGCCCGCGCAGGCCGTCGTCACCCACGTCCGGCTCGACGCCTTCCCCGACGGCGGCGTCGCCCGGATGCGCCTGCACGGCGCCCTCACCGAGCAGGGCGCGGCCGACCTGCGCGCCCGGTACGCCCGCCTGGGCGGCTGACACGCTTCCGCCCGGCGGCGCGGCCGCGCGCCGACGCCCGCCCGCCGGGCGGACTCCAAGCACGGCGAAGGGGCACCTCCGTGGGGGAGGGTGCCCCTTCGCCGTTCTGCCGACGGGGTGTTACGAGGCGTCCGCCGCCTGCGCCCGCAGCGCCCGCTCGACGCCGGCGCGGGACTCCGTCACCAGCCGGCGCAGTGCCGGGACCGGCTCGTTCGCGGAGATCCACGCGTCCGTCGCGTCCAGCGTCTCCCGCGAGACCTGGAACGTCGGGTAGAGGCCGACCACGATCTGCTGGATCATCTCGTGGCTGCGGGTCTCCGCGACCTGCTTGATCGACGCGAAGTACTTCGCGGTGTACGGGGCGAGCAGCTCGCGCTGGTCGGCCTGGACGAAGCCGCCGATGACGGCCTCCTGCACGGCGTTCGCCAGCTTGTCGTCCTCGACGACCGAGGCCCAGGCCTCCGCCTTCGCCGCCTCCGTCGGACGGGCCGCGCGCGCGGTCGCCGCGTGCCGCTCGCCCGCCGCCGTGCGGTCGCGCTCCAGCTCGGCCGCGATCTCGGTCTCGTCGTAGACGCCGGTGGCCGCGAGGCGCTGCACGAAGGCCCAGCGCAGCTCGGTGTCGACCGCGAGGCCCTCGATCGACTCGCGTCCCTCCAGGAGGGCCGCCAGCAGGTCGAGCTGCTGCGGGGTGCGGGCGGTCGCCGCGAAGGCGCGGGCCCACGCCAGCTGGTGGTCGCCGGCCGGCTCCGCCGCGCGCAGGTGCGCCAGCGTCGCCTCCGTCCAGCGCGTCAGACCGGTCTCGCGCCACTCCGGCGCCGCGTACAGGTCGAGGGCCGCCTTCACCTGGCCCTGGAGCGACTGCACCACGCCGATGTCGGACTCCTTGGCGATGCCCGACAGCACCAGCTCCAGGTAGGCGCGGGTGGCCAGCTCGCCGTCGCGGGTCATGTCCCAGGCCGAGGCCCAGCACAGCGCGCGCGGCAGGGAGTCGGCGAAGTCGCCGAGGTGCGCGGTGACGTTCTTCAGGGACACCTCGTCGAGGCGGACCTTCGCGTACGACAGGTCGTCGTCGTTGAGGAGGACGACCGCCGGGCGGGACCTGCCGACCAGCTCGGGCACCGGAGTCAGTCCGGCGGCCGCGATGTCCAGCTCCAGACGGTCGGTGCGGACCAGCTTGCCGCCGGCGTCCAGGTCGTAGAAGCCGATGGCGATGCGGTGCGGGCGCAGCACGGCCTCGCCCTTGGCGCCGGCGGGCAGGGCCGGGGCCTCCTGCCTGACGGCGAACGAGGTGATCGAGCCGTTCTCGTCGGTCTCGATCTCCGGGCGGAGGATGTTGATGCCGGCCGTCTCCAGCCACGCCTTCGACCAGGTCTTCAGGTCGCGGCCGGAGGTCTCCTCCAGGGCGCCCAGCAGGTCGGACAGGCGGGTGTTGCCGAAGGCGTGCGCCTGGAAGTACGCCTGGACGCCCTTGAAGAACTCGTCCTGGCCGACGTAGGCCACGAGCTGCTTCAGGACCGAGGCGCCCTTGGCGTACGTGATGCCGTCGAAGTTGACGAGCACGTCCTCCAGGTCGTTGATCTCGGCCATGATCGGGTGCGTCGACGGCAGCTGGTCCTGGCGGTAGGCCCAGGTCTTCTCCGCGTTGGCGAAGGTGGTCCAGGCGTTCGGCCAGCGGGTGCCCGGCACCGAGGCCTGGCAGGCGACCGAGGTGTACGTGGCGAACGACTCGTTCAGCCACAGGTCGTTCCACCACTCCATGGTGACGAGGTCGCCGAACCACATGTGGGCGAGCTCGTGGAGGATGGTCTCGGCGCGCCGCTCGTACGCCGCGTCCGTCACCTTCGAGCGGAAGACGTACTGGTCGCGGATGGTGACCGCGCCCGCGTTCTCCATCGCGCCCGCGTTGAACTCCGGCACGAAGAGCTGGTCGTACTTCGCGAACGGGTAGTCGTACGCGAACTTCTCCTGGAACCAGTCGAAGCCCTGGCGGGTCACGTCGAAGATGTGGTCCGCGTCCAGGAACTCGGCCAGCGAGGGACGGCAGTAGATGCCCAGCGGGACGACCTGGCCGTCCTTCTCGTACGTCGAGTGCACCGAGTGGTACGGGCCGACGATCAGGGCCGTGATGTAGGTGGAGATGCGCGGGGTCGGCTCGAAGACCCACACGTCGTTGTCGGGCTTCGGGGTCGGCGAGTTCGAGATCACCGACCAGCCGCTCGGCGCCTTCACGGTGAACTGGAAGGTCGCCTTCAGGTCGGGCTGCTCGAACGAGGCGAAGACCCGCCGCGCGTCCGGCACCTCGAACTGGGTGTACAGGTAGGCCTGGTCGTCGACCGGGTCGACGAAGCGGTGCAGGCCCTCACCGGTGTTGGTGTACGCGCAGTCGGCGACGACCTTCAGCTCGTTGCGCCCCTGGGCCAGGTGGTCCAGCGCGATCCGCGAGTCGCGGAAGACGGCGGCGACGTCGAGCGAGCGGCCGTTGAGAACGACCTCGTGGACGGCGGGGGCGACGAGATCGATGAAGGTCCCGGCGCCTGCCTCGGCGGAATCGAAGCGGACGGTGGTGACGGACCGGTAGGTGCCGCCCTCCTGCGCACCGGTGAGGTCGAGTTCGACCTCGTACGCGTCCACGGTCAGCAGCGCCGCCCGCTGCTGAGCCTCTTCACGGGTCAGGTTGGTCCCAGGCACCCGGTCAACTCCTCGGTTTCGTGACGTTTGGGCCATCCTTCCACGGGCCGGCTCAGCTGCGCACGGAACATTTCCACGGCCCGTCCCCGCTGATCCGCAGCAGCCCCGGACCCGGCACCGGAGCGCTCGCCCGGACCTCGCCGATCTCGTTGACCAGCAGGTCCTGCTCCTCGTCGTCGTAGAGCGGGTCCAGCGGCGGGGTGTGCTGGTGCACGGTGAAGTTCGACTCCCCGTGGTGCGCGAAGTCCAGCACCCCGGCCGGCCCCTCGTAGATCACCAGATCATGGGCGAGGCCCTCCAGCCGGCTGTCGAAGCGGCGCGCGTGGGACAGCGGCAGCACCCGCAGCGTCCAGGGCGTCTCGGCCTCCACCCGCAGGGTCAGCGGCCGGGCGCGCGGGACGAGCGCCACCGTCCGCGCGCGCACGTCGTCCTCGTACGCCGTGAGGAGGTAGTCCACGGCCCGCCCGTACGCGTCGCAGGACTCGATCGTGGTGGACAGCGAGTGGTACGACTCGATCTCCAGGAGCACCCAGTGCCCCGCCGGAAGACCCGGGTCGCAGTGCACCGTCTCCTTGCCGCGCCCCTGGTACACGGACGGCCGGAACTCCCCGCCGTACGGGTCGGACACCGGCACGGGCGGAGCGGCGGGCACCGGGGGAGGGGGCGGCGGGACGTAGCCGGGGCCCGGGATCGGCGGCGGCGGGGACTCCACCACGATGCCGAAGTCCGTCGCGAGCCCGGCGAGCCCCGCGGCGTACCCCCGGCCGGCCGCGCGGAAGAGCCAGCCGCCGTCCCACCGGTGGAACTCCCCGCACACGAGGGCGGTCTCCGTCGTCGCGCCCCCGATCGCGCGGTACGCCACCGGGTTCCCGGCCCCGTCGGCGACCCGCACGTCGAGCCCGGGCACCTGCCCGAAGGCGCCGCCGTCGACGGATGCGGCGATCACCAGGCGCCCGACGTCCGGCTCCACGCGCGCGAGGTCCAGCCACAGCCAGTCCGCGGCCGGGCTGCCGGGCGCGCCCGGGGCCGACCTCCCCAGGTGCCGGACGGCCCCCGAGGGGTGCTCGGCGTGGTTGTAGAAGACCAGATCGGCGTCGCCCCGCACCCGCTCCCCGGCTCCGAGGAGCAGAGCGGAGACGTCCACGTCGGGCACGCCGTGCCCGGTGCGCCAGCCGACGGCGACGTGGAGGGCCTGCGGCGGCACCGGGACGTCGGCACCCGTGGGTATCCGGTTCATGGGGGAACTCTGGCACGGGCGGGCACGCCGGAGGGGCTGCTCCCCGCAACGGGAGGCAGCCCCTCTCGGATCGTGACTAGCCCTTGAGCTCGGCCGCGACGAGCTCCGCGATCTGCACGGCGTTCAGCGCCGCGCCCTTGCGCAGGTTGTCGTTGGAGAGGAAGAGCGCGAGGCCGTTGTCGACGGTCTCGTCCACGCGGATGCGGCCCACGTAGGAGGCGTCCTTGCCGGCGGCCTGGAGCGGGGTCGGGATCTCGGAGAGCACGACGCCCTCGGCGTCCTTCAGGAGCTCGTAGGCGCGCTCGACGCTGATCGGGCGCTCGAAGCGCACGTTCACCTGGAGGGAGTGGCCGGAGAAGACCGGGACGCGGACGCAGGTGCCGGAGACCTTGAGCTCCGGGATCTCCAGGATCTTGCGGGACTCGTTGCGGAGCTTCTGCTCCTCGTCGGTCTCGAAGGAGCCGTCGTCGACGATCGAACCGGCCAGCGGGACCACGTTGAAGGCGATCGGGCGCTTGTAGACGGCGGGCTCGGGGAACTCGACGGCCTCGCCGTCGAAGGCCAGCTGGTCGGCGGTCTCGGCCACGGCGCACGCCTGCGTGCGCAGCTCGGCGACACCGGCCACGCCCGAGCCGGAGACGGCCTGGTAGGTGGTGGCGATCAGCGCGGTGAGGCCGGCCTCCTGGTGGAGCGGCTTGAGGACCGGCATGGCGGCCATCGTGGTGCAGTTCGGGTTGGCGATGATGCCCTTGGGGCGGTCCTTGATCGCGTGCGGGTTGACCTCGGAGACCACCAGCGGGACCTCGGGGTCACGGCGCCAGGCGGAGGAGTTGTCGATCACGACGGCGCCCTGCGAGGCGACCTTCTCGGCGAGGGCCTTGGAGGTGGCGCCGCCGGCGGAGAAGAGCACGATGTCGAGGCCGGTGTAGTCGGCGGTGGAGGCGTCCTCGACCGTGACGCCGTCCACGACGGTCCCGGCGGAACGGGCGGAGGCGAAGAGCCGCAGCTCGTCGAGCGGGAACTCGCGCTCGGCCAGGATGCTGCGCATGACTGTGCCGACCTGACCGGTGGCTCCGACGATTCCGACCTTCACGGGGACTCCTCCGTACGTATGTGCAGGGTGCTGCCGGTCCATGATGCGTATGTCCCGGGGCGCCTTGTCCAATCCATTGTCCACAGGTCGGGACGAGTGTCGGGGCATCCACCGGGACGATCACCGGGACGTGAAAGGGGCGGGCGCCGGTTCCGGCACCCGCCCCTTCACCTGCGTGGTGCTACGGGGTGACCGAGCCGATCAGGACGCTGCCGGTGCCCGCGACGGTGCCGCGCGCGTTGAGCAGCTGGACCTCGCCGAAGAACTGGCGTCCCTCGGGGGCCGCGCCCGCGACGACGACCTCGGCCGCGACCGGGGCGGAGGCGCCGTTCGCCAGGACGACCGGCTTCGAGGCGTCGACCTTCACGGTGCCGAGCGAGGACGAGTAGTACACGTCCTTGTAGTCGTACGTGGTGCCGCCCGCGGCACCGACCGAGTAGCCGTCGATGACGACGGTGTACGTGCCCGCGGCCGGGTTCACGAGGGAGACGGACTCCTCCGAGTCGCCGTCCGCCGACTGTCCGACCTGCTTGCCGTCCAGGAGGACGGTGAGGTCGAGGTCGGCGGCCTTGTCGGAGGTGTTGCCGATGCCGATGTCGAGCCGCTCGACGCCCGCACCGATGGTGACGGTCTTCGTCTGCTGCTCGTGGTGCTGGATCGTCGGCGTCTCGCTCTTCTGCGAGCCGAGCGAACCGCCCTTGAGGGTGCCGGTGACGCCCGCGAAGCGGTTGGAGACCTGCCACTGGACGCCCGCGGGGGTGCCGATCTTCGCCTCCGGGACCGTCTGCACGGCCGGGTCGAAGTCGACGCCGAGGGCGGTGACGTTCAGCTTGTACGGGTTGTCCAGGTCCGGCGACGTGCGGCGGGCCTCGACCTCGATCTCCCAGACGCCGGGCGTCGGGTTCGCGTAGGACCGCAGGTCCGGGCGGCAGGTGTTGGCCGGGTTGTAGTGCGGGTAGCACATGGTGGTGGCGCTGTCCTCCATGCCCACGCCGACCGGGTGGATGGAGATGAACCGGGTCTGGCTCTTCTCCTTCAGACCGCCGAGCGCGACCTCCAGCGTCTTGGCGCCCTCGGGCACGGTGACGAAGTAGGAGGTGCTGCTGTTGCGCTGCACCGAGCCGGTGGCGGAGAAGCCGTAGCCCGGGCCGACCAGGTCGCTGGAGACGATCGAGGTCGCGAGGATCTGCTTGTCGACGCCCTCGGTGCGCTCGTCGTCGGCCTCCAGGATGACGCTGTGCGCGCCGGGGGTGGTGGCGCGGGCCTGGAGCTTGACGGTGACCGGCTTGTTCAGCGGCAGGTCGATCTCGTCGTCGCCGAGGATGCGGAAGGTGCCGTCGTTGTACTTGAGGTCCAGCTCGTGCTCGATGGGCCGGTTCGGGCCGCTCGTGCGCGTGATGGTGACGTCGTAGACGCGCTTCTGGCCGACCTTGAGGCCGCCCTCGCGGTCGTACACGCCGGTGCCGGTGTGCGGGGCCGGGAAGATCACGGTGTCGACCGGGGCCTCGACCTTGTAGTCGTGGGCGGTGGCACCGTCCTTGATCGACTCCCAGGCCTCCTCGATGTCCATGAGGCCCGAGCCCTGCTCGTGCGCCGCGACACCGGGGATGCGCTTCGCGGTCGAGGTCAGCGCGGTCCGCAGGGTGAGCGGGGAGAGCGCGATGCCCTTCTGCTTGGCGGCCGAGATCAGCAGCGCGCTCGCGCCCGCCGCCTGCGGCGAGGACATCGAGGTGCCGTTGAGCATGCCGTAGCCGGCGGGCAGGGTGTAGCCCGACTCGGCGACGCCGGCGCCCGGCTGCCAGGTCGGGATGGTGTTCACGGCCGAGCCGGGGGCGGTGATGGTCGGGGTGAAGCCGCCGTCCTCACGCGGACCGCGCGAGGAGAAGGGGAACATGGCGTACTTCTTGTCCACGGCCGAGCCGTAGTTGGCGGCCCAGGTCTCCTTGGAGACGGCCGCGCCGACCGAGATGACCTTGTCGGCCAGACCGGGGTCGCCGATCGTGTTGATGCCGGGGCCCTCGTTGCCGGCCGAGATGACCAGCTGGACGCCGTACTGGTCGATCAGGCGGGTGTAGAGGCGCGAACGGACGTTGTCGCCGTCGTTCTGCTGCGGCAGGCCGCCGATCGACATGTTGACGATGTCGACGCCGCGGTTGACGACGAGGTCCGTCATGCCCTCGGTGAGGGCGGTGTTGGTGCAGCCGCCGGACCAGGTGCACGCGCGCGCGGAGACGATCTTCGCGCCGGGCGCGGCGCCGTTCATCTTCCCGCCGAAGAGGCCGTGGGCGGCGGTGATGCCGGCGACGTGCGTGCCGTGCGAGGACTCGACGAGACCCACGCTGACGAAGTCGCGCTTCTGGCCGACCCAGGTCCCGCCCAGCGGGTCCATGGGGACGTCCTTGCGGATCTCCACCACGAACGGGGTCTTCTCGACGACCTCGGTGGCCGGGTTGTCGGTACCGAAGTAGCCGATCTGGTACCCGTCCTTGTACGGCTTCATCGGCGCGTTGTCCGTGAAGTCGTTGTTCTGGTCGGTGTCCACGCGGACGGTCCCGGCGGCGGGGTCGTACAGCATGCCGAAGACGTCGGTGGTGTCGCCGTCCCGGTTGATGTCGCCCTTCGGGTCGCCGCCCGCGGTGACCGCCTCGGTGAAGCGGCTGAACTGGTACGAGCCCGCCGGGGCCTTCCAGCTCTGCGCGGAGGCGGTGAAGACCGGGCCGGTGACCGGGGTGACCTGGGCGCGCCAGGTGGCGTCGCCCTCGGTCAGCGGGTCGGTGGCGGTGACCCAGTCGACGATCTTGCGCTCGCCGGTGGTGGTCTTCTGCAGGGCCGGGTGGCCCAGGTCGACACCGGAGTCCAGGATGCCGATGGTCACGCCGCGGCCGTCGGCCTTCGGGTGCTCCTTGACGAAGTCGACCGCGCCCGTCTCGTACGAGGGGTTGTACGGGTTCTTCGCCGGGGTGTCCTTGCCCGGTGCCGGGTAGGTCCGCGTGACGGTGGTGCCGGCGACGGCACCCGTCGCGGCGCCCGCGTCCGGCGTCGGGTCGTCCAGCGGGATCTCCGCCTGGAGGTCCACGGACTGGACGGAGGAGAGCTGCGTCGCGGCCTTGATGGCGGCGGCGGCCTTGGCCGTCGGCAGCGTGGCGCGGACGTAGCCGAGCGCGTCCTGCTGCTTGCCGACGGAGGCGCCGGCGACGGCGTCGAGCTGCGCCGCGACCTGCTCGGTGGCACCGGGCACGGTGGCGACGAGGACGGTGACGTTCTTCTCACCGCTCGCCTCGGCCTCGGTGAGCCGCTGGGCGTCGATGGCGCCGAGCTTGTCGGCCGGGTCCGAGGACTTGACCGGGGGAGTGCTCGCCGGGGCTTCGGCGGCGAGCACGGGCGCGGCACCGGTCGCGACGAGCGCGGCGACGAGTCCCGCGGCGGCGGCGATGCGGGCCGCGCGTCTGGGCCCGTGCGTCGCGCTTCCGGGTATGGAGCTCCGAGTTTCGGGGGTGGTCATCTACATCCCTGTTTGTGAAAGGAGGGCGTCCGGATATTGATGCCGGATGACCGCTCAGCCTTTCGTAAGTCACAGGGGTTTGTGGAGAGTTGCCCGGGGCCGGATTGCCGCCGCGGCGTAAACCCGCCAGCGCCGTGGACCCGCCAGGCGGGACGAATCCGCCTGGACGGGGGCGAGTCGTTCCCGAGGGGGGCTCAGCTCTCCTTCGTGCGGGCGTAGTGGCGGGAGGCCTTGGCGCGGTTGCCGCAGACCGCCATCGAGCACCAGCGGCGGGTGCCGTTCCGCGAGGTGTCGAAGAAGTGCAGGATGCACGCCTCGTGGGCGCAGGCCCGGATCCGGTCGGGCGCCGTGCGCAGCAGGTCGAGGTAGTCGCGGGCGGCGGTCCAGCCGGGGCCCCGGGCGGGATCGGCGAACTCGGCCTCCTCGCCGGGGCCCTCGGTGGTGAGCGTGGCCCGGATGCGGCCGTGGCCGAGGACGGCGTCCACGCGCGCGGTGGCGGCGGGGTCGCCGGGGTGGTCGACGAGCGCGGCGAGCGCGTCCCGTGCGGCGAGGGTGTGCCGCAGGGTGGCCGCGTCGGCGGCGAACCGCTCCTCCAGGCCGTGGGCGGCGAGCCAGACGGCGAGCCCCGCGACGTCCGTCAGCAGGTCCTGGCGGACGCCCTCCTCGTTCCAGCGGGTGTTCAGCAGGTCCAGGGAGACGGGCTCGCCGGTGAGCGGCCGGGGGTCGATGGCGGTCATGGCGGGCACCCTCCTCGGTGAACTAACCCCTCAAGAGTACGTGAGCGGTTGACTCCCGCCGCACCTAACCTCTAAAGTCAAATTAAGCGGTTAGCCCGAGGGGGGTGGCCGCAACGAGAGAGGGGACCCTCATGTCCGCGATCGGCACGCTCGCCACCCACCACGTCGGCCTCAACGTCACCGACCTGACGCGCTCGCTCGCCTTCTACGGCGACGTCCTCGGCTTCGACGTCCTCGGCGAGGGCGCGGAGAAGGACAGCCGCTACGCCTTCCTCGGCCAGGACGGCCGCCTGGTCCTCACCCTCTGGCAGCAGTCCGAGGGCACCTACGACGCCGGCCGGCCCGGGCTCCACCACCTCGCCTTCGAGGCCGAGTCCATCGAGCACGTCCGCGCCGCCGAGGCCGCGCTCACCGCACGCGGCGCCTCCTTCGCGTACGAGGGCGTCGTCGCCCACCGCGAGGGCGCGGCCTCCGGCGGCATCTTCTTCCACGACCCGGACGGCACCCGCCTGGAGATCTCGGTCCCGAAGGGCGCCGAGGAAGCGGAAGCCCCGTCCGATACGGCCCCGACCTGCGGCTTCTTCTAGCCGCCGACCCGCACGCACGGAGGCACCCGTGAACACCGCCTACCACCCCGGCTCCCTCGCCGTGCAGCGACGCGTCGGCGTCCGCGACCTCGCCGACCACGTGGGCCGCTCCATCACCCCGGGCATCCGCCCCGTCGCCGCCGCCTTCCTGGAGGCGCAGCCCATGCTGATGCTCGGCGCCGCGGACACCGAGGGGCGCGTCTGGGCCCGCCTGCTCACCGGCGCGCCCGGCTTCGTCCGGGCCACCGGCCCCCACACGGTCTCGGTCGCCGCAGCCCTCCCCGAGGGCGCCGACGGCGCCCCCGTCGGCACCCTCGCCCTCGACCCCCGCACCCGCCGCCGCATGCGCCTCAACGGCACCGCCAGGACCAGTGCGCGCGGCTTCACGATCGAAGCCGAACAGGTCTTCTCCAACTGCCCGAAGTACCTCCAGAAGAGGGAGTGGTACGGCTCCGGGCCCGCCGGCCCCGACGCCGGTGACGAGCGCCACGGCGAGGCGCTCACCCCCGACCAGATCCGCCGGATCCGGGCGGCCGACACCTTCTTCGTCGCCACCGCCGCCCCCGACGGCCTCGACACCAGCCACCGCGGCGGCAACCCCGGCTTCGTCCGCGTCGACTCGCCCGGGGAGATCAGCTGGCGCGACTACCCGGGCAACGCGATGTTCCTGACCCTGGGCAACCTGGAGTCCGACGGCCGCGCCGGACTGCTCTTCCTGGACTGGGAGACGGGTCTCACGCTCGCGCTCAGCGGCCTCGCGCACACCGAGTACGGGCCCGACGGCCGCGTGACCCGCTTCCGGATCGAGCGCACGGCCGAGAACCCGTCCGGCAGCCCCCTGCGCTGGTCGCCACCCGAGTACTCCCCGTCCAACCCGCCGACCCCCTGACCGAGCCGCGCCCCTGGAGGCCCCGTGACCGCCACCCTCGCGCCCGCCGCCCCGCCCCGGCCCGCAGCGCCGCCGCGCCCCCGCCCCGGAACCGTCCTCGCCTCCACCGCGGCCGCCGTCGCCGCGCTCCTCCTGCTCGTCGCCCTCGGCGCCCTCCTCCACCAGCCCCTGCTCATCCCGCCGCTCGCCGCCAGCATGGCGCTGGTGGCGGGCGCCCCCGCCCTGCCGCTCTCCCAGCCGCGCTCGGTCATCGGCGGGCAGCTGCTGTCCGCCCTGACCGGCTTCGCGGTCCTCGCCGTGGCCGGGCCCGGCCCGTGGGGCGCGGCCGTCGCGGGCGGTCTGGCCCTCGGCGTGATGATGCTCGCCCGGGCCCCGCATTCGCCCGCCGCGGCCACGGCGGTGATCGTCGCCCTCCAGGAGCCGCCCTTCTGGTCGTTTCTCGGCCTTCTCGCCCTCGCCTCGCTCCTGCTGGTCGCCGTCGGACTGGGCGCCGCCCGTGCCGCGGGGCGGACGTATCCCGCGTACTGGCTCTAATCTCGGTCCATGCAGCAGGAGTTGAGGGTGGCGGCCTACGCCGTGTGCGTCCGTGACGACGAGTTGCTCCTCGCCCGCTGGGTCGCGAAGGACGGCGTCAAGCGGTGGACGCTGCCGGGCGGCGGCATGGACCACGGGGAGGAGCCCGTCCACACCGTCGTCCGCGAGGTCGAGGAGGAGACCGGGTACCTGACCGAGCCGACCGCGCTCCTCGGCATCGACTCCATCCGGCGCTCCCGGCTCCGCCGACTCGGCGGCCCCGGCGACTGGCAAGGGCTGCGGATCATCTACGAGGCGCAGGTCACCGGGGGTGCCCTGCGCAACGAGACGGACGGTTCGACGGACCTCGCCGCCTGGCACCCGCTCGACTCCGTGCCCTCCCTCACCCGCGTCGAACTCGTCGACATCGGCCTCGACCTGTGGCGCGCGAGGCCCCCGGTGGGCCGCTCCCGTCTCACCGATCCGGCGAACGGCTGACCCCTCCCGCGCGAACGGCCGAAAAGGGCTCAACCGCTCCGATCGCCCTCAACCCCCACCCGCTCCCCGCGGTCCCCTCCCGTGACCGATCAGTCCGCACGTCAGGGGAGCCCCGCATGTCAGCCGCACGCACCGCCCGTACCGTCGTCGCCGCCACGCTCGTCGCGGGCCTCGCGGCCACCGCCCTCGCCACCCCCGCCCTCGCGGCCGGCGGGGCGCCCGCGAAGGGGGGCCACACGGCCACCCAGCAGGCCCTGGACGCGGCCGTCGCCGACGGAGTCCCCGGCGCCGTCGCCCAGGCCCGCGACGGACACGACCGCTGGACCGGCACGGCCGGCGCGCGCGGCGGGGACGACCGCTACCGCGTCGGCTCCATCACCAAGACCTTCACCGCCACCGTCCTCCTCCAGCTCCAGGCCGAGGGCCGCGTCGACCTCGACGACCCGGTCGAGAAGTGGCTCCCCGGCGTCGTCCGGGGCCACGGCCACGACGGCCGGAAGATCACCGTGCGCCAGCTCCTCAACCACACCAGCGGCATCTACAGCTACACCGAGGATCCCGCCTTCCAGGCCAAGGTCTTCGGCTCCGGATTCCTTGAGCACCGCTACGACACCTGGACCCCGGAGCAGCTCGTCGCCGTCGCCATGGCCCACGAGCCCGACTTCGCGGCCGGCACCTCCTGGAACTACTCCAACACCAACTTCGTCCTCGCCGGCATGGTGATCGAGAAGGTCACCGGCCGCCCCTACGGCAAGGCCGTCGAGAACCGGATCGTCAAGCCGCTCAAGCTCCGCGCCACCACCGTCCCCGGGACCCGCGCCGCCATGCCGCGGCCCAGCAGCCCGGCGTACTCCAAGCTCTCCGAGAACGTGAACGGCCCCGTCCACGACGTCTCCAGGCTCAACCCGAGCATCGCGGGCGCGGCGGGCGAGATCATCTCCGACTCCCGCGACCTGCAGACCTTCTACCGCGCCCTCCTCCAGGGCCGGCTCCTCACGAAGGGCGCTCTGAAGGAGATGACCACCACGGTGCGGATCTCCCCCGACTACCCGAACGTGGGCTACGGCCTCGGGCTCATGAAGGAGCGGCTGAGCTGCGGCGTGGAGGTCTGGGGCCACGGCGGCGGCATCCACGGCTCCTCCTCCCTCGCGCACGTGACCCGCGACGGCGAGCACTCCCTCGCCGGCAACTTCAACGCCGACTGGACGGGCGACACCCAGAAGGTCGTCGAGGCCGAGTTCTGCGGCACGACCGGCACCGCCCCGAAGTCCTAGCCCTCACCTCGGCAGGACGACGACGTACGTGGCGGGGTGCCGGTCCGGCGCGGCCATCAGCGCCGTACGGACCACGGTGGCCTGCTGGTCCATCGCCTCCCGCAGCTTGCGCGGGGTGAGGTGGACGACCGTGATGCCGAGCCGCTCCAGGTGCTCCCGCTTGCGGGTGTACTCGGTCCACAGCTCGTCGTCGTCCTGCCGGGGCGCCCGGGTGTCCAGCTCCACGGCCACCGCCTGCTCCGGCCAGTAGGCGTCCACCCCGCCCAGGTGCGGGCCGCCCGGCAGCCGCAGGTCCACGTTCCACACCGGGTCCGGCAGCGCGAACTCCCGGACCATGTCGTAGAGCCGCTGCTCGGACCGCGAGCGGCCCTCGGCGAGCAGCGCGTCCACCGCGTCCACCACGTGCGTCCGGGAGAGCAGCCGCGCCCGGCTCAACTCCCGGACGATCACGCCCGGTTCGCAGTGGCCGCCGCGGACCGCCTCGGTGAGCAGCCGGCGTACCGTCTCCGCGTCCGTGAGGCCCGACACCGCGTCGGCGACGGCGCGGGCGACCGGGGCGACGGGGACGCCCGTGAGCTCCACCGGCTCCGGCGACTCGGGGGCGCGCACCACCCGCACCCACCCCGTCGAGCGCAGCCGCCGGGTGCGCGGCACCAGCACGTCGATCCGGTCCAGGGCGGTGAGCGGGGGAGCGGAGGGGAGGCGGTGCAGGGCGAGCGCGGCGAGCCCGGTGATCATCGGGTCGGGGCCCTGCGGGGGGACGCTCCCTGCCCCGCGGGCGTAGAGCAGCGCGGCCTTCAGCCGGTCCTCGCCGGTGGGCGGCCCGGGCTGGAGCAGGAAGACGCCGGGCAGCAGCTGCTGCCAGCCGCCGGGCCGGCAGTGCGCGGCGACCTCGGCGGCGGGCACGCCCTGGGCCCTCAACTGGTCGGCGGACGCGAGGCGTTGCGTACGACCGGTGCGGGAGGAGAGGGGGAGGGGGCGGGGGGTGATGGGGGTGTTGTGGTTCATGCCGGGGGTCTTCCGCGCCCGAAGGCTCCCCTAACCCCTGTTACACGCTCGTCGACAATTGGGGACAAGCTCGCCCTAAAGTACGCACGTTCGAGTGCCGATGGGGGCCGCGGTCCGCGACCCCCACCGGCGCGGCCTCAGGCCGCCCGGCCGTCGCAGGCCTGCGCGCGCAGAGCCCGCGCCAGGTCGTCCCGTGCCTCCAGGACGAGACGGCGCAGCGCCGGCGCCGCCGCCTCGTGCTCCGACAGCCAGGCGTCCGCCGAGGCCAGGGTCGCCTCGTCGTCCTGGAGCCCGGGGAACAGGCCCCGGACCACGTCGATGCCGATCTGGATCGACCGCTCGCCCCACAGCCGCTCGATCGCCGCGAAGTACTTCTCCGCGTACGGCGCGATCAGCTCGCGCTGCGAGGGCTGGACGAAGCCCGCGATGGTCGCCTCGACCAGCGCGTTCGACAGGGTGTCCGACTCCACGACCTGCGCCCAGGCCTGCGCCTTGACCGCCGCCGACGGCCGCGAGGCCAGCAGGCGGGTCTGGTGGCGCTTGCCCGTGGCCGTGTCGTCCCGGGCGAGCTCCTCGCCGATCCGGACGTCGTCCGCGCGGCCGTGCGCGGCCAGCGGGGAGAGCAGCGCCCAGCGCAGCTCCTGGTCGACGTCGAGGCCGTCGATCTTCGCCGTGCCCTCCAGCAGCCCCTCCAGGAGCTGGAAGTCGGCGTCGGAGGCGGCGGTCGCCGCGAAGAACCGCGCCCAGGTCAGCTGGTGCTCGCTGCCCGGCTCGGCCTCCCGCAGCTCGCGCAGCCCGCCCTCGGCGAGCAGCCGCCCGCCCTCCTCGCGCCACGCGGGCGTCGCGTAGAGGGTGACGGCCGACTTCGTCCAGCCGTGCACCATCTGCAGGACGCCGATGTCGGTCTCGCGGCCCGCGAAGGCGAGCGCGACGGACACGAAGTCCCGGGCGGGCATCAGCCCGTCACGGGTCAGGTTCCACAGCGCCGACCAGCACAGGGCGCGGGCCAGCGGGTCCGTGATGTCACCGAGGTGGGCCCGCAGCGTCGCGAGCGAGCCCTCGTCGAAGCGGATCTTGCAGTAGGTGAGGTCGTCGTCGTTGACGAGCACCAGGTCGGGCTTCTCGGCGCCCGCGAGCTCGGTGACGACGGTCCGGGCGCCGGTGAGGTCGGCCTCGGCCCGCGCGTACCGCACGAGCTCCCCGCCCGAGACCCGGTAGAGGCCCACGGCCGCCCGGTGCGGACGCAGCTCGTCGCCCTCCTGGAGGACGGCGAGCTCGGTGATCCGGCCGTCGGCGTCGTAGGTGACGGCCGGGGTCAGGCTGTTGACGCCGGAGGTCTGGAGCCAGGACTTCGCCCAGGCCTTCATGTCCCGCCCGGAGGTCTCCTCCAGGATGGACAGGAGGTCGGCCAGGCGCGTGTTCCCGTAGGCGTGGCGCTTGAAGTAGCGGCGCGCGCCCTCCAGGAACGCGTCCCGGCCGGCGTACGCGACGAGCTGCTTGAGCACCGAGGCGCCCTTGGCGTACGTGATGCCGTCGAAGTTGAGCTTGGCGTCCTCCAGGTCACGGATGTCGGCCGTGATCGGGTGCGTGGACGGCAGCTGGTCGGCGCGGTACGCCCAGGACTTGCGGTTGTTGGCGAAGGTCACCCAGCTGTTGGTGAAGCGGGTGGCCTCGGCGTTCACGAAGGAGCCCATGAAGTCCGCGAAGGACTCCTTGAGCCACAGGTCGTCCCACCACACCATCGTGACCAGGTCGCCGAACCACATGTGCGCCATCTCGTGCAGGATGACGTTGGCGCGGCTCTCGTACGCGGCCTGGGTGACCTTGCCCCGGTAGATGTACTCCTCGCGGAAGGTCACCATGCCCGGGTTCTCCATCGCGCCGAGGTTGTACTCGGGGACGAAGGCCTGGTCGTACTTCCCGAAGGGGTACGGGTAGTCGAAGTTGTCGTGGAAGAAGTCGAAGCCCTGCTTGGTGATCAGGAAGACGTCGTCCGCGTCGAAGTGCTTCGCGAGCGACTTCCGGCACATCGCGCCGAGCGGGATCTCCAGCTCGCCGCGCGTGTAGCTGTCGGTCACGTAGTGGTACGGGCCGGCCACGACGCACGTGATGTACGTGGAGATCGGCGCGGTCTCCGCGAACCGCCACACGCCCTCGGTGTCCCGCTCGCCCGCGCCGTTCGACCAGACCGTCCAGCCCTCGGGCGCGGTCACCGCGAAGCGGTACGGGGCCTTGAGGTCGGGCTGCTCGAAGGTGGCGTACACCCGGCGGGCGTCGGCCGGCTCGTACTGCGTGTAGAGGTAGACCTCGCCGTCCTCCGGGTCGACGAAGCGGTGCATGCCCTCGCCGGTCCGGCTGTAGGCGCACTGCGCGTCCACCACGAGCGTGTTCTCGTCGGCGAGGCCGTCGAGCGCGATCCGCGCGCCGTCGAAGACCACGGCGGGGTCGAGGGAGCGGCCGTTCAGTGTGACCGAGGTCACCGAGGGGGCGATCAGGTCGACGAACGTGCTCGTGCCCTCGCCGGTGCGGCGGAACCGGATCGTGGTCTCGGAGCGGAAGGTGCGCACCGCCTCGTCCGAGTCGCCGACCGCCGACCGGAGGTCGAGGACGACCTCGTACCCGTCGACGGACAGCAGCGCGGCCCGCTCGTGGGCCTCGTCGCGGGACAGATTCTCACCGGGCACGGTCACTCCTTCGTGGCGCGTTCGAAACAGCACCGATCCTCCCATGTGCAGCTGTCACCCGGGACACGGGAATGCGCGCGCGCCGGAGCGGGTTCCCTTCTTTCGGCGCACCACCTTCTTCTTCCCGCGGCCTCACCGAGGAGTGACATGTCCGAGAGCAGGACCACCGCAGACTTCTACTTCGACCCGCTGTGCCCGTGGGCCTGGATGACCTCCCGCTGGATGCTGGAGGTGGAGCAGGTCCGCCCGGTGGACGTGCGCTGGAAGGTCATGAGCCTGGCGGTGCTCAACGAGAACCGGCTCGACGAGGTCCCCGCCGAGTACCGCGAGATGCTGGAGACCCAGGCCTGGGGCCCGGTGCGCGTGGTGATCGCCGCCCAGCAGCTGCACGGCGACGAGGTCGTCGGCAAGCTCTACACGGCCCTCGGCACCCGCTTCCACAACAACGGCGAGGGCCCGACCCGCGAGGCGATCGCCGGCGCGCTGAAGGACGTCGGCCTGCCCGAGGACCTGGCCGACTTCGCCGACCTGGACACGTACGACACCGAGCTGCGCGCCTCCCACACGGAGGGCATAGGGAAGGTCGGCCAGGACGTCGGCACGCCGGTCATCGCGGTGCCGGGCCCGACGGGCGACGAGGTCGCCTTCTTCGGCCCCGTCGTCACCCCGACCCCGCGCGGCGAGGCGGCGGCCCGGCTGTGGGACGGCACGCTGCTCGTGGCGTCGACGCCGGGCTTCTACGAGATCAAGCGCACCCGGACGGCGGCGCCCAGCTTCGAGTAGTCCCGGCCGCAGGCACGGAAGAACCCCCGCGATTCACGTCATCGCGGGGGTTCTTCGTTCATCCGCCTGCCCGGTGAAGGTTGAGAAGACGATCACGAGCAGGAGCGAGGGGTCAGAACGAGATCAGCGGCACCGAGGCCTTGGCCGACTGGTAGCGCTTGTTCACGTCCTGCCAGTTGACGACCTGCCACATGGCCTCGATGAAGTCGACCTTCTGGTTCTTGTACTGCAGGTAGAAGGCGTGCTCCCAGGCGTCGAAGACCAGCACCGGGACGGAGCCCTGGCCGACGTTGCCCTGGTGGTCGTAGACCTGCTCGACGATGAGCCGGCCGCTGATCGGCTCGTACGCGAGGACGCCCCAGCCGGAGCCCTGGGTGGTCGCGGAGGCCTTGGTCAGCTGGGCCTTGAACTTCGCGAAGGAGCCGAAGGACTCGGTGATCGCGTCCGCGAGCTCACCGACGCCGTCGGCGGCGAGCGGCTCGCCGCCGCCCCCGTCCTTCGGGCTGTTCATGTTGTTCCAGTAGATGGAGTGGAGGATGTGGCCGGAGAGGTGGAACGCGAGGTTCTTCTCCAGGCCGTTGATCGCACCCCACTGGTCCTTGTCGCGCGCCTCTTCCAGCTGCTCGAGGGTGTCGTTCGCGCCCTTGACGTACGCGGCGTGGTGCTTGTCGTGGTGCAGCTCGATGATCTGCGGATTGATCACCGGCTCCAGCGCCGCGTAGTCGTACGGCAGCTCCGGGAGCGTGTAGATCGCCATGTGACCGAGCCCTTCGATGGCTTATTGCAACCTATATGCAGGTGCAGGCTAACAGTAGGTGAGACTCGTTGTTGATCAGCCCTTCGTCCTAGGTCTCGTGTTCCCGGCATGGCGAAACCCCCGAACCGAGCGTCGGTCCGGGGGTTTCCGGGAGGGAGGGGCGGGAGCTCAGGCCGCGCGGCCCGATGCCGCCTTCTGGCGCACGAAGCCGACGGCGGCGAGCACCAGGGTCAGGCCGCCCGTCCAGTACAGCTGCACGCGGGTGCCCTCCTCGCGCGCCATCAGGACGAAGATCGCCGCCATGCCGGCCAGCGCCACCCAGGTCAGCACGGGGAAGGCCCACATCCGCACGACCAGCTTCTCGGGCGCCTCGCGCTCGGTGCGGCGGCGCAGCACCAGCTGGGAGGCGGCGATGAAGAACCAGACGACCAGGATGATCGCGCCGATGGTGTTGAGCAGCCAGATGAAGGCCTTGTCCGGCGACCAGTAGCTCAGCAGCACACAGCCGAAGCCGACGACCGAGGAGACGAGCACGGCCGGGCGGGGCACCCCGCCGTACAGGCGGCCCAGCGCCTTCGGGCCCTGGTCGCGCGCGACCAGCGAGCCGGCCATCCGGGAGGCGCCGTAGATGTTGGCGTTCATCGCCGAGAGCAGGGCGACCAGGACGACCACGTTCATGATCTGGCCGGCCGCGGGGATGCCCAGGTGGTCGAGGGCCGCGACGTACGGGCCCTTCTCGACGACCGCCTTGTCGTCCCACGGGACGAGGGTGACGATGACGGCCATGGAGCCGATGTAGAACAGCGCGATCCGCCACATCGCCGTACGGACGGCCTTGGCGACGCCCTGCACCGGGTGCTCGGACTCGGCCGCCGCGATGGTGACCGTCTCCAGTCCGCCGTACGCGAAGACGGACGCCAGCAGGCCCACGATCAGGCCCTCGGAGCCGTGCGGGAAGAAGCCGCCGTCGCCGCTGAGGTTCGCGGTGCCGGGGGCGTCCGTGCCGGGCAGGACGCCGACGATCGCGAGGACGCCGATGCCGAGGAAGAGCACGATCGCGCCGACCTTGAGCGCCGCGAACCAGAACTCGAACTCGCCGAAGTTCTTCACCGCCGCCAGGTTGGTGGCGCAGAAGACCACCATGAACAGCGCGACCCAGGCCCACTCGGGGCTGCCGGGGAACCAGCCGGTCATGATCTTCGCGGCGCCGATGCCCTCCAGGCCGACGGCCACGCAGAGCAGGAACCAGAAGGCCCAGCCGGAGGTGAAGCCCGCCCACGAGCCGAAGGCGCGCTCGGCGTGGACGGAGAAGGAGCCGGAGGCCGGGTTCGCGGCCGACATCTCGCCGAGCATCCGCATCACCAGCATCACGAGGATGCCGGAGATCGCGTAGGCGATCACGATCGAGGGTCCGGCGGCGGCGATGCCGGCGCCGGAGCCGACGAAGAGCCCGGCGCCGATGACGCCGCCGAGGGCGATCATCGAGAGGTGGCGCTGCTTGAGGCCGTGCGAGAGGCCCTCGGCAGATGCGGTCGCGCCGTCCTTGCGGTCGGCCGGCGCGGGCGCGGTGGTCCGAGACATGGGCGAACCCTGTTCACTAGCTGAGACGGGGAGGGAGCCCACAGTCTGGGTGGGCGTACCGCTCAGAGGGAACCGGAGTCCGCTATACGGGCACGACCTTCACACAAGGTGAAGATTCAGTTCCGCTTCGTTGACGCGGTGCGCCGTTCCCGCGCCCACGCCACCAGCAGGACCGCCCCCGTCGCCCCCGCCGACCAGAGCACCTGGGGCCGCGCCCCGTCGTCGAGGAGCATGAGGACGAGCACCGCGCCCATCGCCGCCAGCGCCACCCACGTCAGCCACGGGAAACCCCACATCCGCAGCGTCAGCGTCTCCGGCGCCTCCCGCTCGATCCGCCGCCGCAGCCGCAGCTGCGAGACCGCGATCAGCGCCCAGACGAACAGCAGCACCGCCCCGACCGCGTTCAGCATGTAGAGGAAGACGGAATCCGGCCACTTCAGATTGAGCAGGACGGAGACGAAGCCGAACGCCACCGAGGCGAGCACCGCCCGGCGCGGCACCCCGCCGCCCGTGATCCGCAGCAGCCCCTTCGGCGCCTCGCCGCGCTCCGCCAGCGAGAAGACCATCCGGGACGAGCCGTAGAGGTTCGCGTTGAGCGCCGACAGCAGCGCCACGAACACCACCACGTTCATGATCTGACCCGCCGCCGGCACCCCGATCGCGTCCAGGACCGCCACGTACGGCGACTCGCCCGGCTCCATCGCGGTCCACGGCAGCAGGGTCACGATGACCAGCATCGAGCCCACGTAGAAGAGCAGGATCCGCCAGACCGCGCTGCGCACCGCCCGCGCCACGTTCCGCGCCGGGTCGTCGGACTCGGCCGCCGCGATCGTGACGACCTCCAGGCCGCCGAAGGCGAAGACGACGGCCAGCACGCCCGAGACCACCCCGGACCAGCCGTGGGGCAGGAATCCGCCCTGTCCCGTCAGGTTGGCCAGGCCCACCGGGTCCGTGTCGGGCAGCCACCCCGCGATCGCGAGCACGCCGAGGACGAGGAAGAGGACGATCGCGCCGACCTTGAGCGCCGCGAACCAGAACTCGAACTCGCCGAAGTTCTTCACCGCCGCCAGGTTGGCGAGGGTGAACACGACCATGAAGAGCAGCACCCAGCCCCACTGCGGCACGCCCGGCACCCAGCCGTGCGCGATCCGCGCCGCGCCCGTCGCCTCCACGGCGAGGACCACGACCAGCAGGAACCAGTACAGCCAGCCCACCGAGAACCCCGCCCAGCGGCCGAGCGCCCGCTCCGCGTGGACCGAGAACGCGCCCGAGGCGGGCATCGCCGCCGCCATCTCGCCCAGCATCCGCATGATCAGCAGCGCGAGCGCGCCGGCGATCAGGTACGAGACCACGATGCCGGGCCCGGCGACGGCGATGCCGGCGCCCGAGCCGACGAAGAGCCCGGCGCCGATCACCCCGCCGAGCCCCAGCATCGTCAGATGACGCTGCTTCAGACCGTGGGAGAGGGGCTCCGGTTCAGGGGCGAGGGGGTCGTGCATGGGGGGCTCGTGCTCTCAGACGCTCGTGGAGACGTTTATTGGGACCCCACAGTCTCTCCAGTGAACGCCTCCTGGCGCAAAAAGGACCTCACCACACGAGTTCCCAGTGACAAGCGTCACGTGGCGCGAGGTGTGATCGACAGGGTTTGTTCGATCTCCATAAACCGCTCGACCGTCCCTTTGTCGGCGGCTGACGGTGATCGGGCGCTCACTCCTGGCATACCGTCAACCTGTCCCTCCCACCCTCACCCTCCGCGGAGTACCGATGAGCACCGCCGCCGCCCCCGCCCGCACCCTCCGGGCGGGCACCGTCCTCGCCGACCTCATCCCGGCGAGCCGCGCCCGCGACATCGCCCTCGTGGCCGGCGGCGCCGCCCTCACCGGCCTCGCCGCGCAGCTCTCGGTGCCGGTCCCCGGCTCCCCGGTCCCGGTCTCCGGCCAGACCTTCGCCGCCCTCCTCGTCGGCACGGCGCTCGGCGCGCGCCGCGGTTTCCTCGCCCTCGCGCTGTACGCGGTGGCGGGCGTGGCGGGCGTCCCGTGGTTCGCGGAAGGCGCCTCCGGCGCCTCCATGGCCACCTTCGGCTACATCCTCGGCATGCTCCTCGCCTCGACCGTCGTCGGTGCCCTCGCCCGCCGCGGCGCCGACCGCTCGGTGCTCCGCACCGCGGGCGCCATGGTCCTCGGCTCCGCGCTCATCTACGCGGTCGGCGTGCCCTACCTGGCCCTCGCCACCGGCATGCCCCTCGGCGAGGCCGTCGCCCTCGGCCTCACCCCGTTCCTCATCGGCGACGCCCTCAAGGCCGCGCTCGCCATGGGCGCCCTGCCGGCCGCCTGGAAGCTCGTGGGCCGCAAGGGCTGAGCCCCGGGCCGTACGCGAAGGGCCCCGGGGGGGGGCCCCCGCGCGGGGGGGGGGGGGGGGGGCCCGGGTCGCTCCGGGGCGCGCCCCGCACCCACCCCCCGCGGCTCGG
>NZ_JBHWFF010000002.1:237261-248321 GCF_042733785.1 Streptomyces sp. NPDC059695 | reverse complement strand
CCCTGGCGGGGGGTCCGCGGGCCGCCCTTCGGTCTGTCTCGGGGCCCTCTGGCACCGCCGCCGTATGGCTGGTCAGCGCCGCCCCCCCCCCCCCGCGCCCCCCCCCCGGGGCCCTTTCACGTGCGACGCGCGGACGACCGCCGTCAGACGCGCTCGGCGGACTTGCCGACCCGCTGCCTGACCAGGGAGATCGCGATCACCAGCGCGGCCACGAGCAGGGAGAGCACGACCTGGTCGCGGTTGCTGCCGCCGTCGTAGACCATGTAGCCGAGGACGCCGACGATCATGACGATCGTCGCCCACGTCAGGTACGGGAAGAGCCACATCCGCACGACCAGCTTCTCCGGCGACTCGCGCAGGATGATGCCGCGCATCCGCAGCTGGGTCACGCAGATGACCAGCCAGACGAAGAGCGCGACGGCGCCGGAGGAGTTCAGCAGGAAGGCGAAGACGGTGTCCGGCCACTTGTAGTTGAAGAAGACCGCGACGAAGCCGAAGACGACCGAACCGAGGATCGCGGCCGTCGGCACGCCCCGCTTGTTGACCTTGGCGAAGGCCTTCGGCGCGTCACCGCGCTGCCCGAGCGAGAAGGCCATGCGGGAGGCCGTGTAGAGGCCCGAGTTCAGGCAGGACAGGACGGCCGTGAGGACGATCACGTTCATGA
Organism: Streptomyces sp. NPDC059695; assembly: GCF_042733785.1. NCBI lineage: Bacteria > Bacillati > Actinomycetota > Actinomycetes > Kitasatosporales > Streptomycetaceae > Streptomyces > Streptomyces sp. NPDC059695. Next base: position 247,657 of record NZ_JBHWFF010000002.1, on the reverse strand, counting down.
TCTGGCCGGCGTGCGCGATGCCGATCGAGTCGAGGGCGGCGACGTACGAGCCCTTCTCGACGATCGACTTGTCGTTCCACGGCAGCAGCGTCAGGACGACGAAGATCGAGCCCAGGTAGAAGACGCCGATCCGCCAGATCACGCTGTTGGTGGCCTTGGTGACGGCCTTCTGCGGGTTCTCGGACTCGCCGGCGGCGAGCGTGACGATCTCGCTGCCCATGAACGAGAAGACGACCATCAGCACACCGGTGAGGACCGCGCCCGCACCCATCGGGAAGAAGCCCCCGCTGTCGGTGAGGTGCGCGAACCCGGCGCCCGGGTTGTCCGAGCCGGGGAGCACGCCGAAGACCGCGAGCAGACCGATGACGACGAAGGCGCCGATGGCGACGACCTTGATGCCGGCGAACCAGAACTCGAACTCGCCGTACGAGGCGACGGAGCCCAGGTTGGTCGCGGTCAGGACCACCATCACGATGAGGGCCCAGCCCCACTGCGGCACGGCCGGGACCCAGCTCTCCAGGATCTTGGCGCCCGCGGTCGCCTCGACGGCGAGGACGACGACCCAGAAGAACCAGTACAGCCAGCCGATGCTGAAGCCGGCCCAGCGGCCCAGGGCCTGGTCCGCGTAGGCGGAGAAGGAGCCGGAGGACGGCCGGGCGGCGGCCATCTCGCCCAGCATCCGCATCACGAAGACGACCATGGCGCCGACGAGTGCGTACGAGAGGAGGATCGCGGGGCCCGCCGCGGCGATGCCGGAGCCGGAGCCGACGAAGAGGCCGGCGCCGATCACGCCGCCGATCGCGATCATCGACAGGTGGCGGTTCTTGAGCCCGGCCTTGAGGCCGTCGGAGGACTGCGCGGGACCGGTGGTACCGGTCTCCTGGCCGTCCTTCGTCAGGGTCGGTTGCGTGTTCATCGACGCTTCCTTGTGTGTGGGGGCTGCTCGGGTCGCGAGCCCGAGCATTGAACACTGTGGGCGGGTGTGATCGGAAGACCTCATTCCGGATCGTTGTACGGGCGACCTCGCGAGAGTCGAAGGTCCGTACCAGGCCGGGTGAAGGTCCCGACCCCGCTGCCTGCTACCCGGGCCGTGACGTGCCACACTCGGCACCATGCGCGTCTACATCGGTTCCGACCACGCCGGCTTTGAACTCAAGAACCACCTCGTCGAGTGGCTCACGGCACACGGCCACGAGCCCGTCGACTGCGGCCCCCACATCTACGACGCCCTGGACGACTACCCGCCGTTCTGCCTGCGCGCCGCCGAGAGGACGGCCGCGGACCCGGACGGCCTGGGCATCGTCATCGGCGGCTCCGGCAACGGCGAGCAGATCGCCGCGAACAAGGTGAAGGGGGTGCGCGCCGCCCTCGCCTGGAGCGAGCAGACCGCCGCCCTCGGCCGCGAGCACAACAACGCCAACGTGATCTCCGTCGGCGGCCGGATGCACACCCGGGAAGAGGCGACCAAGTTCGTCGAGATCTTCCTGAACACGCCGTACTCCGGTGACGAGCGTCACACCCGCCGCATCGACATGCTCACCGCGTACGAGACCACCGGCGAGCTCCCCCCGATCCCGGCGCACCACCCGCAGGAGCCGACCGCCTGATGCCCGAGGGGCACACCATCCACCGGCTGGCCGCCGACCACCGCGAGCGGTTCGGCGGCCGGCCCGTACGCGTCTCCAGCCCCCAGGGCAAGTTCGCCGACTCGGCGGCCCTGCTCGACGGCACCGTCCTGGAGACCGCCGAAGCCCACGGGAAGCACCTCTTCCTCGCCTTCGAGGACAGGGAGTGGATCCACATCCACCTGGGCCTCTTCGGCAAGGTGAACTTCGGCGACGCCCCCGCCCCGCCTCCCACGGACACCGTCCGACTGCGGCTCGGCACCCCCGAGGGGTACGTCGACCTGCGCGGACCCACCACCTGCGCCCTGATCACGGACGCCGAGAAGCGCGCGATACACGACCGGCTCGGCCCGGACCCGCTCCGCCGGGACGACGACCCGGCACGGGCCTGGCGCCGGATCTCGAAGTCCCGCACGACCATCGCCGCGCTCCTCATGGACCAGAAGGTCATCGCGGGCGTCGGCAACGTCTACCGCGCCGAGGTCCTCTTCCGCCACGGCATCGACCCCTACCGCGCGGGCCGGGACCTCACGGCGGGGGAGTGGACCCTGATCTGGGAGGACCTCGTGGTCCTCATGCGCGAGGGCGTCCGCCTCAACCGCATCGACACGGTCCGCCCCGAGCACACCCCCGAGGCCATGGGCCGCCCGCCCCGCGTGGACGACCACGGCGGCGAGGTCTACGTCTACCGCCGCGCGAACCAGCCGTGCCACATCTGCGGGGACGAGATCCGCACCGCCGACCTCGCCGCCCGCAACCTCTTCTGGTGCCCCGGCTGCCAGACCCGCTGACCCGGGGCGCGTCCGGCAAGGTCCGAAAGAGACGGCCTAGAAGCCGTGCGGCAGCCAGGGCGCGACGGGCGACCCGAAGGCCACGGAGGCCTCCGTCAGCGCCCCCTCCCGCAGCTCCCGCACCCGCCCCGCCGAGGCCAGCGACACCAGCGAGGTCCCGCCCAGGTACGCGGCACCCAGCTCCCGCACCGACAGGGCCAGGTCCGCCGCGTCCTCCGAACGGACACACACCGCGCCCTTCGCGTCCCCCGTCAGCCGCCACCGCCCCGCGTTCCACGGACAGAACGCGTCCTCGACCTCGAACACCACGTCCACCGGCGCCTGGTACGTCCGCGCCTCCAGAGCCGCGCCCACCTCCACCAGCCGCACGTGCAACGCGTCACGCACCGTCGGCTCGCACCGCCGCACGTCGCTCACCAGGTGCTGCCAGGCGTCGTCCACCGGCCGGCTGCGGAACCGTACCGTCGGGGCCAGGTCCACCGAGCAGAGGAACCGCCACAGCGCCGCCTCCGCCGCCGGGTCGAGCCCCGCCAACTGGTGCACGTTCACGGTCCCTTCGGCCCCCGCGTACGACCAGTCCGGCTTGATCGCGTAGTGCGCGAAGCCCACGACCTCCCCGTCCCGCTCCGCCAGCACGCACTGCCGCGGCGAGGCGCCCTCCCGGTCGGCCACCGGGTCGATCAGCGGCAGCCGCTCCCACCCCGGCCGCCGCGCCAGCATCCCGGGCCGCGCCGGCACCAGCCGCGCGTACACCGCCTCGCACACCGCCGAGGACTCCGCCAGGTCCGCCCGCCGCAGCGAGACCCGGTCCGTGCCCTCCGGCACCGCCAGCCGCACCCGGTTCGTGTCGATCGCCGCGTGCGCCGAGTACGCGCCGACGCCGTAGCCGAACCGCCCGTAGATCTCCGGCTCCGAGGCCGTCAGCACGGCCAGGCACTCGCCCGCCGCCCGCAGGTCGTCCAGCTGCCGGCGCATCATCGAGGTCAGGATCCCGCGCCGCCGGTGCGTCCCCGCCACGCTCACCATCGTCACCCCGCCCGCAGGGACCGACGCCCCGCCCGGCACCGTCAGCCGGAAGGTGAACGCCCCCGCCGTACCCACGCACAGATCGCCGTCCCAGACGCCCAGGGAGCGTTCGAACTCGGTCAGATCACGCCACAGCCGCCGCTCCTCCGGCGCCTCCGCCACACCGCCGAAGGCGAGCTCCAGCACCTCGTACCAGCGGTCCCACTCCGACGGGTCGAGAACCCGCAGTTCAGTCGTCATATGCCATCGATATCAGCGGCGCCCGCCCGGGGCGACCCGATTTCACGCACATTGTCACGGGGGTACCCCTGCACGATGTCCGGCGGGATGGATAGGGTCCAGGCCAATGGGACAGCGCGCCGGAGTGAACACGTACGCGGCCCGGACACGCAGGCGCGTGCGCCGGGCCCGCGTCGTGCTGCGCAGATCCGCCGTCGACTACTTCCGCGGCGACGGCGCCGACTGGCTCGCCTTCGCCGGACTCCTCCTGATGATCCCCCTCATCGCCTGCGGGACCCTCCTCGACCCCGTCTGGTGCTCGCCCGCCGCGCTCGTCCTGCCGATCGTGGCCGGCGGCCTGCTGCTGCGCCCCGCCAGCCTGCTCGCCCTGTACGCGGCGGCCGCGGGCGCCCTCATCGTCGAGTCCGTCGTCCTCGGCCCGTACACCCAGGGCCCCGCCAGGGTCACCCCCGGCACCGTCCTGGTCGTCGCCGCCTGCGGACTCTTCGGCCTCCTCATCGCCCAGTTCCGGGCCCGGGTCGGCGTGCCCTGGCGGCGCGGCGGCACCATGCTCTTCGACCTGCGCGAGCGCATCCGCGTCCAGAGCGCGCTGCCCCGGCTCCCGCAGGGCTGGCACCGCGAGATGGCGCTGCGCCCGGCCGGCGGCCAGTCCTTCTCGGGCGACTTCGTCGTCGCCGCCCGCACCCACGGCGGACGGACCCTGGAGGTCGTCCTCACCGACGTCTCCGGCAAGGGCATGGACGCGGCCTCCCGCTCCCTGCTGCTCTCCGGCGCGTTCGGCGGCCTCCTCGGCTCGCTCCCGCCGCACGGATTCCTCCCGGCGGCCAACGGCTACCTCCTCCGGCAGAACTGGGACGAGGGCTTCGCCACCTCGATCCACCTCGTCCTCGACCTGGAGTCCGGCGACTACGAACTCTTCTCGGTCGGCCACCTGCCCGCCCTCCAGCTCCACGCGGGCAGCGGACGCTGGGAGGAGAAGGCCGCCGACGGCCCCCTCCTCGGCGTCTACGACGGCGCCGAGTTCCACCCCGTCAAGGGCTCCCTGCGCCCCGGCGACGTCCTCATGCTCTTCACCGACGGCCTCGTCGAGGCCGCCGACCGGGACATCGCCGAGGGCATCGACCGTCTCACCGGCGAGGCCGACCGCTGCGTCGCCGACGGGTTCGAGGGCACGGCCTGGCACCTGATCGAGGCCGTCGCCAAGGACGTCAACGACGACCGGGCCCTGCTGCTCCTCTCGCGCCCCGCATGACGTGATCTTCTCCACCACGATTCGTCACCCGGCAGCGAGGGCAGGGGGGTTGGTGGCACGATGGAGACAGCGGGGGGTGTTCCGAGACAGGGGCTCCCTGGTGGGCAAGGCGGGACCGACCGAGGGTGTGATCAGTTGTGGCCATTTCACTGTCTGTGGTGTTGCTGTTGGCAATCATCCTGGTGGTGCTGATCCGAGGGGGGAACCTCAAGGGCGGCCCTGCCGTGGTCGCGGTCCTCTTCGGCTTCTTCCTCGCCTCCACCGGCATGGCCGACGACATCCAGCGCTTCCTGGACTCGATAACGCAGACGGTGGCCTCCATCAAGTTCTGACCGGGCGTGCCGCGCACACGACGAAGGGCCCCCGCCGAGACCGGCGGGGGCCCTTCCCTGCGTGCGAGCGGCCGTCCTTCGCGGAAGCCCGGGCGCGACTCGTGGCTCGGAACGCAAGAAAACCCCAGGTTTCCTGGGGTTTTCTTGATTCAGAGCGGGTGACGGGAATCGAACCCGCGTAGCTAGTTTGGAAGACTAGTGCTCTACCATTGAGCTACACCCGCACAGCGTCGCGCCGCAGGTCACGAGGACCGCGGCACGAGGAGCATGGTAGCCGGTCGGGAGGCCTTCGCGCACACCCCGGAAACTGGGGGCGCCGCACAGTCTCCGTCCATGTACCCTACGTGTCGCACCGACGGGGTGTGGCGCAGCTTGGTAGCGCGTCCGCTTTGGGAGCGGAAGGCCGTGGGTTCAAATCCCGCCACCCCGACCATGACGATCACGCGCTCACCTCGCGCAGTCTTGATCACGTTGTGGGCGTCATCCCGCTTGCGGTTACTATGCAAGCTGCGTGCCCGTGTGTCTTTCTGACCGGGCCGACCCGCCGGAACCGCCACACGCGGCCCCGGTGGATTCCAGGAATCAGCCACAAGGAGACCGAACCGTGAAGAGCGCCGTGGAGACCCTGAACCCGACCCGGGTTCGGCTCACTGTCGAGGTGCCCTTCGAGGAGCTCAAGGACAGCCTCGACGCGGCGTACAAGAAGATCAACCAGCAGGTCACGGTCAAGGGCTTCCGTAAGGGCAAGATCCCGGCTCGCGTGATCGACCAGCGGTTCGGCCGCGGCGCCGTGCTGGAAGAGGCCGTCAACGACGCGCTCCCGAAGTTCTACACCGAGGCCGTCAACGAGGCCGACGTCAACCCGCTCGGCCAGCCCGAGGTCGACATCACCGAGCTGAAGGACGGCGAGCTGCTGGCCTTCACCGCCGAGGTCGACATCCGCCCGGCGATCGAGATCCCGGACTACTCCGGCATCGAGGTCACCGTCGACGCGGTCGAGGTCACCGACGAGGACATCGAGAAGTCCGTGGAGCAGCTCCGCGAGCGCTTCGCCTCGACCTCCCCGGTCGAGCGCGCCGCCGCCGAGGGCGACGTCGTCACCATCGACCTCGAGGCCAAGGTCGACGGCGAGGTCCTGCCCGACGGTGTCGCCAGCGACGTCTCGTACACCATCGGTTCCGGCGAGCTCCTCGACGGCATCGACGAGGCCGTCAAGGGCCTGGAGGCCGGCGGCGAGGCCACCTTCACCTCGCAGCTGAAGGGCGGCTCCGCCGAGGGCAAGGACGCGGAGGTCACCGTCAAGGTCACCACCGTCGCCGCCCGCGAGCTCCCCGAGCTCGACGACGAGTTCGCGCAGCTGGCCTCGGAGTTCGACACCCTCGACGAGCTCAAGGCCGACAGCCGCAAGCGCCTCGAGAACATGAAGCAGTTCGACCAGGCCACCCAGGCCCAGGAGCGCGTCCTCGACGAGCTCCTCAAGCTGGTCGAGGTCCCGATGCCCGAGAAGCTTCTCGAGGACGAGATCAACACCCGCAAGCACAACCTGGAGCACCACCAGCTCGGCCAGATGGGCCTCGACCTCGCGAAGTACCTGGAAGTCCAGGGCAAGACCGAGGAGGAGTTCCTGGCCGAGACCAAGGAGCAGGCCGAGAAGGGCATCAAGACGCAGTTCATCCTCGATGAGCTCGTCAACAAGGAGAAGCTCGACGTCTCCCGCGAGGAGCTCACCGAGCACCTGTTCCGCCGTGCCGCCTCCTCCGGCATGAGCCCCGACCAGTTCGCCCAGGCCGTGGCCCAGCAGGGCCAGGTCCCGATGCTCGTCGGCGAGGTCGCCCGCGGCAAGGCCCTCGCGGTCGTCGTCGAGGCCGCCAAGGTCGTCGACACCAACGGCGAGGTCGTCGACCTCTCCGACGACGAGGACGAGCTCGAGACCGCCGCCGAGGCCGTCGAGGCCGTCACCGGCGAGGCCGAGGTCTCCGAGGACAAGTAAGGGCACCCGCCCCCGGCGGACCCCGCTCCACGGGCCCGTACGCACTGCTGTGCGTACGGGCCCGTGGACGTACCGGGAACGGCTTACACGCCCCCAACTACCTTGCGCTCCCAGCGAACAGTTCGGGAACCGGGATGGCGTTGTCCGACCTGCGCGTTAGGGTCCATGAATACGAGGGCACTGCCCTCTGAACAAGACGCTGAGACGGCTTGGGGCCGTCGGAGACGAGCAGGTGGATACGTGACGAATCTGAAGCCTTACGCCGCGGGTGAGCCGTCCATCGGTGGCGGCCTCGGCGACCATGTCTACAACCGGCTGCTCGGCGAGCGCATCATCTTCCTCGGCCAGCAGGTCGACGACGAGATCGCCAACAAGATCACCGCGCAGATGCTCCTCCTGGCCGCCGAGCCGGAGAAGGACATCTTCCTGTACATCAACAGCCCCGGCGGCTCGGTGACGGCCGGCATGGCGGTCTACGACACCATGCAGTTCATCCCGAACGACGTCGTCACCATCGGTATGGGCATGGCGGCCTCCATGGGCCAGTTCCTGCTCACCGCCGGCGCCCCCGGCAAGCGCTTCGCGCTGCCGAACACCGACATCCTGATGCACCAGGGCTCCGCCGGCATCGGCGGCACGGCCTCCGACATCAAGATCCAGGCCGAGTACCTGCTGCGCACGAAGAAGCGCATGGCCGAGATCACCGCGCAGCACTCCGGCCAGACCGTCGAGGCGATCATCCGCGACGGCGACCGCGACCGCTGGTTCACCGCGGACGAGGCCAAGGCCTACGGCCTGATCGACGACATCATCACGCACGCCGCGGGTGTTCCGGGCGGCGGCGGCACGGGCGCCTGAGCGCCGGCAGCCCGCCGAAGAACCCAAGACCTCCGCCGAACGCCACCAGGACGGTGAACACCCAGATGCAGAACAACCTCTCCCCGAGCGGCCTCTACACCGGCGCGCCGATGGACAACCGCTACGTCGTGCCGCGCTTCGTCGAGCGCACCTCGCAGGGCGTGCGCGAGTACGACCCGTACGCGAAGCTCTTCGAGGAGCGCGTGATCTTCCTCGGCGTGCAGATCGACGACGCCTCCGCCAACGACGTCATGGCGCAGCTCCTGTGCCTGGAGTCGATGGACCCGGACCGCGACATCTCGATCTACATCAACAGCCCGGGCGGCTCCTTCACCGCCCTCACGGCCATCTACGACACGATGCAGTTCGTGAAGCCGGACATCCAGACGGTCTGCATGGGCCAGGCGGCCTCCGCCGCGGCCGTGCTGCTCGCCGCCGGCACCCCCGGCAAGCGGATGGCCCTGCCGAACGCCCGCGTGCTGATCCACCAGCCCTCCGGCGGCACCGGCCGTGAGCAGCTCTCCGACCTGGAGATCGCGGCCAACGAGATCCTGCGCATGCGCACCCAGCTGGAGGAGATGCTGGCCAAGCACTCCTCGACGCCGATCGAGAAGATCCGCGACGACATCGAGCGCGACAAGATCCTGACGGCCGAGGACGCCCTGGCGTACGGGCTCGTCGACCAGATCGTCTCGACCCGTAAGAGCACGGCCTCCGCCGAGCGCTGACGTCAAACCTTCCCCTGGCACGGCCCGTGTGGCCGAATCGCGACCATGTGAACCGTGCCAAGGGGGGCCCGAACGGGGGGCCCGGCAAGGTACCGTCGAATATGAGGCACCAGGAGTCGCTGAACCAAGCACTCCCAGGCGAAGGGGAAGCACCTCGTGGCACGCATCGGTGATGGCGGCGACCTGCTCAAGTGCTCGTTCTGCGGAAAGAGCCAGAAGCAGGTGAAGAAGCTCATCGCGGGACCCGGTGTGTACATCTGCGACGAGTGCATCGACCTCTGCAACGAGATCATCGAGGAAGAACTCGCGGAGACGAGCGAGGTGCGCTGGGAGGAACTCCCCAAGCCCCGCGAGATCTACGAGTTCCTCGAGGGGTACGTCGTCGGGCAGGAGCCCGCGAAGAAGGCCCTCTCGGTCGCGGTGTACAACCACTACAAGCGCGTCCAGGCCGGCGAGAACGGCGGCGCGCAGGGCCGTGACGACGCCATCGAACTGGCGAAGTCCAACATTCTGCTGCTCGGCCCCACGGGCTCCGGGAAGACGCTGCTCGCGCAGACCCTGGCCCGCATGCTCAACGTCCCGTTCGCCATCGCCGACGCGACGGCGCTGACGGAGGCCGGCTATGTCGGCGAGGACGTCGAGAACATCCTGCTCAAGCTGATCCAGGCGGCCGACTACGACGTCAAGAAGGCCGAGACCGGGATCATCTACATCGACGAGATCGACAAGGTCGCCCGTAAGAGCGAAAACCCGTCGATCACGCGTGACGTGAGCGGTGAGGGCGTGCAGCAGGCCCTCCTGAAGATCCTGGAAGGCACTACGGCCTCCGTCCCGCCCCAGGGCGGCCGGAAGCACCCGCACCAGGAGTTCATCCAGATCGACACGACGAACGTGCTCTTCATCGTGGGCGGCGCCTTCGCCGGCCTGGAGAAGATCATCGAGTCGCGGGCGGGCGCCAAGGGCATCGGCTTCGGGGCGACCATCCGCTCCAAGCGCGAGATCGAGGCGAGCGACCAGTTCCAGGAGGTCATGCCGGAGGACCTGGTGAAGTTCGGGATGATCCCCGAGTTCATCGGACGTCTCCCCGTCCTCACCTCCGTCCACAACCTGGACCGCGAGGCGCTCCTCCAGATCCTGGTCGAGCCGCGCAACGCGCTGGTGAAGCAGTACCAGCGCCTCTTCGAACTCGACGGTGTGGAGCTGGACTTCGACCGCCCGGCCCTGGAGGCCATCGCCGACCAGGCGATCCTCCGCGGCACCGGCGCGCGCGGCCTGCGCGCCATCATGGAGGAGGTCCTCCAGTCGGTCATGTACGAGGTCCCGTCCCGCAAGGACGTGGCCCGCGTGGTCATCACGGCCGACGTCGTCCGCAACAACGTCAACCCGACGCTGGTCCCGCGGATCGTGAAGAACGACGGCAGGCACGAGAAGTCCGCCTGAACCGTGGGCACATGGAAGGGGGGGGCCCCCCCCCCCGGGGGGGGGCCCCCGCCCGGGGGGGGGGGGGGGGTGGGCGCGGGGGGGGGGGTGTGGTTAGGGGGGGTGGGGGGGTGG
>NZ_JBHWFF010000002.1:213173-237251 GCF_042733785.1 Streptomyces sp. NPDC059695 | reverse complement strand
ACAACCACCAACACCCGGCTCGTCCTCCCGATTTACCCCCTCACCCCGCGACGCTCCACAAGCACCCCTCCGCGCGTCATCGGGCGCGCCCCCCCCCCCGCGGGGGGGGCCCCCCCCCTTCCGCGTGCGAGGGCCGGGGATCAGGCCTTGACGCGGACTTCCTTGCGGAGCTTGGCGGTGAGGGCGGCGGCGTCCTCGAGGGAGTCGGCCTTGCCCGCCATCATGGAGGCCATGTCGGCCGGGACCACGAAGCCCACGGTGCTGTGGTCGGCCCACACGCACATGCTGATGGTGAACGCGGGGGTGCCGTTGGCCGCGTTGGCCTTCGTTTTGGCCTGCTGGCACTTCAGGACCGCGCCGTCGAGCTCGGCCGGCGTGAACGCCTGGGGGCTGCCCTCCAGCTGCGGGGTGTCCTCCTTGCCGGCGTCCTTGTCGGCCTCGGCCTTGGCGCTGGCGAAGATGGAGTCGACGACCTTCTCGGGGTCGTCGATCTCGCCGTAGAGGCCGTTGAACGAGAGCATCTTGCTCGCCATCGGGTTGGCCTTGTTCTCGACCTTGTAGCCGGCCTTGACCTGCTGGGCGTTCTTGACGCCGTTCTTCTCGGCCTCCTTGAGGGAGTCGTCGCCGCTCGACTTCCCCTGGTCGGGGGACTTCTTGTACTCGGTCAGCACGGTCTCCGGCGTGATCAGCTTGTGCGGGCCGTCGTCCGCGACCGAGGCACCCCCGCCGCCGCCGAGCACGAAGTACGCGCCGACGCCGACCGCCGCGACGACCGCGACCGCGGCGATGATCCAGCCGGCCTTGGACTTCTTCGGGGCCGGCGGGTGGGGCAGGTAGCCGCCGGGGCCCTGGGGGGCGCCGTACTGCGGCTGCTGGCCGTAGGGGCCGGGCTGCTGGGGCTGCTGGGGGTAGCCGTAGGGCGGCTGCTGCGGCGGGACGCCCTGCGGGGCCTGCTGGGGGTATCCGTAGCCGGGCTGCGGAGCCTGCGGCTGACCGTACGGCCCGGGCTGCTGCGGCTGCTGGCCGTACGGGCCAGGCTGGCCGTAGGGACCGGGCTGCTGGCCGCCGTACGGGCCCGGCTGGTTGTAGCTCATCGACAGGTTCCCCTCACAGGATGTTTATGCCTACCGAACATCCTGGCGGAACCGCGGGCGGGGAAGTGCGGCGGGGGCCACACCGTTACCGAACCAAAGCGTTTCGGGACAGTGGCGGGACACCCCTAAACTGGCCCCGTGACCGAGAACACTCAGCAGCAGACAGCGCCCACCACCGAACTGCCGACCACGTACGCGCCGGCCGAGGTAGAGGGGCCGCTGTACGAGCGCTGGGTAGAGCGCGGGTACTTCGAGGCGGACGCGAAGAGCGAGAAGCCTCCGTACACCATCGTCATCCCGCCGCCGAACGTCACCGGCGCCCTCCACCTGGGCCACGCCTTCCAGGTGACGCTCATGGACGCGCTGACCCGCCGCAAGCGCATGCAGGGCTTCGAGACGCTCTGGCTCCCGGGCGTGGACCACGCCGGCATCGCGACCCAGAACAAGGTCGAGCAGCAGCTCGCCGAGGAGGGCAAGTCCCGCCACGACCTGGGCCGTGACGAGTTCGTCGAGCGCGTCTGGCAGTGGAAGGACGAGTACGGCGGCCGCATCCTCGGCCAGCTGCGCCGCCTCGGTGCCGGTCTCGACTGGTCGCGCGAGCGCTTCACCATGGACGAGGGCCTCTCCAAGGCCGTCCAGAAGATCTTCAAGGACCTCTACGAGGACGGTCTGATCTACCGCGCCGAGCGCATCATCAACTGGTGCCCGCGCTGTCTGACCGCCATCTCCGACATCGAGGTCGAGTACCAGGACGACGCCGGCGAGCTCGTCTCCATCCGGTACGGCGAGGGCGACGACTCCCTGGTCGTCGCGACGACCCGCGCCGAGACGATGCTCGGTGACACGGCCGTCGCCGTCCACCCGGACGACGAGCGGTACAGGCACCTGGTCGGCAAGCAGATCAAGCTGCCGCTGACGGACCGTACGATCCCCGTCGTCGCGGACACCCACGTCGACCCCGAGTTCGGCACCGGCGCCGTCAAGGTGACCCCGGCGCACGACCCGAACGACTTCGAGATCGGCCGCCGCCACGAGCTGCCGTCGCTCACCGTCATGGACGAGCACGGCGTCATCACCGTCCACGGCCCCTTCCTCGGCCTGGACCGCTTCGAGGCGCGCTCGGCGATCGTCGGCGCGCTCAAGGAGCAGGGCCGGATCGTCTCCGAGAAGCGTCCGTACATGCACTCGGTGGGTCACTGCTCGCGCTGCAAGACGACCGTCGAGCCGCGTCTGTCGATGCAGTGGTGGGTCAAGGTCGGCCCGCTGGCGCAGGCCGCCGGTGACGCCGTCCGCGACGGCTCCGTCGAGATCCACCCGAAGGAGCTCTCCCGGCGCTACTTCGACTGGGTCGACAACATGCACGACTGGTGCATCTCGCGCCAGCTGTGGTGGGGCCACCGCATCCCGATCTGGTACGGCCCCGAGGGCCAGGTCGTGTGCGTCGGACCCGACGAGCAGCCGCCCGGCACCGAGGCGGAGGGCTGGACCCAGGACCCCGACGTCCTGGACACCTGGTTCTCCTCCGGCCTGTGGCCGTTCTCCACGCTCGGCTGGCCGGAGAAGACCCCGGACCTGGCGAAGTTCTACTCGACCGACGTCCTGCTGACCGGCCACGACATCATCTTCTTCTGGGTCGCCCGGATGATGATGTTCGGCCTGTACGCGATGGACGGCGAGGTCCCGTTCAAGACCGTCGCCCTGACGGGTCTCGTCCGCGACGAGTTCGGCAAGAAGATGTCGAAGTCCAACCCGAACGCGGTCGACCCGCTGGACTGGATGAACGCGTACGGCTCCGACGCCGTCCGCTTCACCCTGGCCAACGGCGCCAACCCGGGCGCCGACGTCCCGATCGGCGAGGACTGGGTCAAGGCCTCCCGGAACTTCGCCAACAAGATCTGGAACGCCACCCGCTTCGCGCTGATGAACGGCGCCACGATCGAGGGCCCGCTGCCGGACGCCTCCGAGATGTCGGCGACCGACCGCTGGATCCTGTCCCGCCTCAACGAGACGGTCGCGCAGGTCGACGCGTACTACGAGGACTTCCAGTTCGCCAAGCTGAGCGAGTCGCTCTACCACTTCGCGTGGGACGAGGTCTTCGCCTGGTACGTCGAGCTCTCGAAGACCACGTTCTTCGCCGGCGGCGAGGGCGCCAAGGTCTCCGGCCGGGTCCTCGGCGAGGTCCTGGACGTCATGCTGCGGCTGCTGCACCCGATCGTCCCGTTCGTCACCGACACCCTGTGGACGACGCTCACCGGCGGCGAGTCCCTCGTGATCGCCGACTGGCCGAAGGACTCCGGCTTCCGCGACGAGGCCGCCGAGAAGGAGATCGAGCTCGTCCAGCGGGTCGTCACCGAGGTCCGCCGCTTCCGCAAGGAGCAGGGGCTCCAGGACGCGCAGAAGGTCCCCGCGCGCCTGACGCTCGACGGCACCCCGCTCGTCGCGCACGAGGCCGCCATCCGCCAGATCCTGCGCCTCCAGCCGGAGGGCGAGGGCTTCGCGGCCACCGCCACCCTGCCGGTCGCCGGTGCCACCGTCGCGCTCGACCTCTCGGGCACGATCGACGTGGCCGCCGAGCGCAAGCGCCTCGCGAAGGACCTCGCGGCGGCGGAGAAGGAGAAGGCGCAGGCCGAGGCCAAGCTCGGGAACGAGGCCTTCCTGGCCAAGGCCCCCGACAACGTCGTGGACAAGATCAAGGGCCGGCTGGCCAAGGCGGACGAGGACATCGCCCGCATCCAGTCCCAGCTGACGGCCCTGCCGCAGGCCTAGGACGGCACGAGGAGGGGCCCGGAACCGGTTCACGGTTCCGGGCCCCTTCCCGTACTGCTACCCCCCTCCTGGGAGGCTCCGTGCGCGCCTCCGAGTCGGACGGCAATCCGGACGAAGTGCCCGATGTCACATCAGACGGGACTTCAGGTCCACGGCGCCGGGACGAAAGACCCTGGATGATGGAGGGCATGCTCCGCCTCCCCACCGTCCCCGCGCTCCGTCGATGCGTGGACCGGTGGGCCGTCTCGCCCCGCGCCCTCGACGTCGTCGCCGCGATCAGCGCCTTCGGCCTGATGGTCCTGGACGTGCCGGGGCTCGCCCGCGCCGACAACTCCCTCACCGGGGTCACCGCGACCCTGGTCCTCGCCGCCGGCGCGGCCACGCTCGTGCTGCGCCGCCGGCTGCCCTGGCTGCCGTACGCGGTGGCGCTCGGCCTGATGGGCTGGCTGCACGAACTGACCATGATCCAGTTCGCGCTGTACTCGATCGGCCGCTTCCGGGGGCGCCGCGCCGCCACCACCGCGACCCTGCTGTACGTCGCCGTCGCGTACGGCCTCTTCCTCACGCCCGGCTGGCCGGCCAAACACGGCGAGACCCTCAGCGACTTCCTCAGCCTGGTCGTCCCGATCGGCGTCCTCGCGGCGGGCGTCGGCATCGCCGCGTACCGGCAGGACCTCGTCCGCGCCCTGGAGGTCCAGCGCCGCGAGGCCGCCGCCCGGCAGGCCGTGCAGGAGGAGCGCATCTCCGTCGGCCGGGACGTCCACGACCTGGTCGGCCGCGAGCTCACCGTCCTGGCGGTGCGGGCCGAGGTCCTCGCCGTACGGGCCAGGGGAGAGGCCCACCGGAAGGACTTCGAGGAGCTCGCGGACACCGCCCGGCGCGCCCACCTCATGCTCAACGAGACGATCGTGCGCCGCGCCGACCGGGACAGCGCCACCCCCGGCCTCGACGGGCTCGCCGAGCTCGCGGGGGAGAGCGAACGGATGGGCAGCCCCGTGGACCTGGCCGTCGCAGGGGAGGCCAAGGCGCTGTCGCCGCTCCGGCAGGCCGCCGTCCACCGGGTCGTCCGGGAGTGCCTCACGAACGCCGCCAAGCACGCGCCCGGCCTCCCGGTGACGGTCGCCATCACGGTGGAGGGGCCCGACCTGCGGATCGAGGTGGCCAACCCGCTGCCCAAGAGCCCGCCCGACCCGGCACCCGTCTCGACCGGCACCGGCCTGTTCTCCATGGAGGAGCGGGTCACCAGCATGGGCGGCACGCTCAGGGCCCGCTGGGAGGGCGGCGCCTACCGGGTGACGGCCCTGCTCCCGACGGGCCTGACGCGCTGACCCCCTAGCGGACCGCCTCCGCCTTCCCCAGCACCCGCTGGAGCCCGTCGAAGTCCTCCACGCACCGGCCCGAGCCGAGGGCCACGCAGTTCAGCGGCTCGTCCGCGACGAAGACCGGGATGCCGGTCGCCGAGGCCATCCGCAGGTCCAGGCCCGGCAGCAGCGCCCCGCCGCCGGTCAGCACGATGCCGTGCTCCATCACGTCGCCGGAGAGCTCCGGCGGGCACTCCTCCAGCGTCACCCGCACGGCCGCGATGATCGCCTCCACCGGCTCGTCCAGCGCCTCCCGCACCTCGGGCACGGTCAGTTGCACCGTCCGCGGCAGCCCGCTGACCTTCTCCCGCCCCCGGACGGTGAACGTCTCCCGCTCCCGCTCCTCGGCGCCCGGCACCGGCCAGGCCGTGCCGATGGCGACCTTCACGTCCTCCGCCGTCCGCTCGCCGATGAGCAGCGAGTGCCGCTTGCGGACGTACTCGGTGACGGCCGCGTCCAGGCGGTCGCCGCCGACCCGCAGCGACTGGGACGTGACGATCCCTCCGAGCGAGATCACCGCCACCTCGGTCGTACCGCCGCCGATGTCGACGACCATCGAGCCGCGCGGGGAGGACACGGGAAGCCCGGCGCCGATCGCCGCCGCCATCGGCTCCTCGATCAGATGGACCGCCCGCGCGCCCGCCGAGAGCGAGGCGTGCACGATGGCCCGCCGCTCGACCTGGGTCACCCCGCTCGGCACGCACACCACCATCCGAGTGCGGGGCCGACGGCGGCCCGGGACGGCCTTGCGCACGAAGTGCCGGATCATCTCCTCGGCCGCCTCGTAGTCGCTGATCACGCCGTCCCGCAGGGGGCGGATCGCGGTGATCGAACCGGGCGTCCGGCCGATGGTCTCCTTGGCCTCCGCACCGACCGCGAGCGCCTGCCGCGAACCCTCCTGGACCGCCACCACGGACGGTTCGTCGAGCACGATGCCCCGGCCGCGGGCGTAGAGGAGCGTGTTGGCCGTGCCGAGGTCGATACCTATGTCCATGATCGCCAAGTTTGCCGGGGCCGGCCCCGCGGACGGTGGGCCGAAAGTCCCGAAAGGGGTGGGTCCCATGTCCTGTCGGCACCGCTCCGTAGACTGGGCCCGTGAGCGAGCCGAGCGACCAGAGCGACGACCAGTTCGACGACATCGTCGACACCGAGACCCAGCGTGACCCCGACCTCGCGGTGATCGAGGCCGGCAGCCGTACCCTGCGCACGCAGGGCGGCCCGTCCCAGGGCGACCCCGTGCCCAGCCGTCCCGAGGACCCCGAGCTGGACAAGGCGCTGCGCGAGGTCGAGACCGAGCTGTCCACCCGCTGGGGCGAGACCAAGCTGGAGCCCTCCGTCACCCGGATCGCGGCCCTGATGGACGTGCTCGGCGAGCCGCAGCGCGCGTACCCCTCGATCCACATCACCGGCACCAACGGCAAGACGTCGACGGCCCGCATGATCGAGGCCCTGCTCGGCGCCTTCGAGCTGCGCACCGGGCGCTACACCTCGCCGCACGTCCAGACGATCACCGAGCGGATCAGCCTGGACGGCGCCCCGATCTCCGCCGAGCGGTTCATCGAGACGTACCAGGACATCAAGCCGTACGTGGAGATGGTCGACGCCCGGGAGGAGTACCGGCTCTCCTTCTTCGAGGTCCTCACCGGAATGGCGTACGCGGCCTTCGCGGACGCCCCGGTCGACGTGGCCGTCGTCGAGGTCGGCATGGGCGGCACCTGGGACGCGACGAACGTCATCGACGGCTCCGTCGCCGTCGTCACCCCCATCGACCTCGACCACACCGACCGGCTCGGCGGGACGACCGCCGAGATCGCGGCCGAGAAGTCCGGGATCATCAAGCAGGGCGCGACCGTCGTCCTGGCCCAGCAGCCGGTCGACGCGGCCCAGGTCCTGCTGAAGAAGGCCGTCGGGGCGGACGCGACCGTGGCCCGCGAGGGCATGGAGTTCGGCGTCGCCTCCCGCGAGATCGCCGTCGGCGGCCAGCTCCTGACCCTGCGCGGCCTCGGCGGCGAGTACGACAACGTCTTCCTGCCGCTGCACGGCGCCTACCAGGCGCACAACGCCGTCGTGGCGCTCGCCGCGGTGGAGGCCTTCTTCGGGATCGGCGCCGAGCACGCCAGGACCCTGGACATCGACACCGTCCGCAGGGCGTTCGCCCAGGTGGCCTCGCCGGGCCGGCTGGAGATTGTCCGCTCCTCGCCGACCGTCATCCTCGACGCCGCGCACAACCCGCACGGCGCCCGGGCGACGGCGGAGGGCGTCAGCGAGGCCTTCGGCTTCTCCCGGCTCATCGGCGTGGTCTCCACGAGCGGCGACAAGGACGCCAAGGGGCTCCTGGAGGCCTTCGAGCCGATCTTCGCGGAGGTCGTGATCACCGCGAACTCCAACCCGCGGGCCACCGACGTGGACGCGCTCGCCGCACTCGCGGTCGAGGTCTTCGGCGAGGACCGGGTGGTCGTCGAGCCGCGGCTGCCCGACGCCATCGAGGCGGCCATCACCCTGGCGGAGGAAGAGGCCGAGTACGGCGGCGCGGGGGTCCTCGTGACCGGTTCGATCTTCACGGTCGGCGACGCCCGGCTGCTGCTGCGGAGGGCCTGAATCCGATGCGTGTGCTCTGTTCCTCGACCCTCATCGGCGAGTTCTTCGTGATCGGCTTCGCCGGGCTCGTCGCCATGAAGGACGACAGCCTCGCCTCGTCCACCGTGTGGTGGGTCTGCGGCGTGGCCATGGTCGTCTCGGTGCTCCTGTGCGGGATGATCACCCGGCCCGGCGGGGTGCAGCTCGGCTGGGCCCTGCAGGTCGGGCTGATCCTCAGCGGGTTCTTCGTCCCCACCATGTTCTTCCTCGGCGCGGTCTTCGCCGGCCTGTGGTGGGCCTCCGTGCACTACGGACGGCACATCGACGAGGTGAAGGCACGCTGGGCCGCACAGGCCTCGGCAGGGCCTGACGCTGCGTAATCGACGGCCGTGCGGGCCCTGTAGCCTCGGAGGCCCGCACACCGTTTTTCCGAAGGAGTTCCCCCGTGAGCCAGCGATCGCTCGTCCTGCTCAAGCCCGACGCCGTCCGCCGTGGTCTGATCGGCGAGATCATCGGCCGCATCGAGCGCAAGGCCGGCTGGACCATCGCGGCCCTGGAGCTGCGCGAGCTGGACCAGGACACGCTGGAGCAGCACTACGGCGAGCACAAGGGCAAGCCCTTCTACGAGCCGCTCATGGGCTTCATGCAGTCCGGCCCGGTCGTCGCGCTCGTCGTCGACGGCGAGCGGGTCATCGAGGGCCTGCGCACGCTCGCCGGCCCGACCGACCCGATCGCCGCCGCGCCGGGCTCCATCCGGGGTGACTTCGGCACCATCGTCCGGGAGAACCTGATCCACGCCTCGGACTCGGAGGAGTCCGCGGCCCGCGAGCTGAAGATCTTCTTCCCGGGTCTCGTCTGACGCGACGTCAGCCGAACGCATCACCCTGATGGGGCGACCGAAGGAATTCGGTCGCCCCCAGGCATATGAACGCCAATCCCGGGAACGGATCGCCGCGTCCTGCCGTCACCAGTACTGAGGTGGACCAACGCGCGCCATTCGCGCGGGCGGCACTACGATGGAAAACTCCACGCCGCACCACTCTCAGCCATGGGAAATCAAGGGGAACTCAATGTCGTTCATCGGCCGTGACATGGCTGTCGACCTCGGGACCGCCAACACGCTGGTGTACGTCAGGGGTCGAGGCATCGTTCTGAACGAGCCGTCGGTCGTCGCCATCAACACCAACACCGGGGGCATCCTCGCGGTCGGCGCCGAGGCGAAGAAGATGATCGGCCGGACCCCCGGCAACATCGTCGCCGTGCGCCCGCTCAAGGACGGTGTGATCGCCGACTTCGAGATCACCGAGCGGATGCTCCGCTACTTCATCCTCAAGATCCACAAGCGTCGCTGGATGGCCCGCCCCCGCGTCGTCGTCTGCGTGCCCTCCGGCATCACCGGAGTGGAGCGCCGCGCCGTGATCGAGGCGTCCACCCAGGCCGGCGCCCGCCAGGTGCACATCATCGAGGAGCCCATGGCGGCGGCCATCGGCTCGGGCCTCCCCGTCCACGAGGCCACCGGCAACATGGTCGTCGACATCGGCGGCGGCACCACCGAGGTCGCCGTCATCTCCCTCGGCGGAATCGTCACGGCACAGTCCATCCGGGTCGCCGGCGACGAGCTCGACAGTGCGATCATCCAGCACATCAAGAAGGAGTACTCGCTCCTCCTCGGTGAGCGCACCGCCGAGCAGATCAAGATCACCATCGGCTCCGCGTACGACCTCGACAAGGACGAGCACACCGAGATCCGCGGCCGCGACCTCGTCTCCGGTCTGCCCAAGACCGTGGTCATCTCCGCCGCCGAGGTCCGCAAGGCCATCGAGGAGCCCGTCAACGCCATCGTCGACGCCGTGAAGACCACCCTCGACAAGTGCCCGCCGGAGCTCTCCGGTGACGTCATGGACCGCGGCATCGTTCTCACGGGTGGCGGCGCCCTGCTCCGCGGCCTCGACGAGCGCCTCCGGCGCGAGACCGGCATGCCGATCCACATCGCCGAGGACCCGCTGGACTCGGTGGCGCTCGGCTCCGGCAAGTGCGTGGAGGAGTTCGAGGCGCTCCAGCAGGTCCTCGACGCCCAGCCGCGCCGCTAGCGACGGCGGTTCGGCCGAACGGCCGAACAGCCGGACACCAGCGACGCCGTTCAACCGAACAGCCGAACCATCGAACCACGAGGAAAGGCACGGCCGCCGCACGTGAGGGACACACGAGAGAGCCGGCTGCTCCTGGTGCTGCTGATCGCCATCGCGTTCGCACTGATCACGGTGGACATCCGCGGCGGTCAGGAGTCACCCGTCGACGGTGCCCGGCAGGCCGCAGCGGCGGTCTTCGGGCCCGTCGAGAACGGTGTGGCGGCCGCCGTCGATCCCGTAGGCAACGCCATAGGCGCGGTACGGGACTCCGGCGAGCGGCACACCCGCATCGCCGCCCTGGAGAAGGAGAACGCCGAACTCAAGGCGAAGCTCGGCAGCGACGACCGCAACCGCAACCGGCTGCGCGAGCTCGACGCCATGCTCAAGACCGCGGGCGCCGGGCAGTACGGCATCAAGGGCGCCCAGGTCATCGCCATAGGAGCGGCCCAGGGCTTCTCCTGGACCGTCACCATCGACGTCGGCGCCCGCGACGGCATCGCGCGGGACATGACCGTGCTCAACGGCTCCGGCCTGGTCGGCCGCGTCACCACCGTCGGCCCCTCCACCTCCACGGTCCTCCTCGCCAACGACCCCGACTTCACCGTCGGCACCCGGATGGAGAAGAGCGACGAGCTCGGCTTCGCCACGGGCCAGGGCGACAGCCCGCTCCTCGTCCAGCTCCTCAACGGCAAGGCCAAGGTCAAGCCCGGCGACCGGCTCGTCACCTTCGGCTCGCGCGCCGACAAGCCCTTCGTGCCCGGCGTCCCCGTCGGCGAGGTCGTCCGCGTCGACCCCTCGGGCGGCGGCCTGACCCGCAACATCTACGTCCGCCCGTACGTCGGCTTCACCAAGCTCGACATCGTCGGCGTCGTCGTCCAGGCCCCCCGCTCCGACCCCCGCGACGCGGTCCTCCCGCAGAAGCCCAGGCCGGCGCCGACCGTCACCGTCACGGTCACACCACCGCCACCGGACGGACAGCAGGCGAACCAGTCGAACCAGGGCCAGAATCAGGACCAGACGGCACAGGGCCGGGACCAGCAGGGGGGCGTCACTCCGTGAAGTTCAACCGCATCCTCCTCTCCGCCACCCTGATCGTGGTGGCCCTGGTCGTCCAGGTCTCCGTCCTCGCCCGCCTCCAGCTCCCCGGCGCCGTCCCCGATCTCGTCCTCCTCACCGTCGTCGGCCTCGCCCTCGTCTACGGACCCGTCAGCGGCTCCCTCATCGGCTTCGCCGCCGGCCTCCTGGCCGACCTCGCCCCGCCCGCCGACCACGCCGCCGGCCGCTACGCCCTCGTGCTCTGCGTCATCGGCTACCTCGTCGGCCTCGCGAAGCCCGAGAACGGCCGGCTGACCTCCGCGACCGGCCCCATGGCCGTCGTCGTCGCCGCGGCCGTCGGCTCCACGCTCCTCTACGCGGGCGTCGGTGCCCTCGTCGGCGACACCGCCGCCCGCCATGTGGGCCTCGGCTTCCTGCTGTTCACCGCGGCCCTGTACGACCTGCTCCTCGCGCCCTTCACGGTGCCGCTCATCATGGCCCTGGCCCGCCGCGCCGAGAACGACCCGCTGGCCGACGCCGGCGGCGGCAACGGCGCCGACGTCGCCTCCGGGTGGCTCGCCTCCGGCACCGGCCTCAGGATCGGCGCCCAGCGCAGCGGCCTGCGCGTGAAGGCCGCACGGAGCCGCGCCTCACGCGCCGGACGCATCAAGGGAGTCAAGCGACTGTGACCGAGGGGGCACCGGCAGCATGAGCAACATCCCCGAGACAGGGCGGACCCCCCGGGTCCAGATCCGGCTCGTCGTCATCCAGATCCTGGTCTTCTCCCTGCTCCTCACCCTGGGCGGACGGCTCTGGTACCTCCAGATCCGCAACGGCAAGGAGTACACGGACGAGGCGAAGAACAACCACGTCCAGCAGGTCGTCCAGCCCGCCGTCCGCGGCTCGCTCCTCGACGCCCGCGGCGTCCCGCTCGCCGACAACGAGACCCGGCTCGTGGTCTCCGCGTCCCGCACCGAGCTGATGAAGATGAAGGACCGCGGCAGGACCGTCCTGACCCGGCTCGCCGACGTCCTCGACATGAAGCCCGACGACGTCATCAACAAGATCAGGCTCTGCGACTCCAAGACGCCCAAGCCCTGCTGGAACGGTTCGCCCTACCAGCCGATCCCCGTCACCGACGAGGCCACCACCCAGCAGGCCCTCCAGATCCGCGAGCGCGCCGAGGACTTCCCCGGCATCACCGCCGAACCCACCGCCGTCCGCCGCTACCCGGCCCCCGGCAAGTCCCGCACCTCCCAGGTCCTCGGCTACCTCTCGCCCGTCACCGACGCCGAGATCGAGAAGGCCAAGGACACCGACTCGCCGTTCCTCCGCTCCGACCAGGTCGGCCGCTCCGGCCTGGAGCGCACCTACGACAAGGAACTGCGCGGCAAGGCCGGCGTCACCCGCTACGAGGTCGACAACCTCGGCCGCGTCATCGGCCAGGCCAAGAGCGACCCCGCCGTGCCCGGCTCCAACGTCGTCACCTCCATCGACGCCCGCGTGCAGGCGGTCGCCGAATGGGAGCTGCACAACGCGATGGTCGAGGCCCGCAAGACGTACGACAAGAACACCAGCGAGAACTACAAGGCCGACGCCGGCGCCGTCGTCGTCATGGAGAACAAGACCGGCCGCATCGTCGCCATGGCCTCGCAGCCCGACTACGACCCCAACGCCTGGGTCGGCGGCATCTCCGCCAAGGACTACGCCGCCCTCACCGGCAAGGACTCCAACTTCCCGCTCCTCAACCGGGCCATCCAGGGCCAGGCCGCCCCCGGCTCGATCTTCAAGGTCATCCCGACCACCGCCGCCGTCAACGCCGGATACGACTTCAACGGCCGCTACCCGTGCCCCTCCTCGTACTCCATCGGCGGCCAGGTCTTCAAGAACTTCGAGTCCCAGGGCCACGGCTCCATCACCCTCGGCCAGGCCCTCGAGGTCTCCTGCGACACCGTCTACTACGCCCTCTCGCACCAGCAGTGGCTCAACGACGGCGGCATGAAGCCGAAGAAGGACGCCAAGGACTGGTTCTACCGGACGGCCCACCAGTTCGGCCTCGGCGCCGAGACCGGGATCGACCTCCCCAACGAGGTCACCGGCCGCGTCCCCGACCGCAAGTGGAAGCAGGACTTCTGGGCGGCCAACAAGGACTACTGGTGCAAGGTCGGCAAGCGCGGCGGCACCTACGTCCAGCAGCTCTCCTACGAGAACTGCCTCGAAGGCAACCTCATGCGCGCCGGTGACTCCGTCAACTACTCCATCGG
The DNA here is from genome assembly GCF_042733785.1 of Streptomyces sp. NPDC059695. NCBI lineage: Bacteria > Bacillati > Actinomycetota > Actinomycetes > Kitasatosporales > Streptomycetaceae > Streptomyces > Streptomyces sp. NPDC059695. Next base: position 224,025 of record NZ_JBHWFF010000002.1, on the reverse strand, counting down.
CCAGGGCGACACCCTCGTCACCCCCATCCAGATGGCCACCATCTACGCCGCCATCGCCAACGGCGGCACCCTGTGGAACCCCACCGTCGGCAAGGCGATCATCAGCCCCGACGGCAAGAAGGTCACCGAGATCGAGCCGAAGTCCCACGGCAAGCTCCCGATGACCGCCCAGACCCGCTCCTTGATAGAGGAAGCCCTCGCGGGAGTCGCCACCCGCGGTACGGCCGCCTGGCGATTCGGCGGCTGGCCGCAGGACAAGATCCCGATGCACGCCAAGACGGGTACCGCCGAGGTCTACGGCAAGCAGACGACCTCCTGGTTCGCCACGTACACCAAGGACTACGCGATCGTCATGACGATCTCCCAGGGTGGTACCGGCTCCGGCGCCTCCGGCCCCGCCGTGCGCAACATCTACGACGCGCTCTACGGACTCGACGACGCCGGCAACCAGGACCTCAAGCGGGCCCTGCTGCCGCAGCCGCAGAAGGCCCTCCCCACGATCCAGGCCGACGGCTCCATCGACGCGCCGAAGATCAAGCCGTACGACCCCGAGGTCGGCAAGATCGACCCGAACGCGCCGGCGACCACCCCGGACCCCGCCCAGCCCGACCCGGATCCCACGAAGAAGCCGGACGACGGCGACCAGACCCTCGCGGGCCCGCCCGCCCACCGGGACTAGGAGGACCCATGACCGCACCCCACGGCTTCTCCGTCTCCCGGTACGCACCCGAGCGCGGCACCCTCGCCAAGCTGGCCGCCCGCGACTCGGTGCTCCGCCGGCTCGACTGGCCCATCCTGCTCTCGGCGCTCGCGCTCTCCGGCATCGGCTCCCTGCTCGTCTGGTCCGCCACCCGCGGCCGCACCGAGCTCAACCAGGGCGACCCGTACTACTTCCTCTTCCGGCACGTCCTCAACACCGGCATCGGCCTCGCCCTGATGATCGGCACGATCTGGCTCGGCCACCGCACCCTGCGCGGCGCGGTGCCGATCCTCTACGGCCTCTCGATCGTGCTGATCCTCGCCGTCCTCACCCCGCTCGGCGCCACCATCAACGGCGCCCACGCGTGGATCGTCGTCGGCGGCGGCTTCTCCCTCCAGCCCAGCGAGTTCGTCAAGATCACGATCATCCTGGTCATGGCGATGCTCCTCGCCGCCAAGGTCGACGCCGGCGACCAGCTCCACCCCGACCACAGCACCGTCGCCAAGGCCCTCGCCCTGGCCGCCCTCCCCATGGGCATCGTCATGCTGATGCCCGACCTCGGCTCCGTCATGGTCATGGCCGTCATCGTGCTCGGCGTGCTCCTCGCCTCCGGCGCCTCCAACCGCTGGGTCCTCGGACTCATCGGCGCGGGCGTCCTCGGCGCGGTCCTCGTCACCGCGCTCGGCATGCTCGACGAGTACCAGATCAACCGCTTCGCCGCCTTCGCCAACCCCGACCTCGACCCCGCCGGCGTCGGCTACAACACCAACCAGGCCCGCATCGCGATCGGCTCCGGCGGCCTCCTCGGCGCCGGCCTCTTCAAGGGCTCCCAGACGACCGGCCAGTTCGTCCCCGAACAGCAGACCGACTTCGTCTTCACGGTCGCCGGAGAGGAACTCGGCTTCGTCGGCGCCGGCCTCATCCTCGTCCTCCTCGGCGTGATCCTCTGGCGCTCCTGCCGCATCGCCCGCGAGACCACCGAGCTCTACGGCACGATCGTCGCCGCCGGGATCATCGCCTGGTTCGCCTTCCAAGCCTTCGAGAACATCGGCATGACGCTCGGCATCATGCCCGTCGCCGGACTGCCGCTCCCGTTCGTCTCCTACGGAGGCTCGTCGATGTTCGCCGTGTGGGTGGCCATCGGACTCCTCCAGTCGATCCGCGTACAACGCCCGATGACCGCCTGACGACGGCTAGATTCGACGTATGGCCGAGACGAAGCGCGAGATCGAGCGGAAGTACGAAGCCACCGAGGACACTCCGGTACCGGACCTCACCCGCGTCTCCGGAGTCTCGGAGGTCGTGGACCGCGGCGTCATGGAACTCGACGCCGTCTACTACGACACCCCCGACCTCCGGCTCGCGGCCGACGGCGTCACCCTCCGCCGCCGCACCGGCGGGAGCGACGCCGGATGGCACGTGAAGTTCCCCGTCGCCGCCGGAGTCCGCGACGAACTCAGGGCCCCGCCCGCCGACACCCTGCCGGGTGAGCTCGCGGGGCTCCTGCGCTCCCGGGTCCGGCACGGCGAGGTCGTCCCCGTCGTCCGCCTCCGCTCCGCGCGCGACGTCCGCCACCTGCTCGCCGCGGACGGCACCCTCCTCGCCGAACTCTCCGTCGACACCGTCCACGCCGAACGCCTGCCCGCCGGCACGGTCGTCACCTGGACCGAGATCGAGGTCGAACTCGACGACGACGTCGACCCCGCGCTCCTCGACGCCGTCGGCAAACGCCTCGGGAAGGCGGGCATCCGCCCCTCCTCGGCCCCGTCCAAGCTCGCCCGCGCCCTCAAGGAGACGGGAGCCGAGCCCGCCGAAGCCCCCGCCCCAGGGAAACCCGGCACCGCCGGCGCCGCCGTCCTCGCCTACGTACGCGAACAGGCCGAGGCCCTCGTCGCGCTCGACCCCGCCGTACGCCGCGACCTGCCCGACGCCGTCCACCAGATGCGGGTCGCCTGCCGCCGGATGCGCGGCGCCTTCAGGTCCTACCGGCAGGTCATCGACCGCGCCGCGACCGACCCCGTCGGCGAGGAGCTCAAGTGGCTCGCCGGGGAACTCGGCGTCGCCCGCGACCAGGAGGTCCTCGACGCGCGGCTGCGCGCCCACGTCGCCGGCCTGCCCCACACGCTCACCCTCGGCCCCGTCGAGGCCCGGCTGCGCCGCCGGGACGCCGCCCTCGCCGTGAACGCCCGGCACCAGGCCCTCGCCGCCCTCGACTCCGACCGCTACCTCACCCTCCTCGACACCCTCGCGGCGCTCCTCGCCGACCCGCCGCTGCGCAAGGCCGCCCGCCGCGACGCCCGCGCGGTCCTCGCCCGCGCCGTGCGCAACGACCACGACCGCCTCGGCGGCCGGATCCATCACGCCCTCTCCCTTCCCCCCGGCCACGAGCGCGACCTCGCCCTCCACGCGGCCCGCAAGGCCGCCAAACGCACCCGCTACGCCGCCGACGCGGCCCGCCCCACCCTCGGCAGGCCCGCCGGGAAGCTCGCGAAACGGGTGAAGGCCGTCCAGACCCTCCTCGGCGAACACCAGGACTCCGTCGTCGCCCGGGCCGCCCTCCGGGACTTCGGGATCATGGCCCACGGGGTCGGCGAATCGGCCTTCACCTGGGGCCTTCTCTACGGCCGCGAGGAGGCGGCGGCCGCCGAGGCCGAGCGCGAGCTGCCCCGGGTCTGGGCCCGGGCCTCGGCCCCCGGACTCCGCGCGGCGCTGACCCGCTGAGCACCGGGGTACGCTTGAGAGTCGCCCCCCTGCCAGCTCACGAAGGTTCGAGATGTCTGCTGCCGAGTCTGTCTTCCCGCAGCTCGAAGCTCTGCTCCCGCACGTGCAGAAGCCGATTCAGTACGTCGGTGGAGAGCTGAACTCCACGGTCAAGCCGTGGGAGTCCGCCGACGTCCGCTGGGCGCTGATGTACCCGGACGCGTACGAGGTCGGTCTGCCCAACCAGGGCGTCATGATCCTCTACGAGGTGCTCAACGAGCGTGAGGGCGTCCTCGCCGAGCGGACCTACAGCGTGTGGCCGGACCTCGAAGAGCTGATGCGCGAGCACAAGGTGCCCCAGTTCACGGTCGACAGCCACCGCCCCGTCGGCGCGTTCGACGTCTTCGGCCTGAGCTTCTCCACGGAGCTCGGCTACACCAACATGCTCACGGCCCTCGACCTGGCGGGCATCCCGCTGGAGGCGAAGGACCGGACGGTCGACCACCCGATCGTGCTCGCCGGCGGCCACGCGGCCTTCAACCCCGAGCCGATCGCGGACTTCATCGACGCGGCGATCATCGGCGACGGCGAGCAGGCCGTCCTCGACATGACCGAGATCATCCGCACCTGGAAGGCCGAGGGCCGCCCGGGCGGGCGCGAGGAGGTCCTCTTCCGCCTCGCGAGGACCGGCGCGGTGTACATCCCCGCGTTCTACGACGTGGAGTACCTGCCGGACGGCCGCATCGGCCGTGTCGTCCCGAACAAGTCGGGCGTCCCCTGGCGCGTGTCCAAGCACACCGTCATGGACCTCGACGAGTGGCCGTACCCCAAGCAGCCCCTCGTCCCGCTCGCGGAGACCGTCCACGAGCGCATGTCCGTCGAGATCTTCCGCGGCTGCACCCGCGGCTGCCGCTTCTGCCAGGCCGGCATGATCACGCGCCCCGTGCGGGAGCGAAGCATCACCGGCATCGGCGAGATGGTCGAGAAGGGCCTCAAGGCGACGGGCTTCGAGGAGGTCGGCCTCCTCTCCCTCTCCTCCGCCGACCACACCGAGATCGGTGAGATCGCGAAGGGCCTCGCGGACCGCTACACCGACGACAAGGTCGGCCTGTCCCTCCCCTCGACCCGCGTCGACGCGTTCAACGTCGACCTGGCGAACGAGCTCACGAGGAACGGCCGCCGCTCCGGCCTCACCTTCGCCCCCGAGGGCGGCTCCGAGCGCATGCGCAAGGTCATCAACAAGATGGTCTCGGAGGAGGACCTCATCCGTACGGTCTCCACGGCCTACGGCAACGGCTGGCGCCAGGTGAAGCTGTACTTCATGTGCGGCCTGCCGACGGAGACCGACGAGGACGTCCTCCAGATCGCCGACATGGCGATGAACGTGATCGCCGAGGGCCGCAAGGTCTCCGGTCAGAACGACATCCGCTGCACCGTCTCCATCGGCGGCTTCGTCCCCAAGCCGCACACCCCGTTCCAGTGGGCCCCGCAGCTGTCGGCCGAGGAGACGGACGAGCGCCTGCGCAAGCTGCGGGACAAGATCCGCGGCGACAAGAAGTACGGCCGCTCGATCGGCTTCCGCTACCACGACGGCAAGCCCGGCATCGTCGAGGGCCTCCTCTCCCGCGGCGACCGCCGCCTCGGCGCGGTCATCCGCGCGGTGTACGAGGACGGTGGCCGCTTCGACGGCTGGCGCGAGCACTTCTCGTACGACCGCTGGATGGCCTGCGCCGAGAAGACCCTCCCCGGGACCGGCGTGGACGTCGCCTGGTACACCACCCGCGAGCGCACCTACGAGGAGGTCCTGCCCTGGGACCACCTGGACTCGGGCCTCGACAAGGACTGGCTCTGGGAGGACTGGCAGGACTCCCTCGACGAGACCGAGGTCGAGGACTGCCGCTGGACCCCGTGCTTCGACTGCGGCGTCTGCCCGCAGATGGACACGCACATCCAGATCGGCCCCACCGGCAAGAAGCTGCTGCCGCTGACGGTCGTCAACCAGTAGCGCGCGAACGACGGCCCGGCGAAGGAGAAACCCCTCGCCGGGCCGTCGCTCCATGTCCGGCTCGGACCGCCCGGTGCGCGAAGCGGGCCGGGCGGCCTCCGGCGCGCCCGAGGCCGGCCGATCCGGAACCCGATCGTGCGGTCCCTCGCCCGGGCGTACCGGGTGGCCCTCACGTCCGTCGGCCACCGGCCGCGCACGCGGGGTGCGGGCGCCCGTCGCCGTCGCCGCCCGGGCCGTCCGCGAGGCCCGCCCCGTCCTCCCGGGCGGACCACACCGACCCGGCCCGGGGAACCGGAGGCGGCCCGGGCGCGTACTCTGGGTAGTACAACGAACGTCCCCGGCGCCTCGCCCGCCCCTGAGATCTCCCCGCGGAAGCGGGGGTGAACCGGGCGGGACCGCCCAGGGCCATCCGTACATCTCGTGGGCGGCGCGCACCCGCGCCGCCCCGCACCGAGGAGAAGAACCACTGGGCAAGCGACAGCCCGAAGGCCCGCCGCCCGCACCGGCGGTGCAGCGCATCCGACTGCGCTACACCAAGCGCGGCCGCCTCCGGTTCACCAGCCACCGTGACTTCCAGCGCGCCTTCGAGCGTGCGCTGCGCCGTGCCGAGGTGCCCATGGCGTATTCGGCCGGCTTCACCCCGCACCCCAAGGTGTCGTACGCCAACGCCGCCCCGACGGGCACGGGCTCCGAGGCCGAGTACCTGGAGATCGCGCTCACCGAGGCCCGCGACCCCGAGGCCCTGCGGGTCCTGCTCGACGAGTCCCTCCCGGCCGGCCTCGACATCACCGACGCCGTCGAGGCCCGGACCTCGGGTCTCGCCGACCGGCTCACCGCCTCCGTGTGGGAGCTGCGCCTGGAGGGCGTCGACGTCGAGGACGCCGAGAAGGCGGTCGACGCGTTTCTCGCGGCCGAGACGGTGGAAGTACAGCGCAAGACCAAGAACGGAGTCCGCACCTTCGACGCCCGTTCCGCCGTCACCGAGCTGACGGCCGCCCGTCCCCAGGGTGATCCCCAGGGTGATAGGCCGCTGGACAGCGCTTGTGCGATACTGCGGCTGGTTGTTCGGCACGTGACACCTGCCGTGCGACCCGACGACGTCCTGTCCGGTCTCCGAGCTGTGGCCGACCTGGCGCCGCCGGTCCCCGCAGCGGTGACCAGGCTGGCGCAGGGGCTCTTCGACGAGGAGTCCGGCACGGTGACCGACCCGCTCGCGCCCGACCGCGAGGCAGTCACGGCCGCTTCACCCACGGCCGCCGCGACCGCCCCGGCGACGGCGCCGGGTACCGGTACCGCGTAGGGAGCGGTCGTCGTAGCGCCGCCCTGGTACTCGGGAGCCACCTGGGTCGGGCAGCGCACTGACCAGGAGACTTTCGCCAGGCCGTCCGCACAGGGCGTACGGAACCGGCGAGCCAGACATAGAGCTCCCGTGCGGCGCCCGCGCCCCGGACGGCGGCACCGCGCCACAGGCGCGACCGTGCCGCCGGACCGGAACCAGGCGCGGCGCCCGGGAGCGTGACGGGAGAACCCCGCATGCTCGAGTCCAACGAAGACACCAACGCACCCGGTGACAAGCTGCCGCCGCGCCGCAGGCGCCGCGCCGCTTCCCGCCCGGCCGGTCCGCCGGTGACGGGCGCCACCGCCGAGACCCCGGATGCTCCGGCCGCCGAGGCCACCGTCGTGGAGACCGCCGCGGCCGAGACCGAGGCCGCCCCGGCGCCCCGGACCCGCCGCCGCGCCACCCGCAAGGCCACGGCACCCGCCGTGGAGACCGCCGCCGAGCCGGTCGCCGAGCCGGTCGCCGAGCCGGTCGTCGAGGCAGCCGCCGAGGCGGTCGAGGAGGCCCCCGAGGCCGCCCCCGCCCGCCCGCGCCGCCGCGCCACCCGCAAGGCCACCTCGCCGGTGACCTCCCCGGCCGCCGCCGAGGAGACCGCCGCGCCCGAGCCGGCCGCCGCCGAGGCCGCCGTCGCCGAGCCGGTCGTCGAGGCCGTCGAGGAGGCCGCTCCGCCGGCCCGTACCCGCCGCCGCGCCACCCGCAAGGCCACCGCTCCGGCCGGCGCGCCCGCCGAGGCCGTCGAGGAGACCGCGGTCGCGGCCCCCGTCGCCGAGGCCGTCGCCGCCGAGCCGGTCGTCGAGGCCGTCGAGGAGGCCGCTCCGCCGGCCCGTACCCGCCGTCGCGCCACCCGCAAGGCCACCTCGCCCGAGGTCGCCACCGAGGCCGCCCCCACCGGCGAGACGCTGCCCCGCGCCGCCGTGGAGCAGATCGCCGCCGACGAGGCCGAGGTCGCCGCCGCCGAGACGGCCGCCACCCGTGGCCGCGGCCGCCGTCGCGTCACCTCGCCCCAGTTCACCTCCGAGCCGGCCCCGGCCCGCGAGCCGCGCCGCGCCGCGCGTCCCTCCGTCGCCGTCTTCCAGGCGCCGGTCTTCGCCGAGCCGATGTTCCAGACGCCCGAGACCGCCGCCGCGGCCGCCGCCGCCGTGGTCGAGGAGCCGGAGGAGGACGAGCTCGTCGAGACCGTCGAGGAGGCCGAGGCCGAGGTCGTCGAGGCCGCCGAGCCCGAGGCCGCCGAGCGCGCCGAGACCGGCTCCCGCCGTCGCCGTCGCCGCCGTGGCGAGCCCGTCGCCGTCGAGCCCGTCCCGGCCACCGTCGCCGACGAGCCCGAGGTCGAGGCCGCCGCCGACGAGGCCGAGGAGTCCGACGAGGCCGACGAGACGGACGAGTACGAGGACCGCCCGTCCCGCCGTCGCCGTCGTGGCGGCCGCCGCCGCCGTCGCGGCGAGCTCACCGAGGTCGAGGAGGCCGAGGAGGGCGAGGAGCCGCACGCCGAGGACGAGTCCGAGGAGTCCGAGGACGGCGAGGAGGAGCAGGACGACGCCGAGGCCTACGCCGGCGGCTCCAGCAGCTCCCGTCGCCGTCGCCGTCGCCGCCGTCGCAGCGGGGACGCCTCCGCCGACGCCGAGGCGGGCGACGAGGACGGCGTCCGTACGGTCGTCAAGGTCCGCGAGCCCCGCCCGGCCCGCGAGAAGGCCGAGCCGTCCGACGAGGTCCAGTCCATCAAGGGCTCGACCCGCCTGGAGGCCAAGAAGCAGCGCCGCCGCGAGGGCCGTGAGCAGGGCCGCCGCCGCGTCCCGATCATCACCGAGGCCGAGTTCCTCGCCCGCCGCGAGGCCGTCGAGCGCGTCATGGTCGTCCGCCAGAACGGCGAGCGCACCCAGATCGGCGTCCTCGAGGACAACGTGCTCGTCGAGCACTACGTCAACAAGGAGCAGGCCACCTCGTACGTCGGCAACGTCTACCTGGGCAAGGTCCAGAACGTGCTGCCGTCCATGGAGGCCGCCTTCGTCGACATCGGCAAGGGCCGCAACGCCGTCCTGTACGCCGGTGAGGTCAACTTCGAGGCGCTCGGCATGGGCCACGGCCCCCGCCGCATCGAGTCCGCCCTCAAGTCCGGCCAGTCGGTCCTCGTGCAGGTCACGAAGGACCCGATCGGCCACAAGGGCGCCCGTCTGACCAGCCAGGTCTCCCTGCCGGGCCGCTACCTCGTGTACGTCCCCGAGGGCTCGATGACCGGCATCAGCCGCAAGCTCCCGGACACCGAGCGCGCCCGCCTGAAGACCATCCTCAAGAAGATCGTCCCCGAGGACGCGGGCGTCATCGTGCGCACCGCCGCCGAGGGCGCGAGCGAGGACGAGCTGCGCCGCGACGTCGAGCGACTGCAGGCGCAGTGGGAGGACATCCAGAAGAAGGCGAAGAGCGGCAACGCCCCGACCCTGCTGTACGGCGAGCCGGACATGACCGTCCGGGTCGTCCGCGACATCTTCAACGAGGACTTCTCCAAGGTCATCGTCAGCGGCGACGACGCCTGGGAGACCATCCACGGGTACGTCGGCCACGTCGCGCCCGACCTGGTCGACCGGCTGTCCAAGTGGACGAGCGAGGTCGACGTCTTCGCGACGTACCGGATCGACGAGCAGCTGATGAAGGCGCTCGACCGCAAGGTCTGGCTGCCCTCCGGCGGCTCGCTGGTGATCGACAAGACCGAGGCGATGATCGTCGTCGACGTCAACACCGGCAAGTTCACCGGCCAGGGCGGCAACCTCGAGGAGACCGTGACGAGGAACAACCTCGAAGCGGCCGAGGAGATCGTGCGCCAGCTCCGCCTGCGCGACCTGGGCGGCATCGTCGTCATCGACTTCATCGACATGGTCCTGGAGTCCAACCGCGACCTGGTGCTGCGCCGCCTCCTGGAGTGCCTGGGCCGTGACCGGACCAAGCACCAGGTGGCCGAGGTCACCTCGCTGGGCCTGGTGCAGATGACCCGCAAGCGGGTCGGCCAGGGCCTCCTGGAGTCCTTCTCCGAGACCTGCGTCCACTGCAACGGCCGCGGTGTCATCGTCCACATGGAGCAGCCGACCACCGCCGGTGGCGGTGGCGGCGGCAAGCGCTCGAAGAAGCGCGGCCGCGGCGGCGCCGAGCACGTCCACGAGCACGAGCACGCCGAGGCCGTGGAGACGGCGGAGGCCGAGACCGAGACCGAGACCGAGGCCGAGGTGGCGGCGGAGCTGGCCGCCCCGGTGGCCGTGCCGGTGCCGATCGCCCCGGACGAGGAGCTGTACGGCTCCGTCGCCGAGGCCGAGGCCGCCGCCACGCGCGGTCGTGGCCGCCGTCGCGCCACCCGCCGGGTGTCCGCCCCGGTCGTCTCGACGCCGGTCGCCCCGGTCGTGGAGACCGAGGCCGTCGTCTTCGAGCCGGCGCCCGTCGCCGAGCCCGAGCCGGTGGTGGAGGCCCGGCCCGTCGTGGAGCCCGAGCCGGTGGTCGAGGAGACCGCCGCCCCGGCCCCGCGCGGCCGTCGCCGTGCCACCCGCCGGGTGACGTCCCCGGTCGTCTCCACCGCTGAGGCGCCCGCCGAGGTCGTCGCCGAGCCGGTCGCCGAGACCGCCCCGGAGCCCGAGCCGGTCGTCGAGGCGCAGCCCGTCGCGGAGCCCGAGCCCGTCGTCGAGGAGGCCCCCGTGGCCGCCCCGCCGCGTGCCCGTCGCCGGGTGGTCCGCAAGGCCACGGCTCCCGCCGGTTCGCCCTCGGGCGCCGAGGAGGCGGCCGTCGTCGTGGTGGCCGCGGCCCCTGCCGTGAGCATCGAGGCGCCGGCCGAGGCCGCCGAGGCCGAGCCCGCCCCCGTCAAGAAGACGGCGGCGCGCAAGACCGCGGCGAAGAAGACCACGGCCAAGAAGGCCGCCACCAAGAAGACGGCGGCGACCAAGAAGACGGCGGCGAAGAAGACCACCGCCAAGAAGGCCCCGGCCAAGAAGGCGGCGGAGAAGACCGCGGCTCCGGCCCAGGACTGATCCACCGGGTGCGGGGCGGGCCAGCCCGCGGCCGGCCGCACCCACCCGCGCGGCTTTTTGCCAGAGGGGCGACCCCGCCCGGCCCCGTACCGCGCCGGGTTTTAAAG
>NZ_JBHWFF010000002.1:166672-213163 GCF_042733785.1 Streptomyces sp. NPDC059695 | reverse complement strand
CCACACCCCCCCCCCCCACACCCGGGGGCGGAACACCCCCGGGCCCCGCCCCCCCCCATCACCCCGGGGGGGGGGGCCGCCCCCCCCCGGCCCGCCCCCCACCCACCCGGGCGAATTTGACCCTCTGCGGCAGCCGCCCGTAACCTAGACCGTCGGCGTGTCTATCGACGCGTCGCGCCTCTGAGCACCTCCCTCCCGCCCGTCGGGAGAGGCCGCTCGTCCGATTCCGGAACGCCGCGGGCCCCCGGGCCCGTGTGAGCGGCTGGCTTCAGAGGTTTCGATCCCGAGTGAGAGAGAGATCCGCGTGTACGCCATCGTGCGCAGCGGTGGTCGCCAGCACAAGGTTGCTGTCGGCGACATCGTTGAGGTTGACAAGATTTCCACTGCCAAGGTTGGCGACACGGTCGAGCTCTCGACCCTGCTCGTTGTCGACGGCGACGCCGTGACCAGCGACCCGTGGGTCCTGGCCGGCATCAAGGTCACGGCCGAGGTCGTGGACCACCACAAGGGCGCCAAGATCGACATCCTGCGCTACAAGAACAAGACCGGCTACCGCCGTCGCCAGGGTCACCGCCAGCAGTACACGGCGATCAAGGTCACCGGTATCCCCGCGGCTGCGAAGTAAGAGGGACTGAGACATGGCACACAAGAAGGGCGCATCGTCCACCCGGAACGGGCGCGACTCGAATGCCCAGCGGCTCGGCGTGAAGCGCTTCGGCGGTCAGGCCGTCAACGCGGGTGAGATCCTGGTCCGCCAGCGTGGCACCCACTTCCACCCGGGTTCGGGTGTCGGTCGCGGTGGCGACGACACGCTGTTCGCCCTGCAGGCCGGCGCGGTGCAGTTCGGCACCCACCGTGGCCGCAAGGTCGTGAACATCGTTCCGGTCGCCTGATCGGAACTCTTTGCGGAGGCGGACCTCACTTCCCGTACGGGAAGCGGGTCCGCCTTTCGCGTGTTACTAGATAGACATTCCGCACGTAACTCTCTGGAGGCACACCCATGACCACCTTCGTGGACCGCGTCGAGCTGCACGTCGCCGCGGGTAACGGAGGCCACGGCTGCGCCTCCGTCCACCGGGAGAAGTTCAAGCCGCTCGGCGGCCCCGACGGCGGCAACGGCGGCCGGGGCGGCGATGTGACCCTGGTCGTCGACCAGTCGGTCACCACGCTCCTCGAGTACCACCACTCCCCGCACCGCAAGGCGACCAACGGTCAGCCCGGCGCCGGCGACAACCGCTCCGGCAAGGACGGCCAGGACCTGGTCCTGCCCGTGCCCGACGGCACCGTCGTCCTGGACAAGGCGGGCAACGTCCTCGCCGACCTCGTCGGCCAGGGCACCACCTTCGTCGCCGGACAGGGCGGCCGCGGCGGCCTCGGCAACGCGGCGCTGGCCTCGGCCCGCCGCAAGGCCCCCGGCTTCGCGCTCCTCGGCGAGCCCGGCGAGTCGCGGGACATCGTCCTGGAGCTCAAGACCGTCGCCGACGTGGCGCTCGTGGGCTACCCGAGCGCCGGCAAGTCCTCGCTCATCTCCGTCCTGTCGGCCGCCAAGCCGAAGATCGCGGACTACCCGTTCACCACGCTCGTCCCGAACCTGGGCGTGGTCACGGCCGGTTCGACCGTCTACACGATCGCGGACGTCCCGGGTCTGATCCCGGGCGCCAGCCAGGGTCGCGGCCTCGGCCTGGAGTTCCTGCGCCACGTCGAGCGCTGCTCGGTGCTCGTGCACGTCCTCGACACGGCGACGCTGGAGTCCGAGCGCGACCCGGTCACCGACCTGGACGTCATCGAGGAGGAGCTCAAGCAGTACGGCGGCCTGGAGGACCGGCCCCGGATCGTCGTCCTCAACAAGATCGACATCCCGGACGGCCAGGAGCTCGCGGACATGATCCGCCCGGACCTGGAGGAGCGCGGCTACCAGGTGTTCGAGGTCTCCGCCGTGGCCCGTACGGGTCTCAAGGAGCTCTCCTTCGCGCTCGCCGGCATCGTCGCCGAGGCGCGTGCGGCCAAGCCGAAGGAGGAGGCGACCCGGATCGTCATCCGCCCGAAGGCCGTCGACGACGCGGGCTTCACGGTCACGTACGACGAGCAGGAGGAGGTCTACCGGGTGCGCGGCGAGAAGCCGGAGCGCTGGGTCCGCCAGACCGACTTCAACAACGACGAGGCCGTGGGCTACCTGGCCGACCGCCTCAACCGCCTCGGCGTCGAGGACCAGCTGATGAAGGCCGGTGCCCGCGCGGGCGACGGCGTCGCGATCGGCGCCGAGGACAACGCGGTCGTCTTCGACTGGGAGCCCACGATGATGGCGGGCGCCGAGATGCTCGGCCGCCGTGGTGAGGACCACCGTCTGGAGGCCCCGCGTCCGGCGGCGCAGCGCCGCCGCGACCGCGACGCGGAGCGCGACGACGCGCAGCGCGAGTACGACGAGTTCGACCCGTTCTAACGGGTGGGGCAGGGGCCGGACGCGGGGCGCGCGCCGCTTCCGTCCGGCTCTCCCCGGACGCCGGCCGTCCTGGCGGCGGCGTCCACCGGCCGGGCACCCACGGGGTGTCCGGCCGGTCCCGTCCGGGCCTCGGCCGCCCCGTGGCCGTTCGGGGGGACACGTAGGATTCACGGGTGAGTGAGACCCCCCGGCCGCAGGCCACCGCGCGTGTCAGTGTCGTCGTCATCGCGTACAACGACGCGGCACACGTCGGCGACGCCGTCCGTTCCGCGCTCGCCCAGGGCGAGGCGGTCGGTGAGGTCGTCGTCGTCGACGACGCCTCCGCGGACTCCACGCCCGAGGTCCTCGCCGGGTTCGCCGGCGAACCGCGCGTGCGCCCGGTGATCCGGCGGGAGAACAGCGGCGGCTGCGGCACCCCCCGCAACGACGGCATCGACGCCGCCGTCCACCCGTACGTCCTGTTCCTCGACAGCGACGACCTGCTGCTGCCGGGAGCCGTCGACGGGCTGCTCGCCGTCGCCGCCGAGCAGGACGCCGACGTCGTCGCCGGAATCTGTCTGCGGCGCGAGCTCCCCGAGGGCCGCGAGACGGTCTGGGCGCCCTCGCTGTACGACACGTCCCAGGGCGCCACCCTCCCCGGCACCGTCCTCCACGGCGTCGAGAAGCACCCCGAGTTCGTCCTCGACACCCTCTCCGTCAACAAGCTCTACCGCCGGGACTTCCTCGACCGGCACGCCATCCGCTTCCCCGACGGCGCCTTCCACTACGAGGACTTCGTCTTCAGCGCCCGGGTGCAGGCCGCCGCCCCCCGGCTCGCCGTCACCGACGTGCCCGTGTACGTGTGGCACGTGCGGCGACAGGCCGCGACCCTGTCGATCTCGCTGCGCCGCGCCTCGCCGGCCAACTGGGAACACCGGATCGCCGCGCACGCCGCGGTCGTCGACGTGTTCCGCACGGCGGGACGGCCCGCGCTCGCCCGCGCCGCGCAGACGAAGTTCCTCGACTACGACCTCCCCATGTACCTGCGCGAGCTGCCGCAGCGGACCGTCGACTACCGGGCCGGCTGGTGGACGGTCACCCGCGCGCACCTGGCGGACTTCGAGGCCGCCGCGGTCGACGGGGCCCAGGCCCCGTCACGCTGGCTGCACGCCGGACTCACCGCCCTCCCCACCGTGCCCGCGGGGCGGGAGCTCTCCCGGTTCGTCGAGCTGGCCGCGCCCCGGCCCCGGCTCGTGCCGCCCTACCCGCGCGCCGGGGACGGCGCGCCGGTCCTGTCCGCCGCGCCCGCCGACGTACCCCTGGAAGGCCTCGCGGAGCTGGCGCCCGGGGAGCTGCCCGTGGCCGTGGACGGGGCGGTGACCGTCGGGGCGTCCACCCGGCTGACCCTGACCGTCCACGATCTCTACGGACGCGTCGCCGCGCTGGGCCCCACCGCCGTCCGCGTCTCCTTGACGGAACGGGTCTCGGCGGACGAGCTGTCGGCCGAGGCGCCGCTCCTCCCGGCGGAGGAGGGGTGGACGGCCACCGTGTCGCTGCCGACCGGGAAGCTGGTCCGCGCGGGTCGGCTCGCCGCCTGGTCGCTCGGCGCCGAGCTGCGGTACGCGGACGGTTCGACCGGGAACGCGGAGGTCCGGGCACCGCAGGGGTTCGTGGGCCGGCGGGGGATGGTGCTCGGCCGGCTCGGCCGGGTCCTGCTCGTCCAGGTCGTGGCCTCGGCGCGGCGCGGGCTCGTCCTGCGGCTCGCGGGCGGTGCCGTCGGCGCACGCCAGGTGGTTTCGGGACGCTTCAAGAGGCTGTTTGCGATGCGGTGAACATCACCGAAGGTCCGGGAGAGCTGGTATGGAACAATTCCTCCTGCCGGGTAGTCTTTCCGGTCGCCAGGTGACGCTCGTCGGAACGAGGGGGGCGGCACCTTTCACCACTGAAGGCAGTAGCGCCATCGACCATGGCGCAGGCAGCGCCGCGCCTGGCCCGGAACGTGCCAGTTGCCGCCGCACGCACTTGTGAGAGGACTTGGATGCCGACTAGCGACGTCCCTGATGTGAGCGTCGTCATCATCGTGTACAACGATGAGGAACGGCTCCCGCGAGCGGTCCGGTCCGTGCTCGACCAGACCCTGAACAACCTCGAAGTGATCATCGCCGACGACTGTTCGACCGATGGCACCGAACGAGTCGCGCGCTCCCTGGAGGCTGCCGACCCGCGCGTGCGCTATGTGCGGCTGGAACAGAACAGCGGCGGCTGCAGCGCGCCCCGGAACCGCGGCATCGCCGTCGCCCGTGCCCCGCACGTCATGTTCCTGGACAGCGACGACGAGCTGCCCCGCCACGCCTGCAAGAGCCTCCTCCTCGTCGCCGAGGAGACCGGGGTCGACTTCGTCACCGGCGAGGTGACCCGCCTCTTCGAGGAGACGAACACCACCGGCTTCTGGTACCCGCACCTCTTCACCGAGAAGCGGGTCGTGAACGGCATCGCCGAGGCGCCGGAGTACTTCTTCGACCACCTGTCGACGAACAAGCTCTACCGGACCGCTTTCATCCGGGACAACGCCCTCACCTTCCCCGAGGGCATCCACTACGAGGACCAGCTGTTCTCCGCGCAGGCCTTCTCGCTCGCGGAGTCCTTCGCCGTCGTCCCGTGGTCGGTCTACACCTGGCGCCTCGCGCCGGAGAGCGTCTCCATCTCCTCCAGCCGCCACAAGATCCAGAACGTCGCGGACCGCATCGGCGTGGCCCGGCTCATCGACACCTGGTTCGAGGACAACGGCCGCGGCGAGCTGCGCGCGGAGAAGGACTACAAGTTCCTCCGCCACGACTTCCGTCTGTACCTGGGCGACCTGCCGTTCCGCGACCTCGCGTGGACCGCCGAGTTCGCCGAGGTGGTGAACCCGTACCTCGACGAGATATCCGACGAGACCTACGCCCGGCTCTCCCGCGAGGAGCGCGTCTGCATCCACCTGCTGCGCACCGGCCGCCTGGAGGACCTCCAGATCGCCGCCCGCCAGCTGGGCCGGCCGCAGCTGGCCCCGCGCTTCGTGACGGAGGACGGCGAGACCACCTACTGGGGTGCCGTCGCCCCCGCCGACGACGCGAGCCGGGACGCGCTGGACATCAGCGACTGGCACATTCGCGAGCAGGTGCTCGCCACCGGCCGAATACGCCACGAGCTGACCTCCGTGTCGATGCGGGGCCCGGTCCTGCACCTGAAGATCCACACGTACGACCCGGCCGGACTGATCACCGAGGACACCAAGGCCTCGGTCAAGCTGGCCGCGCACAAGGCGCCGCTGACGGTGCCGCTGACCCTCCGCCCGCAGGGCGAGGGAGAGTACGTCTCCGAGACCGAGATCGACTTCCGCAGGGTTCCCGTCGGCAGGGTCGGCGTGGCCACCCGCCGCCACCCGGTGGTCGCCCTGGAGCGCGACGGCGCCCGCCGCACGGACATCCTGCTGGCCCAGCACGACCAGCCGGAGTTCCGCGCCACCGTCACGTACCACAGGTTCGGCATCCATCACCTCCGCATCAAGGCGGAGCAGAAGGGTGCCGGACGTCTTGAGGTCACCTGGCAGCGGTCCGGCTTCCTGAAGTCCCTCGAACCGCTCGGGCCCGTCGCCCGCAAGGCCAAGGGCAAGGTCGGCAAGGTCAGGAAGATCCTCGTCGGCAACGAGGGCAAGGCCACCACGTACGACGCCGTGGCCCGGCTTCCGCGACGCAAGCGCGGACTCGCCGTCTTCGAGGCGATGGAGGGCCGCGGTTACGCGGACAGCCCTCGCTACATCTACGAGGAGCTCAAGCGCCGCAACCTCCCGATCGACGTGGTCTGGTCGTACTCCGGCGACCGCTCGTCCTTCCCGGAGGACGTCACCCTCGTCAAGCGCGGAAGCTTCGCGTACGGACGTGCGCTGGCGCGGGCCACCCACTGGGTCGACTCGCACAACCTGCCGTACCTGTACCCGAAGCCGAAGGGCACCCGTTACCTCCAGACCTGGCACGGCCAGACCTTCAAGGCGATGGGCTTCGACGTGCCCTCGCTGCGCGGCGCGTCGGAGATCGAGAAGGGCCGCTTCCGCGCCGCCGTCGGTCGCTGGGACGCCCTCGTCTGCCCCAGCGCCGAGTTCGAGCGGACCTTCGTCCCGGCCTTCGAGGTCACGGCCGACCTGATCCGGTCCGGCTACCCGCGCAACGACGTGCTGGTGCGCTGGGCCGAGCCCGAGCAGCAGGCCAGGGCCGCCGCCGTCCGCGAGGCCCTCGACGTCCCGGCCGACAAGAAGGTCCTGCTCTACGCCCCGACGTTCCGTGACGCGGCCCGCCGCACCGGACAGTCGGTGCGGGTGGACCTGGAGGCGCTGGCCCCGCACCTGTCCGACCAGTGGATCATCATCGTGCGGACCCACCCGTACGACCGGTTCAAGATCGCTCCCGAGCTGGGCCACTTCCTGCGCGACGGCTCCTCCTACGCCGACATCAACGACGTGATGCTGGCCTCGGACGCGGTCCTCACGGACTACTCGTCGCTGATGTTCGACTACGCCAACACCGGCCGCCCGATCCTGCTCTACACGGACGACTACGAGGCGTACAAGGGCGGCGACCGAGGTACGTACTACGACCTCGAGGAGATCGCGCCCGGCCCGATGGTGAAGACCACCGAGGACCTCGCCGCCGCCGTGCGGGACCTGGAGGGCACCCAGGAGCGCCACGCCCAGCGCTACGCGCGCTTCCAGGAAATGTTCTGCTCGTACGAGACCGGCCACGCCAGCAAGATGGTGGTCGACGCTTTTTTCGAAGGCGGCACCCATGACTGAGGCCTCCCCTGTCCGCAACGTGTTCTTCGTCGGCATCGACGTCGACTCGATGGGCGGATCCCAGCGGGTGCTGCACACCCTCGCCCAGGGCATGGGGGAGCGGGGCCACCGCGTCGAGCTGATCGGCATCCGGCCCAGCCCCGAGCCGTTCCCGTACAACGCCACGCGCGCGTACGGGCACTCGACCCTCTACCCGGCCCCCTCCGAGCCCAAGCCGCCCGTGCGCACGGTCGGCGACCGGATCAGCCTGGCGCGGCGCGCCGACGCCCGCCGCGCCCGGTCCGACCGCGACGACGCGCGGGCGGAGTTCGAGCGGAAGCTGGCCGAGGTCGAGGACGGCTACATCGTCTTCGGCTCGCCCTGGGCGGTGGACTGGGTCATGCCGCTGAAGTGGCGTCACCTCAAGGGCATCGGGCAGTACCACGAGTCCTTCGCGCAGGCGAAGCGGAGCGCCAACCTGGGGCTGATCCGGCGTCACTACCCGGCGCTGGAGCAGACCCTGGTGCTCTCCGAGGGCGACGCCGTCGAGTTCGTCAACCAGCGCGTGCCGAACGTGCGCGTCATGCCGAACCCGCTGCCGTTCTTCCCGGACGAGCTCGCCCCGCTCGACACCCGCAAGATCGGTGCGGTGGGCCGGCTCGACCCGATCAAGCGCTACGACCGCATGATCGAGGCCTTCGCCCAGGCCCACCAGGGCCGCGACGGCTGGGAGCTGCACCTCTTCGGTGAGGGTCCGCTGGAGAGCGAGCTCCGGATGCGGGCCGAGGACCTCGGCGTCGCGGACCAGGTCGTCTTCCGCGGCACGGCTCAGGACATGGCCGCCGCCTACCGCGAGTTGTCCGTCGTCGCGATCAGCAGCGAGCGCGAGGGCCGGCCGATGGCCCTGGCCGAGGCCGCCGCCTGCGGCGTGCCGTGCGTGAGCTTCGACGTCTCCGGCGGAGTCCGGGAGCTCGTCGCGGACGGCGTCTCGGGCACCCTCGTGCCGCCGGCCGACGTGCCGGGGCTCGCCGCCGCGCTCGGTGAGCTGATGGACGACGACGCGATGCGCCACCGGTACGGCAAGGCCGGCCGGGAGCACGTCGCGCACCTGGCACTGCCGCACGTCCTCGACCAGTGGGACGCGGCGTTCGCGGAGATCGAGCGCTAGACCCACGGCACGCCGGAGCCCCGCCCGACCACGAGTCCGGGCGGGGCTCCGGCGTGTCCGGGGCCACTTCCGCGGCCCCGGGGAGGCCCGGAGGCTGTGACTACACTGTCGGAATGACCTGGCTCATCACCGGCGGCGCCGGTTACATCGGTTCCCACGTCGTCAAAGCAATGACCGAGGGCGGCGAGCGCGTCGTCGTGGTCGACGACCTCAGCACCGGCAACCCGGCGCGTGTCCCCGAGGGCATCGTCCTGGAGCAGGGCACGGTCCTCGACCGCGAGTTCCTCGACCGGGTGCTGCGCGAGCACCAGGTCGAGGGCATCGTCCACCTGGCCGGCAAGAAGCAGGTCGGCGAGTCGGTCGAGAAGCCGCTGTTCTACTACCACGAGAACGTGACGGGTCTGCGGACGATCCTCGAAGCGGCGGTCTCGGCCGGCGTCAAGAGCTTCCTCTTCTCCTCCTCCGCCTCCGTCTACGGCATGCCCGACGTGGACCTCGTCACCGAGGACACCGAGTGCCTGCCGCTCAGCCCGTACGGCGAGACGAAGCTCGTCGGCGAGTGGATGGTCCGTGCCGTCGGCAAGGCCCACGGCCTGTCCACCGCCTGCCTCCGGTACTTCAACGTGGCGGGTGCGGCGGCCCCTGAGCTCGCCGACACCGGCGTCTTCAACCTGGTGCCGATGGTCTTCGAGCGCCTCGACGCCGGCGAGTCCCCGCGCATCTTCGGCGACGACTACCCGACGCCGGACGGCACCTGCATCCGTGACTACATCCACGTCGAGGACCTGGCCGACGCGCACCTCGTGGCCGCGCTCAAGCTCGCGGACTGGTCCGAGGCGGGCGAGCCGCGCGACCTGACGGTCAACATCGGCCGGGGCGAGGGCGTCTCCGTCACGGAGATGGTCGGGCTGATCAACGAGATCACCGAGCACACCACCGAGCCCCTGGTCACCCCGCGCCGTCCCGGCGACCCCGCCCGGGTCGTCGCCGCCGCCGACCGCATCCAGTCGGAGCTGGGCTGGAAGGCGCGTCACGACGTGCGCGACATGATCGAGTCGGCCTGGGCCGGCTGGGTCTCGCGCCGCGGCGCGACCGTCTAGGAGACACACGAGAAGGGCCGGGGAGTCACGACTCCCCGGCCCTTTCCGTACGGTCCCTCAGCGCTCCAGGAAGGCGAAGAGCGCCTCCCAGCGGTCGGTGATCTCGTCGGCCGCGTACCGCTTCACGTTCTCGAACGCGGCGTCACCCATCCGGTCCCGCAGTTCCCGGTCCGTGATCAGGGTGCTGATGTGGCCACCGAGCTCCACGGTGTTGCCGAGCCGCGCGAGCAGACCGTCCTCACCGTCGCTGATGATCTCCCGCACCCCGGGTGCGCAGTCGAAGGCGGCGCAGGGCAGCCCCGTGGCCATCGCTTCGAGCAGGGTGATCGGGAAGCCCTCGGCGCGGGAGGCCTGGGCGAAGACCGAGGCTCCGGAGAGCGCCCCGAGGACGTCGTTGGTACGGCCCTTCCACTCCACGGATCCGTCCAGGCCGAGCTCGGTGGTCCGGGCGCGCAGCCGCTGCTCCTCGTCCCCGGTGCCGTAGATGCGCAGTGTCCAGGCGGGGTGGCGGGCGGCGATCTCGGCCCAGCTGTCGAGCAGTATGTCCACGCCCTTCTCGTGCGAGAGGCGGCCGACGGAGACGACGACCTTCTCGGCGCGGGGTGCCGGGAGGGCGGGCATGAAGGGCAGGGCGTTGGGCATGTGGCCCACGTTGTCCATCCCGGCCCGGATCCAGCGGTCCGCGTCGCCCGGCGTGAGGATGAGGAGCCGGTCGACGTCCTTGTAGTGCCGCTTCACCCGGGAGAGCCGTGAGGTGGCGGCACTGGCGGCGTACGACTCGTGGCTCATGCCGATGACCAGCAGCCCCGCGGTGTCGGCCAGCGACACCCACTCCATCGCCCACACCTGGGTCACGATCAGGACGGCGCCGGGCCGGGCGGCGGCGAACAGCGCCGTCATCCGGTCGGCCCGCGTGCGCATCCCGGCGGCGCGGGCCGCGTGCCGGCGGCGTTCCACGGCGTTGAGCCTGCACCGCAGGCCGCGCCAGGGCCGCAGCTGCGGGGGATGCGCGTCGTACAGGGTGGTCGTGGCGTACGGCAGGGGGTCGGGGAACACGTGCTCGCGCCCCGCCGGGGCGGGGGTGATCCCGATGACGTGGACGCGGTGGCCCCGGGCGGTGAACTCCCGGGCCATCTGGTGGGTCCAGGTGGTCACGCCGCCCATCTCGTCCACGCTGTTGGAGACGATGAAGATGTCACGGCCGCCGGGCACGGTGCTCTGCTCGGTCACTTCCCTTTCCTCCTGAAGCAGTTCGGTCACTTCCCGCCCCCGGTGAAGAACGTGGCGACGATCCGCCGGGCCGCGTCGCCCCGGTCGTACTCGCTGAAATCCGCGTTGAACCGCTGCCGGGCCGCCGCGTACTTGAGGTCGGCCTCGTCCCGGAGGTTGGCGATCACGCCGAAGAGCTCCTCCTCCGTGGCCACCACGGGCCCCGGGGCACGCTCCTTCAGGTCGAAGTAGGTGCCGCGGTTCTCCCTGGCGTACTCCTCGTAGTCGTACGTGAAGAAGACCATCGGGCGGTCCAGGAGCCCGTAGTCGAACATCACGGAGGAGTAGTCGGTGATCAGCCCGTCCGCGAGGGCGAGGAACGGGGTCACGTCGTGGTGGCGCGAGACGTCCACGACCCGTCCCCGGACCGACGGCGGGAGCGACACGCTGTTCAGGTAGTGCGTCCTGATCAGCAGCGTGTGGGTGTCCCCGAACCGCTCGGCGAACGCCTCGACGTCCAGCGGGGGCAGGAAGGCGCGCACCTTCCCGCCGGGCGCGGAACGGAAGGTCGGCGCGTACAGCAGCACGGTCTTGTCGGGGTCGATGCCCAGCTCGTCCGCGAGCGGACCGCGCTCCCGCGTGCCGGTCGCCGCCTCCCGCCGGTGCGTCGCGACGAGTTCGTCGTTGCGCGGGTAGCCCACGGGCAGCAGCACCTCCTCGCGGAGCCGGAAGGCCCTGGCCAGGGTGCGCCGGTCGTGCTCGCCGCGGATCAGGAAGTGGTCGAAGCGGTCCAGGGCCTTCTGGAAGGTCTGCTGGGTGCCCAGGCCGCGGGACTTGGTGTGCGGTTCGTCGAAGCCCATGCGCTTGAGCGCGGTGCCGTGCCAGGTCTGGATGTACGTGGTGCCGGGGCGCTTGGCGAGCCGCAGCGGGAAGCCCTGGTTGTCGATCCAGAACTCGGCCTGGGCCAGCGCCCGCAGGTACGGCCTGCTCCAGCGCTTGACGAGCACGGCGTCCTCCGGGAAGCCGGTCGGCCGGGCGCCGGCGTAGGACCAGACGCCCTGGAAGGCGACGCCCTGGCGGCGCATCTCCTCGTAGATGGCCCTGGGGCTGTCGCTGTACTGCTTGCCGAGGTGGCTCTCGAAGACGACGAGTCCCTTGCGGATCGGCAGCCTGCTGTAGAGCCCGTGGTAGAGGCGGAGCTTGGTCTCTCCCGAGTTCAGGTTGCGCTTCGCGTGGAGCAGGCGCTTCAGCCCGGTCTTGGCGAGGCCGGCCGCGCGCCCGTGCATGGCGCCCTCGATCGCCGCCGAGGTGCGCACGGCCGCCCGGCCTTCCGCCCCGAGCACGTACGACAGGTTGCCCTTCCGGGTGACCTCGGGGACGAAGCGGTCGGAGACCAGCTGGGTCAGCCGGGGGCGGATCCGGACGGGGGCGGCCTCGTCGATGGGGGTGCCGCCGACCGAGACCCGGGTCCTGAGCCTGCTGCCGTCGACGGTGAGGATCAGCCGGACGTCCCAGACGGCGTCGATGATGCCGAGCGGACGAACGCTGCGGGCGATGTCCACCCGGCCCTCCCACTCGATCCGGTCCCCGGCGTGGCGGACCGCGGTGACCGGGACGTGCGCGGCCTTCCCGCTGACGCTGCGCCGGGCCGAGATCTCCAGGACGGCGCCGAGCTCCGCGTCGGGGGAGATGCGGCCCAGCGGGTTGACGACGCGTCCGGCGAGTTCGACGACACCGCCCGAGCCCGTGTACGAGGTCAGCCGGTTGCCCAGGGCGAGCGCGGTGAGCGGACGGGTGTCGTAGCCGGCGTCGGTGACGTCCAGGATGCGGCGGCCCTGCTCGGTGTCCAGGTGCTCGGCGCACCAGTAGACCCGCCCGTCCCGCTCGGCGAGCGCGGTGGTGAGGCGCCCCGGGTTGGTGAGCGCGTCGGTGGCCGGGAGGAGGTGGGTCCAGTCCTCCTTGCTCAGGAGGTAGGCGCAGATGGCGTGCAGGGGCTTCACCTCCTCGTACGCCCGGGGGTCGATCTCGGCGAGATAGCCGTTGGCCACCTCGGCGAACTCGCGCCGGTAGTCGTCGCCGAGCAGGGGCAGGTCGCGCAGGTGCAGGACGAGGTCGTGCTTGAGGAACTTGATGTCCTTGCGGTACTTGAGCTCGTCGTACCCCCTGCTCTCCAGGAGCGCGTCCACGCGCCGGTGGATCTCCATCCGGTGGACGAAGTTGGCGATCTCGTGGCGCCGGTTGCTGATCGACTTGGCGGAGGCGCTCTCCTGCACGTTCCAGTAGTAGACGTGGTTCGGGATGAGGGTGATGCGGCGCGCGGCGACATAGGCCTGGGCCGAGAAGAGCAGGTCCTCGTAGTGGATGCCGACCGGGAACTCGAGACCCTCTTCGAGGAGGAACGCGCGCCGGTAGCACTTGTTCGTCGACAGCGTGTCGAAGACCAGCAGGTCGGACAGTTCGGTGATCGATTCGATCGTCCGGGTCCCGGAGTAGAGCCAGGGGTACCACTCGGTCGTCTTGCGGTTGCGGCTGTCCAGGTGGACACGGACGCAGAGGCCGGAGACGAGGTCGGCGCCGGTGTCCTCGGCGGCGGCGAGCATGTTGCGGCAGGCGTTGCGCTCCAGGACGTCGTCGCTGTCGAGGAACATGACGTACGTTCCGGTGGCCTGCCGGATGCCGAAGTTGCGCGGCGCGCCGCAGCCGCCGCTGTTCCGCGGCAGCTGGAACGCCCTGACACGGTCCGGGTGTGCGGCGGCGAGCGCCTGGGCGACCGCGAAGGTGTCGTCCTTGCTGCAGTCGTCGACGATCACGACGTCGACTCCGTGCAGGGTCTGCTCCAGGACCGACCGTACGGCCGTCGGCAGACGCTCTGCGTCGTTGTAGGCGATGACGACAACGGAGACGTCAGGCACGTGCACCTCGATTCACTTGTCTTTGCTGCACCCACGACTCAAACTACCTGGCGTTCACCATCCGTTACGGCCTGTCATCCTTCGCAGAAGTGTACGAATCACGGTCGGCCCAGTCGTTCCACCCCGTAATACCGGGCGGCGCACTGCGCCACCCAGTCCCGGGCGTACGCGTTCGTGAAGAGGGGCTCCGCGAGGCCGCCCACGACCAGCGGACGGTACGTCACGACCGTGCGGCCGGCCGCCGCCTCCGCGCGGATCCGGGCGTCCTGCCGGTCCCAGGCCAGACTGCGCGCCACGGTCGTCGTGGTCAGCGTCCGCGTCGGGGCGACCAGGGCGGCCGTTCCCGCCACCGCGACGATCCCCGCGACCCCCGCGGCCGCCGCCGCGAGGGCGGACCGGGCTCCCGGGCGCCGCCCGATCCGGTGGCCGAGCCACACTCCGTAACCGCAGAGCGCCACCAGGAACGGCATCAGGAAGCCGGTCCACGCGCGCGCGTAGGTCCAGCCGCCCGCCCCGTAACCCCCGCGCAGGCCGTACACGGTCACCAGGCTCCCCAGCGCGATCAGCGGCACCGGCAGGACGGCGATCACGAGCACCGTGCCGCGCGAGGGCCCGCCCGCGGCCCGGGGGGCGCGACGCCGGCCGGCGAGCGCCACCGCCAGGCCGAGGAGCACCCCCGCGGCGCCCGCGCCCGCGTACGCCCACTGGCCGCCGATCGTCTCCCAGATCCGGAGCCAGTCGTGGAGCGTCGCCCCGAGCTCCTTCAGGGACAGCGGCCGCTCGGGCTGCTGGGCGCGCCGCCAGCGGGCGCCCGGGGAGGTGTACAGCACCACCGCGCCGATCAGCAGGCCGACGCACCAGGCGGCGCACCACGTCGACGCGAAGCGGTCGGAGGTGACGCGCAGCCGCGGGAGGCAGAGCACACCGGCCGTGGCGGCGACCAGCCCGGACATCGCGACGAAGGGTTCGCTCAGGGTGCCGACCGCCGCGCCGAGCGCGATCGCCGAACCGACGGCGGCCGACCGGGCCCAGGGCCGGTGGCTGCGGGCCGCCCACACCCCGGACAGGACCGCCCAGACGCCGACGACGCCCGGGAGCGTGTGGGAGATCGTGGCCGGGGCCCACAGCAGCACCTGGTAGGACCGGGTCCCCGCGAGGAACAGCAGCGCCTCGGTCGTCAGGACCGCCGCCGCGGTCGCCACCACCGGGAACGGCAGGCGCAGGACGCGCAGCACCTCCCGGGCGAGGAGGAACAGGCCCGCGCCCAGCGCGAGGACCAGGAAGGCGGGCAGCAGCTTCGGCCCCCGCATCCCGTCGGAGTAGAGCAGGCCGGTGAGGAAGGCGTTGGTGACGCGCCCGTTCTGGGTGCGGTAGAAGTCCGAGGTGATCCCGAGGGGGCCCAGGTCGCGGCTCTTCCAGAGGGCGCACCAGTCGTCCGACGTGGGGCGCACGTAGACCCCGAGGAAGGCGCCGACCGAGAGCAGCGCCCCGGCTCCGGCGGCGACGACCAGCGCGATCCACGGCAGCACCCGCCGCGGACCGCCCTCCCGGCGCCCGGCCGGGTCCTCCGCTCCCGCGGGGCCCTCGGGGTCGTCCTTCCCTCTCCCGTCCTCTGCGTCGTTCGACATGTGCGCGTCACCGTGCTCCGGGATGGTCGTCCTGCTCACCGGTCATCGCTCCAGCTGGCCAAGGTCCGTGGCGTGTCGCCCCTACGGGTGACAAATGGGTGAAAAAGCCACGTACATCAATATCTTCCCCGCATGCTTTGCTCCATGGACGACATGCCGACCAGGGGCGGTCACTCGGGCGACGCCGGGCGGCCACCGCTCCGCCGTACCGTGGCGGCGCAGCTCGAAGGAGAGTCCGGTGGCGGTCCTTCCAGTCCCTCGGGACGTCCTCTCGCCCATCCCTCTGGAGTGACCGTTCCATGACCAGGCTTTCCGTCGTCGTCCCCTGTTACAACGAGGAAGACGTCATCGAGCGGTTCGACGCGCGGATGCGACAGGTGCTCGACGCACTCCCGGTCGGATACGAGATCTGCTACGTCGACGACGGAAGCTCCGACGGAACGCTGGGCAGACTCCGCGAGATCGCCGCCCGGCACCCGCAGCAGACCCAGTACGCCTCCTTCAGCCGCAACTTCGGCAAGGAGGCCGCCATGCTGGCCGGCCTGCGCAAGTCCACCGGCGACGCCGTGGTGATCATGGACGCCGACCTCCAGCACCCGCCGGAGCTGCTCGCGCGCATGCTCGACCTGTACCACCAGGGCCACGACCAGGTGATGGCGCGGCGCACCCGCGAGGGCGACAAGAAGGTCCGCACGGCCCTCAGCCGTGTGTACTACCGGGCCGTCAACCGCTGGGTCGACGTCGAACTCACCGACGGCGTAGGGGACTTCCGTCTGCTGTCCCGGCCCGCCGTCGACGCCCTGCTGTCGCTGCCCGAGTACAACCGCTTCTCCAAGGGCCTGTTCTCCTGGATCGGCTTCGACACCGTCACCTTCGACTACCAGAACGCCGCGCGCGAGGGCGGTGAGACGAAGTGGAAGTTCAGCTCCCTGCTCAACTACGGCATGGACGGGCTGATCTCCTTCAACAACCGCCCGCTGCGCATCGCCCTCTGGCTCGGCATGATGCTCACCGGCCTCGCCGCCCTCTACGCGGTCTGGGTGACCGTCGCCGCGATCACCCAGGGCGTCACCGCCCCCGGCTACGTCACGCTGGTCGCGATCATCGCGGGCCTCGGGGGCGTGCAGATGGTGATGCTGGGCCTGATCGGCGAGTACATCGGCCGCATCTACTACGAGACCAAGCGGCGGCCGCACTTCCTGGTGAAGGAGACCCACCGCTCCTTCGGCCGCTCCGCCGCCGAGCGCGCCACCGCCGAGCGCATCCGCGTCGCCACCGCCGAGCGGGACCGCTGATGGGGACGGACCCGGGGGCCGGCTCCGCCGCGCGCCGGGCGCGGCTCGCCGAGATCTTCCGGTTCGCCCTGGTCGGCGGGGTCAACACCGCTACCTTCTTCGGCTGTTACCTGCTCCTGCACCCGTGGATGCCGTACTTCGCCGCGTACTCCCTCGCCTTCCTCCTCAGCATGGTCGGCTCCTTCTTCCTCAACACGTACTTCACCTACCGCACCCGGCCGACCTGGAAGAAGTTCGCCCTCTTCCCGCTCACCAACGTCACCAACTACCTGGTGCAGAGCGTCGGGCTCTACGCCCTCGTCACCTGGGCCGGAATGGACGACAGAATCGCGCCACTCGTCGCGGCCGTCGTCGCGATCCCGTTCACCTACCTGATCTCCCAGCGGATCCTGGTGCCCCGCGGCTCCGCAGGGTCCTCCTCCGCCTCGGGTCCAGGGAGCGAAACGGACGAGCGGCAGCCCTCCCGCCTCGCGTAGATTGCCTGGCAGCCGCGCCGGGGAGCCCGCGCGGCGCGTGGGACAGCCGAGTGAGGACGACGCAGGTGGCGACGCAGGTGACCGGACAGACGGACGTGGCAAGGCAGTACGTGACGGAGGCCCGCAGGATCGTCGTCAAGGTCGGCTCCTCCTCGCTCACCACCGCCTCCGGAGGACTCGACGCCGACCGCGTCGACGCCCTCGTCGACGTCCTCGCCAAGGTCCGCAGCGGCGGCGAGAAGGAGATCGTCCTCGTCTCCTCCGGCGCCATCGCCGCGGGTCTCGCCCCGCTCGGCCTCACCCGCCGCCCCAAGGACCTCGCCCGCCAGCAGGCCGCCGCCAGCGTCGGCCAGGGCCTCCTCGTCGCCCGCTACACCGCCTCCTTCGCCCGCTACGGCGTCCGCGTCGGCCAGGTCCTCCTCACCACCGACGACACCAGCCGGCGCGCCCACTACCGCAACGCGTACCGGACCCTGGACCAGCTCCTCGCCATGGGCGCGCTGCCCGTCGTCAACGAGAACGACACCGTCGCCACCGACGAGATCCGCTTCGGCGACAACGACCGGCTCGCCGCCCTCGTCGCCCACCTCGTCCGCGCCGACCTGCTCGTCCTCCTGTCGGACGTCGACGGCCTGTACGACGGGGACCCGTCCAAGCCCGGCACGTCGAGGATCGCCCAGGTCACCGGCCCCGCGGACATCGCGCACGTCGAGATCGGCACGGCCGGCAAGGCGGGCGTCGGCACCGGCGGCATGGTCACCAAGGTCGAGGCGGCCCGCATCGCCGCCGCCGCCGGCATCCCCGTGGTCCTCACCTCCGCGAGCCGCGCCGCCGACGCCCTCGGCGGCCGGGACACCGGCACGTACTTCCACAGCACCGGCCGCCGCTCCGCCGACCGGCTGCTCTGGCTCGCCCACGCCTCCACCCCGCAGGGCTCCCTCAGCCTCGACGACGGAGCCGTACGGGCCGTCGTCGAGGGCAAGAAGTCCCTGCTCGCGGCCGGTGTCGCGGCCGTCGAGGGCGACTTCGTGGCCGGCGACCCCGTCGAACTCCGCGACACCTCCGGCCGGGCCGTCGCACGCGGCCTCGTCAACTTCGACGCCAAGGAGCTGCCCCGGATGCTCGGCCGCTCCACCCACGAGCTCGCCAAGGACCTCGGACCCGAGTACGAGCGCGAGGTCGTCCACCGCGACGACCTGGTCGTCATCCGCTGAGACGGCGGATGCCAACCCCTGAGACGACCGGCGTCGACCGCGGGGACGGCGGACGCCGAAACGGCTGAAAGTCTGGCCATCCGGAAGGGACGTTTACCAAAACCGCCCCATGTGCCGCCTCGGACTGGTCAACTTTGTCTCGGGGGTAAGACAAGGCGGGGTACAGCACCACACGCATCACACAGGAGGCCGCCGGTGAGACGAGCGCGCCCAGGGGCACCGCCCCGTGGGACTGCCGAACGCGCCCTGACCAGTGTCGAGGCCGGAGCCGACTTCGACGAGGCTCGGGACAGGTCCACGGACAGGAAGACCGAGACCACCACCGAGACACGCGAGGAACGGCCGGTGTCCAAGCTCTGGCACATCACCCTCAGCGTGTCGGGCGTGGAGTCACCGCTGAAGGAGGTACGGCGCGGGCTCGAACAGCTGGCCCACGACCACCCCTTCCTGCTGACCAGCCGCTACGCGAACGACCACGCCGAGATCCGGTACTGGGAAGAGGCCCGCGACCTGCACGACGCGGCGGCCGTCGCCCTGCGCCTGTGGGGCGAGCACCGGCAGACCGCCAAGCTGCCGCCGTGGGAGATCGTGGGCCTGGAGGTCATCGACCGCGAGACCTACCACCAGCGGATCGCGGAGGGCTACGGCCCGCCACCCGCCGCCCCCGTCGGCGTCCACCCCTACTGACGGCGCCCACCCCGCCCCACGGGGTTACGTCTCGGAGTGCGGGATACGTGAGGGATGTCCGCAGGGGTGCCAGTACCCTGCGGGCATGACCTCGCTCACGCCCCTCGACAACCTCTCCCCGGTCACCCGGGCCGCCTACCGGGCCCGTGGCGCCGCCGCCGAAATCGCGCCACTCCCGCGGGCGGCCAAGGACGACGCGCTCCTCGCGATCGCGGACGCCCTCGAAGTCCGTACGGCCGAGATCGTCGAAGCCAACGCCGTGGACATCGCCAAGGCCCGCGCAGCCGGGACCAGCGAGGCCATCATCGACCGACTGACCCTCACCCCGGAGCGCGTCCGGGCCATCGCCGCCGACGTCCGCGACGTCGCCGCGCTGCCCGACCCCGTCGGCGAGGTCGTCCGCGGCTCGACCCTCCCCAACGGCATCGACCTGCGCCAGGTCCGCGTGCCCCTCGGCGTCGTCGGCATCATCTACGAGGCCCGCCCCAACGTCACCGTCGACGCCGCCGCCCTCTGCCTCAAGTCCGGCAACGCCGTCCTGCTCCGCGGCTCGTCCTCCGCGTACGCCTCCAACACCGCCCTGGTGACCGTCCTGCGCGACGCCGTCGGCGGCGCCGGACTGCCCGCCGACGCCGTCCAGCTCGTCCCCGGCGAGTCCCGCGAGTCGGTCCGCGAGCTGATGCGCGCCCGCGGCCTCGTCGACGTCCTCATCCCGCGCGGCGGCGCCTCCCTGATCAAGACGGTCGTCGAGGAGTCCACCGTCCCGGTCATCGAGACCGGCACCGGCAACTGCCACGTCTACGTCGACGCCCAGACCGACCTCGACATGGCCGTCGACATCCTGATCAACTCCAAGGCCCAGCGGGTCAGCGTCTGCAACTCCGCCGAGACCCTCCTCGTCCACCGGGACGTCGCCGAGGCCTTCCTCCCCAGGGCGCTCGCCGCCCTCGCCGAGGCCGGCGTCACCGTCCACGCCGACGAGCGCGTCCTCGCCCTCGCCGAGGGCACCAAGGCCACCGTCGTCCCGGCCACGCCCGAGGACTGGGAGACGGAGTACCTGTCGTACGACATCGCCGCCGCGGTCGTCGACTCGCTCGACAAGGCCGTCGAGCACATCCGGACCTGGTCCTCCGGTCACACCGAGGCGATCGTCACCACCTCGCAGGCCGCGGCCCGCCGCTTCACCCAGCTGGTCGACTCCACCACGGTCACCGTGAACGCCTCCACCCGCTTCACGGACGGCGGACAGTTCGGCTTCGGCGCCGAGATCGGCATCTCCACCCAGAAGCTGCACGCCCGGGGCCCCATGGGCCTTCCCGAGCTCACCTCGACCAAGTACATCGTCACCGGCGACGGTCACGTGCGGTAACCCCTCCTTTCGGTACGGGGCGGTACGGGCAGGGAGGCTTCGCACTCTCCCTGCCCAAAACCACCTTCCGGGTCTACTCTGAATCCGTGCCGGACGACGTGGGGGGCAGGCCGTTCCAGGACGGCGGGGACCCCGAGGACTCTGTCGACCGCGGAGGCGCCGACGAGGTCCACGCCGACGTGGTCTTCGACGAGGACTTCGTCAGGGCCGCCACCATCCACGAGCCCACCGCGGTCGAGCGGCTCCTCGCCGCCGCCCAGGCCCGTGCGGAGGCCGAGGCCGCCCGCGCCCGCGCCGGCGGCGGATCCGTGGAGGAAGACCCCTACGAGGACGGCCACGAGCCCTCCGGCCTCACCTACGAGCCCGACGACGTCGGCGACGACGCCAGCCCCTACGGCCGCCACGGCGGAGCCCTGCGCCCCTACCGGGGCAGGGCCCGCTGGCTCCGGCCCGTCGCCTGGGTCCTCGCCCTCGTCATGGGCGTCGGCATGGTCGCCCTGGCCTTCAGCGCCGTCTACCGGGGCGCGGCCGCCAACCACGAGGACCAGGTCCCGCCGCCGGCCACCACCGGCGTCGACGCACCGAACCCGAACCCCGCCCCACCGGCCGCCCAGGCCCCCGCCCCCGCGCCCGGGTACCCGGCCGGTGCCCCGGCCGTGTCTCCCGCCGGCGCGGTGTCACCCCGATAGACGCAGCCGGCCGGAGAAGGGGCGCCCGGCCCGTGCGACCGGACACTCCCTGGGCGCCCGCGCGCGCCGGGACACCCTGACGGCGCAATTCTTCCGAACTTGTCGTGTACCTGGGCGTTTACCGAAGCCCCCGCAGACCTACCCTGAAGGTATGGCAGGGCGTGGCGACCCGCCTGAGGGGACGCCCGAGGGGTTCCCCGGCGGTGGTGAGGACGAATACCGATCCGTCGTCTTCGACGAGGCGTTCATTCGCGCTGCCCACCTCCAGGAGTTCTCGGCCCAGGAGCGGATGGGCGAGCACGCCCGCGCCGTCCGCAGCCGCTCCTCCTGGGAGCACCGGAGCGGGTCCCGCCAGGCCGTCCTGCTGGTGCTGCTGATCCTCCTCGCCTTCGGCACCGCAATCTATCTGGGCGTACGCAACCCGTACATGCCCCCCGTCGACCAGCGGGCCGAGCCCCTGCGGACCACCGTCGTCCCGCTCGCCCCCCGGGGCACCGTCCCCGGCGGCACGCCCGCCCAGCTCTTCGCCCACAGCCCGGCCGCCGAGTACCGCACCGGCGCCGCGGGCATCAACCTGCCCGTCGCGGGACGCACCTCCCACTTCGCCGAGAGCCAGGTCGTCACCGGTCTCAGCATCGCCAAGGACTACCTGGTGGCCTCCGCGCTGGAGCCCGACGTCCTGACCGGGGCGACCGTCCGGCCCCCGCGCCTGCTCCTGGACCCGGACCAGCAGGAACAGTTCGACCGGAGCGTCGAGTCCCCCGCGGACGACGGCCGGCACGCCCTCGCGGGCTGGCTGGTCCGCTTCGACCCCCGGCAGGTGGCGCTCGCGGAGCCCGCGGCCCGGGTGCAGGGCACCCTCCGCTTCGAGGAGACCGGCCCCGACACCCTGGACGTCACCGCGGACCACACGTACACCTACGCCCTCCGCCCGGCCTCCCGGGGCAGCGGTCCGGTCGCCGCGGCGTCCCTCTTCACGGTCCACCGCGTGGTGCACTTCCGCTTCGACCGCGAGGACCTGCGCATGCATCGCGCGGAGCTCCTGACCAGCACCGTGGAGGCCGGGCCGCAGGCCTGCGGCGCCGACACCACGGGCTCCCTGAAGCCGCTCCTCGCGGGGACGCGGGCCTCCGACGCGAGCACCGGCCCGGCGGTCACCGACCCGTACGCCACCGCCCGGCCCGCCGCCCCCGCGCTGTGCGGAGCGCTGGCGCCGAGCGCTCAGCCCTCGCTCTGACCGCCCCCGGCGGAGGTGCCGTCCCCGGACGGACCGTCGCCGCCCTTGCCGTCCCCGGCCGGGGAGCCGTCCGTCTTCTGGCCGCCCTGGCCGCCGAACCGGTTGCGCAGCCGGCCGCCCAGGTCGCCCGCCAGGTCACCGGCGCCGCCGGCTATGTCCCCGACCAGCTTCAGCAGCGGATCCTTGCTGGTCCGCACCGTGTCGGCGTAGTGCCCCGCCGACTCGCGGAACGAGTCCGTGACCGAGGTGTCCTTGTCCTCCGAGCGCTTCGGGTAGTGCCCGTCCATGATCCGCTGGTAGTCGCGGTTCTCCGACCACTTCTTCAGCTCCGCCGCCCGGACGGTGGTGAAGGGGTGCGAGCGCGGCAGCACGTTGAGGATCTTCAGGACCGAGTCCCGCAGGTCACCGGCCTTCTCGTACTCGTCGGCCTGGGCGAGGAACGCGTCCACGTTCATCTCGTGGAGGTGGTTGCCGCCGGCGATCTTCATCAGGCCGCGCATCGAGGCCTGCACGTCCTGGCCGACGAGGAGCCCGGCCCGGTCGGCGGAGAGCTCCGACTTGCGGAACCACTCGCGCAGCGCGGTCACGATCGCCGTGATCGCGACCGTCCCCAGCGGGATCCAGGCGACCTTGAGCGCCAGGTTGGTGAGGAAGAGCAGGACCGTCCGGTACACCGCGTGCCCGGAGAGCGCGTGCCCGACCTCGTGGCCGACGACCGCCCGCATCTCCTCCTCGTCGAGGAGCTCCACCAGACCGGTGGTGACCACGATGATCGGCTCGTCCAGGCCGATGCACATCGCGTTGGGCTTCGGGTCCTGGACGACGTACATCGGCGGGACCTTCTCCAGGTCCAGGATGTAACAGGCGTCCCTCAGCATGTCGTTGAGATGGCTGAACTGCGCGTCGCTCACCCGGACGGAGTCCGAGAGGTAGAGGAGTCGCAGGCTGCGCTCCGGCAGCAGCGCGCTGAGCGCCTTGAAGGCCGTGTCGAAGCCGCTGAGCTTCCGCAGGGCCACCAGGGCCGAACGGTCCGCCGGATGCTCGTAGGCCCGCGAGGAGATGCCGGGGAACCGCTTCCGCTGCCTGCTCGGCACGTTCCCCTGGTCGTTCTCGGTCATGGATGCCCCCTGTTCGTACGAGTCGGTGCTCGTCCCCCTGACTGCACCCAGCCTAGGTGCTGGCGCTACCGTGTGGCGGGGCCTGTGGATAACTGGGGCACCAAGGACGACCGAAGGGCACGACCGACATGCCGGACACCGCCGACGCCACCGAACTGCTCGCCGCCGCACAGCAGGGGCTGGGCGACACGCTCCGGATCCTGCTGCTCGTCTCGATCGTGGGCGGGGCCCTGCTCGCCTGGTTCCTGCTCCGCGGATACCGCACCGACGAAGGCGACGGCGGCGACGGCGACACGGGCCGTGACGCCAACGCCTGAGTCGGCGTGAGCGCGCCGCGACCGCCCGCATACGATGTGCGCGAAGTCTCCGCTCCCATCCCCGATCGATAGGTCTGTCGAAGATGAGCCTCCACAGCACCGCCGCCCACCTGGTGACCCTCGCCGAGGGGTCCGAGCACGGCGGCAACCACGAAAGCCTCAGCCCCTACCTCACCGGCTTCGGTGCCTTCGGCGTCCTGCTTCTGCTGCTGTGGATCACCACCCGCTTCAACCGCGACCGCTGAACCGGATACCGCTGATCCGGCGTCCGGCGCCGTGCCAGTAGGCTCTGCACGCATGGGAGAGCAGGAAGTGCCTACTGGCGGGCGCGGGAAGCGCCGACTCGGCGTGATGGGCGGAACCTTCGACCCGATCCACCACGGACACCTGGTGGCGGCCAGCGAGGTCGCCGCCCTGTTCCACCTGGACGAGGTGGTGTTCGTACCGACCGGGGAGCCGTGGCAGAAGAGCCACAAGGTCGTCTCCGCGGCCGAGGACCGCTATCTGATGACGGTCATCGCCACGGCGTCCAACCCGCAGTTCTCCGTGAGCCGGATCGACATCGACCGCGGCGGTGCGACGTACACCATCGACACCCTGCGTGACCTGGCGTCCCGCAACAGCGACTCGGACCTGTTCTTCATCACCGGGGCCGACGCGCTGTCGCAGATCCTCACCTGGCGCGACGCCGAGGAGCTCTTCTCGCTCGCCCACTTCATCGGCGTCACCCGCCCGGGCCACGACCTGACCGACGACGGGCTGCCCAAGGGCGGCGTCTCCCTCGTCGAGATCCCCGCGCTCGCCATCTCCTCCACCGACTGCCGGGTGAGGGTCGCGCAGGGCGATCCCGTCTGGTACCTGGTCCCGGACGGCGTGGTGCGCTACATCGACAAGCGCCAGTTGTACCGCGGCGAGTGAGCCTCGGGGAGGGGCACCGGTGAACGATCAGCAGCACCCGTACGACCCGTACCATCCGCAGCCGCAGATCATCGGCTACGACGAGTACGGGCAGCCGGTGTACCAGCAGCCGCAGGCGCAGCAACAGGCACAGCAGCAGGCGCCCGCGCCGTACTACGACCCGTACGGCGGACAGCAGCAGGAGCAGCAGGCGTACGGCTACGACCCGTACGCCCACCAGCAGCCGAGCGCCCAGCAGCCCGTCCCGCCCGCGCAGTACGACTCCTACGGCGGGCAGGGCTACGCCTACCCCTCCTACGACACCGGACAGCGGTGGGCCGCCCCGGCCGAGGCCGTGCCCGCTCCGGTCCAGCAGCCGGTCCAGCCGCCCCTCCAGGCTCCCGCACAGGCCGCGGCGCCGGCCCCCGCGGCCCAGGCCGCCCCGGTCGCGGCGCCGGCCGGAGTCCCCGGCCAGCGCCCCGCGTCCGAGCGTCCCGCCGCGCCGCGGCGGGACGAGGACGACCCCGCGTACCGCACCGAGCAGTTCTCGTTCATCGAGGAGCCCGACGAGGACTCCGAGGACGTCATCGACTGGCTCAAGTTCACCGAGAGCCGTTCGGAGCGGCGCGAGGAGGCCAGGCGGCGCGGCCGCAACCGGATCGTCGCGCTCGTCGTCGTCCTCGTGCTCGCCGTCGCCGGAGGCGTCGGCTACCTCTGGTCCGCGGGCCTGCTCCCCGGCTCGTCCGACCCGGAGGCGAAGGGCGGGGCCGCGGCGACGGGACCGCAGCAGCGCGACACGATCGTCGTCCACCTGCACGACCTCAAGAACGGCAACACCTCCACCGCCCTGCTCGTGGACAACACGACCACCCGCCAGGGCACCACGGTCCTCCTCCCCAACGCGGTCGTCGTCGCCGACGCCGAGGGCTCCGGGACCACCCTCGGGAAGTCCGTCGACGAGGACGGCTCCAGCGGCACCCGGGAGGCGATCGGGAACCTGCTCGGGACGAAGATCGCCGGCACCTGGCGGCTGGACAGCCCGTACCTGGAGAACCTCGTCGAGTCCGTCAGCGGCATCGAGATCGACACCGACACGGACGTCCCCGACACCCGGAAGGGCGCCGACCCGCTCGTCCGGAAGGGCGAGAAGCAGACGCTGAACGGCCGCGCCGCCGTCGCCTACGCCACCTACCGGGCGCCCGGCGAGGCCGAGGCCGCGCAGCTCCAGCGCTTCGGCCAGGTCATGTACGGGGTGCTGCGCAAGTTCTCCAGCGACCCCGCGTCGGCCACGCTCACCATCGAGACCCTCCAGCAGATCCTCGACCCCTCGCTCCCGGAGAAGGACCTCGCCGCCTCGCTGGCCAAGCTCGCCGAGCACGCCAAGATCGGCGACTACAAGACGGCCCTGCTCCCGGTGGGCCAGGACGGCGCCCTGACCGAGGAGGCGAGCGACAGCGTGGTCAAGGACATCCTGGGCGGCAAGGTCACCGCCCCCGAGGCGGGCGAGGTGCCGCGGGTCTCGGTCCGGGACGGATCCGGCAAGAAGTCGGGCGAGGCCGCCCGCATCGCCCTGATCAACGGCGGCTTCGCCTTCGTCGGCGGCGCCGACGCGCCGGCCAGGGAGGAGTCGCAGGTCCTCTACGGCGACGACGCCCAGAAGGCGACGGCGACCGAGGTGGCCAAGACGCTGGGCCTCCCCGCCGGCGCGGTGGCGAAGGGCAAGCCCTCGGGAACGATCGCCGTCACCGTGGTCCTGGGCCGGGACTACAAGGCTCCGGGAGCCCGGTAAGGGGCGCCCTGGAAAACGCCGACAGGGCCGTCGGCGGTCCGTGAGACCCTGGAGGGGTACTGGACCGCCGACGAAAGCCTGCTTGTGACCGCCACGGACCGTTCCATCGAGCTCGTCAAGACCGCCGCACAGGCGGCCGCCGACCGGCTCGCGCACGACATCATCGCGTACGACGTCAGCGACGTGCTGTCGATCACCGACGCCTTCCTGCTCGCCTCCGCGCCCAACGACCGCCAGGTCAAGTCGATCGTCGACGAGATCGAGGAGCGGCTGCAGAAGGAGCTCGGCGCCAAGCCGGTCCGCCGTGAGGGCGACCGCGACGCGCGCTGGATCCTCCTGGACTACGTCGACATCGTCGTCCACGTCCAGCACAGCGAGGAGCGGGTCTTCTACGCTCTGGAGCGGCTGTGGAAGGACTGCCCCGAGCTCGACCTGCCCGAGGACGCCCTGAACACCCGGGGCAAGGCCGCCGAGCACGCCGCGCTGACGGGCGCCGACATCGAGGCCGGCTCCGGCCTTCCCGAGGGACCGGACGGTGAGCTGAGCTGAGCACCACCACCCAGGGCGGCAGCGGCCGCCGCATCGTCCTCTGGCGTCACGGCCAGACCTCGTGGAACCTGGAGCGCCGTTTCCAGGGCTCGACCGACATCGAGCTGACGGAGACCGGCGTCGGCCAGGCGCGCAGGGCGGCCCGGCTGCTCGCCGCGCTCCGGCCGGACGCCATCGTGGCCTCCGACCTGAAGCGGGCGGCGGCCACCGCCGCCGAGCTCGCCGCGCTCACCGGTCACTCCGTCGCGCACGACTCCGCCCTGCGCGAGACGTACGCGGGGGAGTGGCAGGGACTGACCCACGACGAGATCGTCGCGCGGTACGGCGAGCAGTACGCCGCCTGGAAGCGCGGCGAGCCCGTGCGCCGCGGCGGCGGAGAGCTCGAGACCGAGGTGGCCGACCGGGCCGCCCCGGTGGTCCTGGAGCACGCCGACAAGCTTCCGCAGGACGGCACGCTCGTCGTGGTCAGCCACGGCGGCACCATCCGTAC
The DNA here is from genome assembly GCF_042733785.1 of Streptomyces sp. NPDC059695. Lineage (NCBI taxonomy): Bacteria > Bacillati > Actinomycetota > Actinomycetes > Kitasatosporales > Streptomycetaceae > Streptomyces > Streptomyces sp. NPDC059695. The sequence continues at coordinate 185,796 of NZ_JBHWFF010000002.1, read as the reverse complement.
CACCATCGGCCGGCTCCTCGGCCTGGAGGCCCAGCACTGGGAGAGCCTGGGCGGGCTCTCCAACTGCTGCTGGTCGGTGCTCGGTGAGGGCGCCCGCGGCTGGCGTCTGCTGGAGCACAACGCGGGCACGCTGCCCGAGCCGGTCCTCGGCGACGACGACTGAGCCCCCGACCGGCCTGCCGGGCCCGGATTTCACTTTCCGGCAGGTCACAGGCTAAAGTTCTTCTTGTTCGCAGCGCGGAGCGCGAAGAACACGAGGGGCTATAGCTCAGTTGGTAGAGCGCCTGCATGGCATGCAGGAGGTCAGGAGTTCAATTCTCCTTAGCTCCACAGTCACCGAATCCCGTCCCCAGCAGGGGGCGGGATTCGTCGTATCCCCGGCGGGTCGTTCCGCTCGCCGCTCCCTGAGCCCGCCGCAGGTCCCGCACCTCGTCGCTTCCTGGGCTTTCCGCGGGTCCCGTACGCTGCCGCCCCCTCAGCCCGGCGCCTTCGTCCGGTTCAGGATCTCGATCGCCTCCCGGCTCTCCTCGTCCGTCGGCGTGTACGTCACGATCCGGCACTCCGGCATCCCGTTGACCGAGAGGGAGACCGAGATCAGCCTGATCTCGCCCACCAGGTCGTGCCGGAAGACCTTCACCCGGGTCCCCGGGGGGATCACGTCACCGCTGCGCCAGAGCCGGGCGAACTCCGTGCTGTTCGCCGCGAGGCGCCGTACGAACTCCTCCCACTCGGGCTCGCCCACGTGATGGCCGTACGCGCCCCGCAGCTGGGCCACCATCAGGGGCAGCTCCCGCTTCCGGTCGACGATGGGGCACTTGGGCCCCGGGAGGCTGAAGAGCGCCCAGAGCACGTTGCGCACGCCGTACGGCCCGGTGTCCAGGCCCGGTCCGTCCTGCATCAGGAGCCGCTCGTACACGGCGTTGGTCGCGAGCACGTCGTACCGCGCGTTGTAGAGCACCGCCGGGAGCGGGCGCAGGGCGTCGAGGATCCCCTGGATCTCCGGGCTGACCTCCGGGATGTCCGCGGCCGACCGGTCCGGGGCGTACGGCACTTCGGCGAGGTGGTAGAGGTGCTCGCGCTCCGGCCGGTCCAGCCGGAGGGTGCGGGCCACCGCGTCGAGGACCTGCGCGGAGGCGTTGATCGGCCGTCCCTGCTCCAGCCAGGTGTACCAGGTGACACCGACGCCCGAGAGCTGCGCGACCTCCTCGCGGCGCAGTCCCGGGGTGCGGCGGCGGAGCCCCGGCGCCATGCCCACGTCCTCCGGGGTCACCCTCGCGCGGCGGCTGCGCAGGAAGGCGGCCAGCTCCGGCCGTCGCCGCCGCTGTGTCGGTAGTGCTGCCACGATCGTCACGCCCCCATGGTCGAGTCCCCGTGCCGCCGCTGCCAGGTGGTGTCAGTACCAGCATCGGCGGGCTCTCGTTACCCGTATCCGATCGCGGTCACGCTCGGCGCATGACCTCGACCGCGACACGTCCCACCCTCAGTAAAGACCGTGGCACCGACAACCGCCCGGGCCTGCTCCTCGGAGTCGTGCTCGCCGCCCAGTTCATGGCACTCCTCGACGTCTTCATCGTCAACGTCGCCGCCCCCACCATCCGGACCGAACTCGCCGCGTCCGGCGGTGCGCTCCAGCTCGTCATCGCCGGATACACCATCAGCTACGCCGTGTTGCTCATCACCGGAGCCCGCCTCGGCGACCTGCTCGGCCACCGCAGGGCGTACCTCGCGGGGCTCGCGCTGTTCACCGCGGCCTCCCTCGCCTGCGGACTCGCCGCCGACGCCGGTCAGTTGATCGCCTTCCGGCTGGTGCAGGGCGCGGGCTCGGCCCTGATGATCCCCCAGGTGCTGAGCCTCATCCAGCGCAACTTCACGGGCGAGGGCCGGGTCCGGGCCCTCAGCGCCTACTCCGCGGTCCTCGCCACCGGCGCGGCCGCCGGCCAGGTCGTCGGCGGCGTCCTGGTGAGCGCCGATCTCTTCGGCACCGGCTGGCGGCCGGTCTTCCTGGTCAACGTCCCCATCGGCGCCGCCCTGCTCGCCCTCGGCGCCCGGGTGCTGCCCCGGGACGCCCGCACCGGCTCCCCGCGTGCGCGTGCCCTCGACCTGCCGGGTCTGCTGCTGCTCGGCGCCGCCGTGTCCCTGCTGACGGTCCCCCTGGTGCTCGGCCAGGAGGAGGACTGGCCGCTGTGGTCCTGGCTCTCCCTGGGCGGCTCGCTGGTGCTCGCCGCCGTCTTCGGCGGGTACGAGTCCCGGCTCGCCCGGCGCGGTGGCGCCCCGCTGATCGCCCCGCGCGTGCTGCGCGTCCCCGGGATGGGGCGGGCCGTCCTCTGGATCTCCGTGGCGATGGGCGTCAACGCCGGATTCCTGTTCACCCTCACCCTGCACCTGCAGGGCGGGCTCGGCCACAGCGCCCTGCGCGCCGGACTGACCTTCGGTCCCGCCGCGGTCGTCTTCGGCGTCGTCGGTCTGACCTGGCGGCGCTGGCCGGTCCGGCTGCACCGCGCGCTGGTCCCGGGCGGCTTCCTGCTCGCGGCCGCGGGAGCGCTCGCCGTCGGAGCGCTGCTCGGGGACGGCGGTACCGGCGGATGGGGGCTCTACCCGGCCCTGGGCGTGCTCGGCGCCGGGATCTCACTGGCCTTCAGCCCGGCCCTGACCGGTGCGCTGGCCACCGTACGGCCCGAGGACGCCGCCGACGCCAGCGGACTGCTCGCCACCGTCACCCAGCTCGGGCAGCTCGTCGGCGTCGCGTCGTTCGGCACGCTCTTCCTCGGCCGGTACACGGGTTCCGGAGCTCAGGACTCCGCCGACGCGCTGTGGGTGACCCTGCTGGCCCTGGCCGCGGCCTCCGTCGTCGGCGCCCTCGCGGGACTGCCGCGACGATCGCGCTGACCCCCCTTGCGGGGCCATGGCAGAATCGGACGGCCGGAGGGGGACAGGATCCGGACGGGAGGGTGACCCAAGTGCTCGGCGACCACGGCAGGGTGTCCTATGGGTGCACGGCCTGCGGCCACAGCTGGAGCTGATTCATGGGTGCACACAGGCGGAAGTGCGACTGGTGCGGCAGCGGTACGCCCATCGTGCGCGACATGGATCCCGTCAACCCCGGGTTCCAGTACTGGTGCGAGGAGTGCGCGCGGGCGCTGATCATAAAAGGCGACCCCATCGAGACGTACCGCGAGCTGGAGGGGGAGCCGATCTACGGCCGGCTCCTCGACGAGCACTGCACCCTCAAGCGGTTCTACTCCTTCGCCACGGCCTGACGCGCCTCGTCCCGCCCGACGGCCCCGGCCCGGAGTCCTTCGTCCTCCCCGAGGTCGTTCGCCACGGCCCGGCGTCCTTCGTCCGGCCCGAGGTCCTTCGCCCGGCCGGTGGTCCGCAGGGTCAGCGCGTAGCCCACGAGCAGTGCCGTCGCCGTCAGCGGATAGATCGCCGACAACATCATCTGGCCCGCGTTCTGGTCCAGTTCGGGGCGGCCCGGGTCGTGCGGGACCCACCACAGCGCGAACGAGGCGAAGGCCAGCGCCACGGCTCCCGTCACCGGCCACGCGCGCGTGGAGCGGTCCGCGAGCAGGATCAGCAGCGGCACGCACCAGACCCAGTGGTGGGACCAGGAGATCGGGCTGATCATCAGCGCCGTGAACGCGCAGACGACCACGGCCACCGCCTTGTCGCCGCGCACCGCGGCCCGTACCGCGAGCACCATCGCGGCGCCGCCCAGGACGGCCGCAGCCACCGCCCACCACATGCCCGGGTCGTCCGTGTGCATCAGCCGGGCCAGGACCCCGCGGATCGACTGGTTGGCGGTCTCCTCGGCGAAGCCGACCCGGCCGGTCTCGAACAGGGTCTCCGTCCAGAACCGCTTCGAGTCCGCCGGCAGCGCGATCGCCACGGCCAGCGTGGTCGCGAGGAACACCCCGGTCGCCGTCAGCGCCGTTCGCAGCCACTGGTTCATGCGCCGGTCCCGGCGCCACAGCAGCAGACCGGCGGCGAACAGCAGCACGACGAACAGTCCCGGTGTGAGCTTCACCGCGGTCGCCAGGCCGATGCCGAGCCCGGCCCAGCGGCTGCCCTCGCGCCGGGTGAGGTCCCAGAGCACCGCCACCGCTATGAGCAGGTTGATCTGGCCGTACCGCAGGGTCGTCCACACCGGCTCGCACCAGACCACGACGGCGGCGACCCAGAACGTCGTGCGCCACAGATCCGCACGGGAGAGCGTGGGACGGACCAGCTGGACCGACAGCTGCACCAGGGCGACCACCAGGAGCAGGTTCCCCGCGGTGGTGAGCGTGCGCATCAGGGGGACGCCGACCAGGGTCAGCGGGACGAACAGCAGGGCCGCGAAGGGCGGGTAGGTCATGCCGAGGTTCGCCGAGGTGGCGCGCATCGCGTACAGATCGCCGCCCGCCCGGACCGTCTCGCCCTCGGCCCGGTAGACCATCACGTCGAGCATGTTCACGTGGGCGAGGCGTTGCGCCACCCAGAAGGCCGCGAACGAGAGCAGACAGACCGCCGCGGCGGTGGCCAGGGGCCACGGCCGGGCGCGGGTTTTGGAGAGCACGGAGACGGACACAGTCGGCGACCCTACCCGGGGGCCCGCGCGGGGCGGGCAAACCGATTTGGCGATCTGCCGCGCGGGCCGTTACTGTTCTGTCCGTCGCCGCGAGCGAGATCGAAGCCGGGACGACAATCAAGGGGCTATAGCTCAGTTGGTAGAGCGCCTGCATGGCATGCAGGAGGTCAGGAGTTCAATTCTCCTTAGCTCCACAGAACGGAACCGAGCCATCCGCATCGGATGGCTCGTGCCGGTTCTGCGGAAATCTGAACATTCCCGCGTACGGGGCTATAGCTCAGTTGGTAGAGCGCCTGCATGGCATGCAGGAGGTCAGGAGTTCAATTCTCCTTAGCTCCACAGTCACCGAATCCCGTCCCCGGCAGGGGGCGGGATTCGTCGTTTCCACGACCGCCTCCACCGCCCGGAACCCCTTCCGCTCCGCGGAACGCCGGTGCGGCCCGCTCGGGCCCTGCGGTACCCTGGCGCCATGCGTGCCGTACGCCTCCTGCTTACCGAGCCGCGCTGACCAGTCCCGACGGATGACAGACATCCCGTCGGAGTCGGCGCGGCATCCCCTCCTGTGCGAGGGGATTTTTCATTTCGGGCAGTTCGTGGCAGTGGGCAGAGACGATCGATGGAGCATCAAGGACCATGACCGAGATCACGACGGCCGCCGAGACGGCGGCCCCTCATCGCTACACGTCGGCCATGGCCGCCGACATCGAGGCACGCTGGCAGGACTTCTGGGACGCCGAGGGCACCTACGAGGCGCCGAACCCCACCGGTGACCTGGCGGGCGACCCCGCGGTCGCCGCCCTCCCCAAGAAGTTCATCATGGACATGTTCCCGTACCCCTCGGGTGCGGGCCTGCACGTCGGCCACCCGCTCGGCTACATCGCCACGGACGTCTTCGCCCGCCACGCGCGCATGACCGGCCACAACGTGCTGCACACCCTGGGCTTCGACGCCTTCGGCCTGCCGGCCGAGCAGTACGCCGTGCAGACGGGCACGCACCCGCGTGTGTCCACCGAGGCCAACATGGAGAACATGAAGGTCCAGCTGCGCCGGCTGGGCCTGGGCCACGACAAGCGCCGGTCGTTCGCCACGATCGACCCGGACTACTACAAGTGGACCCAGTGGATCTTCCTGCAGATCTTCAACTCCTGGTACGACGACGAGGCCGCCAAGGCCCGGCCCATCGCGGAGCTGATCGAGCAGTTCGAGAACGGCACGCGTGAGGTCCCCGGCACGCGCGCGTGGAGCGAGCTGAGCGCCGCCGAGCGCTCCGACGTCCTGGGCGAGTACCGCCTGGCGTACGCCTCCGACGCGCCCGTCAACTGGTGCCCCGGCCTGGGCACCGTCCTGGCCAACGAGGAGGTCACCGCCGACGGCCGCTCCGAGCGCGGCAACTTCCCCGTCTTCAAGGCCAAGCTGCGCCAGTGGAACATGCGGATCACCGCCTACGCGGACCGCCTGCTCGACGACCTGGACGCACTGGACTGGCCCGAGGCCATCAAGCTGCAGCAGCGCAACTGGATCGGCCGCTCCGAGGGCGCCCGCGTCGACTTCCAGGTCGGCGACACCGGAGCCATCACCGTCTTCACCACCCGCCAGGACACGCTGTTCGGCGCCACCTACATGGTCCTGGCGCCCGAGCACGATCTGGTCGAGAAGATCGTCCCGGCCGCCTGGCCCGACGGCACCCACGCGGTGTGGACCGGCGGTCACGCCACCCCCTCCGAGGCCGTCGACGCCTACCGCAAGCAGGCCGCCTCCAAGTCCGACGTCGAGCGCCAGGCCGAGGCCAAGGACAAGACCGGTGTCTTCACCGGCGCCTACGCGACCAACCCGGTCAGCGGCCAGAAGGTCCCCGTCTTCATCGCCGACTACGTCCTGATGGGCTACGGCACCGGCGCGATCATGGCCGTCCCGGCGCACGACAGCCGCGACTTCGCCTTCGCGCGCGCCTTCGAGCTGCCGATGCGCTGCGTCGTCCAGCCGAGCGACGACCGCGGCACCGACCCGTCGACCTGGGACGACGCCTTCTCCTCCTACGAGGCGAAGCTGGTCGGCTCGGCCAACGACGAGATCTCCCTGGACGGCCTGGGCGTCGTCGACGCCAAGGCGAAGATCACCGCCTGGCTGGCCGACCGCGGCATCGGCGAGGGCACCGTCAACTTCCGCCTGCGTGACTGGCTCTTCAGCCGCCAGCGGTACTGGGGCGAGCCCTTCCCGATCGTCTACGACGAGGACGGCGTCGCCCACTCGCTGCCCGAGTCGATGCTGCCCCTGGAGCTGCCGGAGGTCGAGGACTACTCGCCGCGCACCTTCGACCCCGACGACGCGGACACCCAGCCGGAGACCCCGCTCTCCCGCAACGAGGACTGGGTCAACGTCACCCTGGACCTGGGCGACGGCTCCGGCCCCCGCCGCTACCGGCGCGAGACCAACACCATGCCCAACTGGGCCGGCTCCTGCTGGTACGAGCTGCGCTACCTGGACCCGCACAACGCCGAGAAGCTGGTCGACCCGGCCGTCGAGCAGTACTGGATGGGCCCCCGCGAGGGCATGCCGACCGGTGGCGTCGACCTGTACGTCGGCGGCGCCGAGCACGCCGTGCTGCACCTGCTGTACGCGCGCTTCTGGTCCAAGATGCTGTTCGACCTGGGCCACATCTCCTCGGCCGAGCCGTTCCACAAGCTCTACAACCAGGGCATGATCCAGGCCTTCGTCTACCGCGACGCGCGCGGCATCGCCGTGCCGGCCGCCGAGGTCGAGGAGCGGGACGGCGGCTTCTGGTACCAGGGCGAGAAGGTCAGCCGCGTCCTGGGCAAGATGGGCAAGTCGCTGAAGAACGCGGTCACGCCGGACGAGATCTGCTCCGAGTACGGTGCCGACACCCTGCGCCTGTACGAGATGGCGATGGGCCCGCTGGACGTCTCGCGCCCCTGGGACACGCGCGCGGTGGTCGGCCAGTACCGCCTGCTGCAGCGCCTGTGGCGCAACATCGTCGACGAGGCGACCGGTGAGGTCACGGTGGTCGACACGGCGGCCGACGAGGACACGCTGCGCGCCCTGCACAAGGCGATCGACGGTGTCTCCCAGGACATGGCGGCGATGCGCTTCAACACCGCCATCGCGAAGATCACCGAGCTGAACAACCACCTGACCAAGTCCGGTGGCGCGATCTCCCGGCCGGTCGCCGAGCAGCTGGTGCTGCTGGTCGCCCCGCTGGCCCCGCACATCGCCGAAGAGCTGTGGCGCCGGCTGGGCCACACCGAGTCGGTCGTCCACCAGGACTTCCCGGTCGCCGACCCGGCGTACGTCGTCGACGAGACCGTGACCTGCGTCGTGCAGATCAAGGGCAAGGTCAGGGCCCGCCTGGAGGTCTCCCCGTCGATCACGGACGCCGAGCTGGAGACGCTGGCGCTGGCCGACCCGCACGTCGTCGCGGCGCTGGGTGACGCGCAGATCCGCAAGGTGATCGTGCGCGCGCCGAAGCTGGTCAACATCGTCGCCGGCTGACCGCCGCGCCGACCACGGTTCGCGTCCTTCCCCTAGGGGGAGGCTGGGGGCAGGTTGAGGGTTCGAAGGGAACCGTCGGCCTGCCCCTTCCGTTTACCGTGGAAGAACAACAGTCGAGGTCGGAGGGGCACCCATGGAAGCCACGATTATCACGATCATGGCCCTGCTCTTCTTGTCGTTCGTGGCGCTCGGGGTGTTCGTCACCGTGAAGGTCGCGAAGGCCGCCAAGCGCGGGGTGGACCGCACCATCGACCAGGCCCGGCGCACGGTCGAGGACACCACGCTGCGGGCCAAGAGCATCGGCCAGGTCGGGGCCGCCGGCGAGCTGGCCCGGCTGCGGCTCTCGCTGCGCACCTCGATGCGCGCCACGCAGGAGGCGCTCCAGGCGGGCGTCGGCGAGGACGCCTCGCTCAAGGAGTCGCTCGACCTGTTCCACCGGCTCAGCGCCCACGGGCTCGAACTGGACGCGGACCTCAAGCGACTGGAGCGCGAGCCCGACCGGGCGTGGGTGGCCGGCCAACTGCCCGAGCTCGCCGCGCGGACCGAGCGGATCACGGGCTCGGCCGACGCGCTGCGCCGCGCCGCGCGGGACCGGGCGCTGAAGTTCGCGGAGGACGACCTGTCCTCGCTCAGCGCGCAGATCGACGTCGAGGCGGGCGCCCTGCGTCATTGGACGGGACCCGAGACCACGCCGGGGACGGCCGCCCGGACAAGCGGTGCCGGGGCGCCGGACGCGGCGACTGCGGACGGATGGGCACCGCCCGCCCGGCCCGCGGGCCAGACCGGTCCGGGAGCCGGTGGAGAGCCGTCCGCGATCACCGGGCCCGACCCGCGCCGGACCGTCTACCCCTGGGAGAAGTCGGCCCGCCCCGAGACCAGCACCTGACCCTGCCGCCCCACGCGAAGGCGCGGTGGGGCTCGAAGGCGCCCCGGTGGGGGGCCGGGCTGCCGTGCGAAGGCCTCGGCGGGTAACCTCCCGCTCATGTCCCGGCATGTCGCGATCGTCACCGATTCCACGGCCTACCTGCCACGCCAGACGAGGGAGCGGCACGCGATCACCACGGTCCCGCTGACCGTCGTCATCGGCGACCGCGCACTCGAGGAGGGCACCGAGATCTCGGCGAAGGCCCTGGCCGAGGCCCTCCAGAAGCGCCGGCCCGTCACCACGTCCCGCCCGAGCCCCGAGGTCTTCGCCGAGGCCTACCGCGAGGCCGCCGCGGCGGGTGCGCGGGGCGTCGTCTCGCTGCACCTGTCCGCCGAGGTCTCCGGGACCTACGACGCCGCCGTGCTCGCGGCCAAGGACGCCCCCGTGCCCGTACGGGTGGTGGACACCCGCATGGTCGGCATGGCGCTCGGCTTCTGCGCGCTCGCGGCGGCTCGGGTCGCGGAGGCGGACGGCTCCCTCGACGAGGCGGTCGCCGCGGCCGAGAAGCGGGCCGCGGGCACCTCCGCCTACTTCTACGTCGACACCCTGGACTACCTGCGCAGGGGCGGACGCATCGGCGCCGCGCAGGCACTGCTCGGCTCCGCGCTGGCGGTCAAGCCGCTCCTCGAACTCGACGGCGGGCGGATCGAACTGCGCGAGAAGGTACGGACGGCCTCGAAGGCGATCGCGCGCCTGGAGGAGATCGCCGTGGAGCGGGCCGGCTCCGGTTCCGTCGACATCGCCGTGCACCACCTCTCCGCACCGGAGCGGGCCGCCGCGCTCGCCGACCGGCTCCGAGAGCGTCTGCCGGGAGTCGAGGAACTCGAGGTCAGCGAGGTGGGTGCGGTCATCGGCGCCCACACGGGACCTGGGCTGCTCGCGGTCGTCGTCTCGCCGCACTGAGGGTGCCGGGCCCCCCGCGCGAGCCCTGCCATCCCTCTCGCGGGTGAGGGAGTTTTCCACAGAGGAGCGGCTGTCCACGGAAGACGGATGAGCTCCGCACGGGCCTTCCGTGACTCCTACCGTCACGGACATGACTCTTCGTTCACGCATCGCATCGACCACCCCCAGGACCTCGGGCACGCCGGGCGGCCCGACGAGCGGGCCGGGACGCGCGCCCGGTTCGGACGGGCGCGGCCGGCCAGGAGGGCGCGGCTCGCCCCACGGGCGGGCCCGGAGGCGCGCCCGGGTCGTGAGGGCCGCGTTGGCGCCGGGAGGGGCTGTACGGAGGCGGGGGGACGCCCTGTTCCCGACCGCGGCTCCGCCGGTGCCGCCTGTCGTACCGCCCCCGGTGCGCGCGCCGGAGGTCCGGCGGGAGCTACCGGAGGCGCCGGAGCGTGGCTCCCCTCCAGGTGTACGGGAGCGGCTGGCCGCCCTGCTCCGTGACCGCACCCCGGTGTGGGTGCAGACCAGGTGCGGGCTGGAGCCGAGGGCGCTCGGGGCGCTGACGGTGGTCCTGCTCGTCGCCGCGGTCGTCGCGGGCGCGTACTTCTGGACCGGCAGGCCCGAGGCGGTGCGCGCTCCGGAGCTCGTCCGTGCCGCGGCGCCCGTCGCCCCCGAGACCGCCGTGCCCGCGCCGGGAGCCGGTTCGGGAGCCGGTTCGGGAGCGGGAGCGGGTGCCGGGGTGCCGGGAGGGCCGGGTGCGGGGGCTTCCGCCGGGGCGCTGGTCGTCGTGGACATCGGCGGCAAGGTGCGCAGGCCGGGGGTGCTGACCCTGCCGGCGGGTTCGCGGGTGGCGGACGCCCTGCGGGCGGCGGGCGGGGCGGAGCCGGGCGCCGATCTCACCGGGGTCAACCGGGCCCGCGTGCTCTTCGACGGCGAGCAGGTGCTGGTCGGGGTGCCGGGGGCGCCGGGGTCCCCGGCAGGGGGATCCGGTCCGGGCGGTGGTTCGGGGGGCGGCGCGCCGGGGGTTCCGCTGAGCCTCAGTACGGCCACGGCGGAGCAGCTCGACGGCCTCCCGGGTGTCGGCCCCGTGCTCGCGCAGCACATCGTCGACCACCGGACGGAGCACGGCGGCTTCCGGTCGGTGGGGGAGCTGCGCGAGGTCGACGGCATCGGTGAGCGCAGGTTCGCCGATCTCGAACCGCTGGTCCGGCCGTGAAGCACGAGGAGGCCGTCGACGGGGCGCTCGGTGAGGAGACGGGCGCGGGGGCGTCGGCCCTGTGGGAGGGACCGGTCGATCTCCGGCTCGTTCCTCTCGCGGTGGCGGCCTGGGCGGCGGCGGCCTGGGCCGTGGGCGCCACCGGGTGGTGGACGGTGGCCGGTGTCGTGGTCTGCGTGGCGGCGGCCCTGGTCCTGTTGACGCGGGGGCGGGCCCGGGGGCGAGGCGACCCGGGGGACGGTCCTGGAGCCGCGGTGCCGGGGAGCACGGCAGCCGTGGTGCCGGGGAGCACCGCCGGGTGGCGGTTGCGGGCGACCGCGTGGGCCGGGGTGCTGCTCTGCGCGGCGGTCGGGGCCGCGTCGGCGGGGCTGCACGCGGCGGATCTCCGGCGGGGGCCGGTGCCGGAACTGGCGCGGGAGTACGCGCGGGCCCGGCTGGAGGTGGCGGTGACCTCCGATCCGCGGCTCACCCGGCCCAAGGTCCGGGGCAACGCGATGGCGCCGGTCGCCATCGTCCTGGACGGGGAGGTGACCCGGGTCGAGCGGCCGGACGGTTCGGTGCACCGGACCCGGGCGCCGGTCCTCCTGATCGTGCCCTCCGGGGACGGCCGGGAGGAGTGGCTGCGGCTCCTGCCCACCACCCGGCTGCGGGTCGGTGCCCGGCTCGCGCCGCCGCTGCGGCCCGGTGAGCCCTTCGCGGCCGTGCTCAAGGTCGACGGAGCGGGACCACCGCTGATCGTCGGACCGCCGAGCGCGGTGCAACGGACGGCGGGGGAGCTCCGCTCCGGGCTGCGGAGGGCGACCGAGGGGCTCGCTCCTGACGCGCGGGCCCTGCTGCCCGGGCTGGTCGTCGGGGACACCTCCCGGGTCGGCCCCGAGCTGCGGGAGGCGTTCGAGGCGACGGACCTGACCCATCTCCTGGCGGTCTCGGGAAGCAACCTCACCGTCGTCCTGCTCCTGCTCATCGGGCGGCCCGGGCGGGCGCACCAGGTGGAGCGGGGCGGGCTCGCGCCACGGCTCGGGCTGTCGCTGCGGGTCACGGCGGTGGCCGGGGGAGGGCTGACGCTCGCCTTCGTGATCGTCTGCCGGCCCGATCCGAGCGTGCTGCGCGCGGCGGCCTGCGGGCTGGTGGCCCTGCTCGCGATCGGGACCGGACGCCGGAGATCGCTGATCCCCGCACTGGCGGCGGCCGTGCTCCTCCTCGTGTTGTACGACCCGTGGCTCGCGCGGAGTTTCGGCTTCCTCCTCTCGGTCCTGGCGACCGGGGCGCTGCTGACGATCGCCCCGCGCTGGAGCGATGCCCTGCGCCGGCGCAGGGTTCCGGACAGGTTGGCCGAGGCCCTGGGCGCGGCCCTGGCGGCGCAGGCGGTGTGCGCGCCCGTCGTCGTGGTGTTCGCCGGGCGGGTCAGTCTCGTGTCGGTCCCGGCGAACCTTCTGGCGGAGCTCGCGGTGGCGCCGGCGACGGTGTGCGGGTTCGCCACGCTCGCCCTGGCGGCGGTCTGGATGCCCGCGGCCGAGGTCCTCGCACGGGTGGCGGGATGGCCGGCCGGGTGGATCGCCCGGGTGGCCCGTACCGGCGCCGACCTGCCGGGGGCCGAGGTGGCGTGGCCCGGCGGGTGGTGGGGCGGTCTCGCCCTGGCGCTGCTCACGGCGCTGGTGGTCCTCGGGGCGCGGAGGATGCCGTACCGGGGTGTGGTCGGTGCGGTCCTCGCCGGGCTGCTGCTGCTCGCGGTGGTGCGGCCGGTGCCGCTGGCCCGGTGGGTGACGGGGTGGCCGCCGCCCGGCTGGGTGCTCGCGATGTGTCAGGTGGGGCAGGGGGACGCGATGGTGCTCGCCGCGGGCGGGGACTCCGCCGTGGTGGTGGACGCGGGTCCCGACCCCGTACCGGTCGACCGCTGTCTGACCGAACTCGGGGTGCGGCGGGTGCCGTTGCTGGTGCTCACCCACTTCCACGCCGACCATGTGGCCGGACTTCCCGGCGTGTTGAGGGGGAGGGCGGTGGGGGCGATCCAGACCACGGGGCTCGAAGAGCCGCCCGCGCAGGCCGCGTTCGTGCGGCGGACGGCGGCCGCCGCGGGCGTTCCGCTGGTGCGGGCCGCGGCGGGTGAGCGGCGGAGGGTCGGGGCCCTGGAGTGGCGGGTGCTGTGGCCGTGGGGCGGTGCCGAGGGGGGCGTCGGGGGGCCCAACGACGCCAGTGTCACCTTGCTCGTCCGCGCCGGGGGAGGGGTGAGTCTGCTGCTGCTCGGGGACCTGGAGCCGCCGGCTCAGCGGGCGTTGGCGCGGGCTCACCCGGAGTTGGGGCCGGTGGACGTGCTCAAGGTCGCTCATCACGGTTCGGCGTATCAGGACCCGGGCCTGATACGGGCCGTGCGGCCGAGGCTCGCGCTGGTGTCGACGGGGCGCGACAACCCGTACGGCCATCCCTCGGCCCTGACGCTGGAGGCGCTGCGGGCGGGTGGCGCGCGGGTGCTGCGGACCGACCGGGACGGAGCCGTGGCAGTGGTGGGTGCGGGGCGGGGGCTCGTGGCGGTACCGGGAGGGGGGTGAGGGCGCGGAGGAGGCTTGTAAAGAAGTGCTTGTAAAGAAGTCTTTCTATAGATACCTTTTCATCATGCCGGAGACCAGCACACCGCAGCCCGGGGACGAGCAGCCCCGCAGTATCCGACTCACCGACCCGCGCGCCCTGCGGGCCTATGCCCATCCGCTGCGGATGTCGCTGGTGGGGCTGCTGCGCAGCAGCGGGCCCTTCACCGCCACCCGGGCCGCCGAGCTGACCGGCGAATCCGTGGCCAGCTGCTCCTACCACCTGCGGATACTCGCCAAGTACGGACTGGTGGAGGAGGCGCCCGGCGGGCGGGGGCGGGAGAAGCCCTGGCAGGCCACGGCCCGCTACACGGAGTGGCCCGAGTACAGCGAGGACGCGGCGGTCGCCGAGGCGGCCGACGCGCTCAGCACCGCCGTCGCCGAGCGCTACTTCGAGCGGGTCACCCGGGCCATGGAGAACCGGCACCGGTTGCCGAGGGAGTGGCAGGAGGCCGAGGAGTTCGGCGACTCCCTGCTCCACCTCACGCCCGAGGAGCTGACCGGCCTCCGCCGGCGGATCGGCGAGCTGCTCCGGCCCTACGAGGCGCGCACGTCGGACCCCTCCCTCAGGCCGGAGGGCGCACGGCCCGTCAGCATCCTGCGGATCGCCTACCTGGACCAGGACATCCCCGACAGCGAAGAGGAGTGAACGAGATGGCCCTCGTGGAACGCATACCGGCGCTGCTGCGCGAGCGGACCTTCCGCCGGTACTGGACCGGACAGACCATCTCGCTCGCCGGGGACCAGATCTCGCTCATCGCGATCCCCCTCGCGGCCGTCCTGGCCCTCGGCGCGGACGCCGCGGCGATGGGCCTGCTCAAGACCGCCGAGCTGCTGCCCGCGCTGCTGCTCAACCTGCCGCTCGGCGCCTGGGCCGACCGGCAGACGAGCCGTAGACGCGCCATGATCGCGGCCGACATCGGGCGGGCGGCGCTGGTACTGACCCTTCCCGTCGCCTACGCGATGGACGCGCTCACGCTCGGGCAGCTCTACGCGGTGGCCTTCGGGATCGGCGCGCTCACCGTGCTCTTCGAGGTGTGCAACGCCACGCTGTTCGTCGCGCTCGTCCCCACCGATCGGTACGTCCAGGCGAACTCTCTTGTCAACGGGAGCCGTTCGATGGCCTGGCTCGCGGGACCCGGTGTCGGGGGCCTGCTGGTGCAGTTCCTGACCGCGCCGTTCGCGCTGGTCGCCGACGCCGTCACCTATCTGGTCTCGGCCGGCTACCTGGCCCGGATCAAGCCGGCCGAACCCGCCCCCGCGCCCGTGGCCAAGGGGCACTTCACCGAGGGGCTGCGCTGGGTGTTTCGGGAGCCCTCCATGCGCGCGCTCTTCGCCGCCTCCGGCACGGTCCAGTTCTTCAACCTCATGTTCCACACCCTCTTCGTCCTCTACGCGACCACCGAACTCGGCATCGACGCGGGCCTGCTCGGCCTCATGCTCGCCGCCGGAGCCGTCGGAGGCCTCCTCGGGGCGATGGTGAGCGGGGCGGTCGTCCGACGGGTCGGGATCGGCGGCTCGCTCGTCGCCGGCTTCGTCGGCTTCACGGCGCCGCTGCTCCTGGTGCCCCTCGCGGGCGGGCCGCTCCCGCTGGTGGTGGGCGTGCTCTTCGTCGCGGAGTTCCTCTCCTGCGCCGGGGTGATGATCGTGGACGTCGCCGCGGGGTCGTTCCAGATGGCGTTGATACCCGACGCCGTACGGGCGAGGGTCATGGGCGCGTACCGCACCCTCAACCACGGTTTCCGTCCGCTCGGCGCGCTCGCCGGCGGCCTGCTGGGCACCGCCGTCGGGCTGCGCCCCACGCTGTGGATCGCCACCGTCGGCGCCGCCCTCGCCGTGCTCTGGCTGCTGCCCTCGCCGCTCGCCAGGATGCGGGAACTTCCCGCGAGGGAGGGGGAGTCGGAGTCCGGCGGGGGAACCGACGAGAGAACCGGATCGACGGAAGGCAGACTGCCCGTATGACCACATATGAACCCGCCACCATCGACGCCTATCTGCGCCGCATCGGCGCCCGGCGGCCCGCACGCGCGGACAGCGCCGCGCTGCGCGAGCTGCACCTGCTCCACCTGCGGACCGTGCCCTTCGAGAACCTCTCCCTCCACCTCGGCGAGCCCGTCGTGCTGGACGAGAAGGCGCTGCTCGACAAGGTGGTCGGGGCCCGCAGGGGCGGGTTCTGCTACGAGCTCAACACGGCGTTCGCCGTGCTGCTGCGGGAGCTCGGGTGCCGGGTCTCGCTGCTCCAGGCGCGGGTGATCGGGCCGGACGGGACGCCGGGCATCCCGTACGACCACATGGCGCTGCTCGTGGAGACGGCGGAGGGGGAGCGGTGGCTGGCCGACGTCGGGTTCGGCGACCACAGTCACCACCCGCTGGCCTTCGACGCCCGCGACGACCAGGTGGACCCGGGCGGGGTCTTCCGGATCACGGAGGCGGCGGACGGCGATCTGGACGTGCTGCGGGACGGGAAGCCCCAGTACCGGCTGGAGCCGCGGCCGCGGGAGCTCGCCGACTTCACCGCGGGTGCCTGGTACCACCAGACCTCGCCCGACTCGCACTTCCCGCGGTCGCTCATCTGCTCGCGGCTCACCGAGGACGGCCGGATCACGCTCAGCGCGCCGAAACTCATCACCCGCGCCGGAGGCGAACGAGAGGCGGATCCTCGACGGCGAGGACGAGGTGAGGAGCGCGTACCGGGAGCTGTTCGGCATCGAGCTCGACGTGCTGCCGTCCGTGCGCGCCGTCGGCCACGACGGAAGCCCCAATTCGGACCCTCGGTAACACTTGCCCCCACTCGCCTCGTTTGCCTCGAACACCTCAATGGTGATCGAATGCGACTTCGTTGCATAGTGAATGAGTCGCACGGGGGTGCGTGAAGAATGTTCGATCGTCTCTTCGGGAAGCGTGCGGGCGGAGCCGCGCGCGGCGGGCCGCTCGCCGGCCTCGCGGTCCCGTCCTCGGCGGGAGTGCTCAGCTGCCGGGTGCTCGACCCCGTGCACGAACCCGTCCGGCAGGCCGAGTTCGTCGTCAGCGACACGGCGGGCCGCAAGGTCCTGGGCGGGGAGACCGACCCGTACGGCACGGTCCTCGCGACCGTGCCGGCCGGCGAGTACCGGGTCGCCGTCACCTCCGAGGGCTACACGCCCTACCACGGAAGCGCCGTCGTGGCCCGGGGCGAGCACCACGGCCTCGGCGACGTCCTGCTGCAGATCGCGCCCCCGCCGCAGCTCCCGGAGCCGGGGGAGTGGGAGATCGACCCCACGCATTCGCAGATCGGCTTCACCGCGCGGCACATCGGCCTCGCCCGGATCCACGGACGGTTCAACGGCTTCGCGGGCGCGGTGCGGATCGCCGAGCGCATGGAGCAGTCCGCGATGCACGTCGTCATCGACGCGGCCTCCATCGACACCGGGGTGCAGATGCGCGACGACCACCTGCGCTCCGGCGACTTCCTCGACGTCGGGGTCCACCCGACGCTGGAGTTCTACAGCGAGCGCTTCACCCACCGGGGCGGCAGCCGCTGGGCCGTCACCGGGGCGCTCACCCTCCACGGGGTGAGTCGCACGGTGACCCTGGACACCCAGTACCTCGGCCTCGGGAGCGGTCTGGAGGGCGAGACCCGGGGGGCCTGCCGGGCCACGACCGAGCTGCACCGGGAGGACTTCACCCTCACCTGGCAGACGCTGCTCGCGCGGGGGATCGCGGCCGTCGGGTCCAGCATCAGCATCGACCTCGACATCCAGATCGTTCCGAAGGCGGGGCGTTCCTGAGGAGTGCTCCCTGGGGGTGGTCCTGCGGGGTGCTCCTCCTGAGGGGTGCTCCTCGCCGGTGCTCCTGAGGGGAGGCCCTGAGGGGAGGTCCTAAGGGGCCTCCAGCCAGCCCTCGTACTCGGCGGCCAGCGCGTCGAGGGCCGCCGGGTCGAGGCGGGCGTCCGGGTCCTCGACGACCACCAGCCACTGCGCGTCCTCGGCGTCGTCCTCCCCGGCCAGGGCGTCCCGCACGAGCTGCGGTTCCTCGGCCAGGCCGAAGCGGTCCGGGAGCTCGCCGGCGACCTCCTCGGCGGCGTCGCGGTCGGGGAGCACCAGTACGTGTCGTTCACTCACCCCGCCATTCTCGTACCCCGTACGGGCGGTGGTGTCAGTGGCCCGTGGGATGCTGGATCGCGATGGCCACCAGAAAGACTTCCCCCGACGACCTCCTCGGCCCCGTGACGCTCGCCGTGGGGCAGGAGGACCTGCTCCTCGACCGTGCCGTACGGGACGTGGTGGCGGCGGCCCGGGCCGCCGACGCCGACACGGACGTGCGCGACCTCGCCCCCGAACAGCTCCAGCCCGGTGCGCTGGCCGAGCTCACCAGCCCCTCGCTCTTCGCCGAGCGCAAGGTGCTGATCGTGCGGAACGCGCAGGACCTCTCCGCCGACACGATCAAGGACGTCAAGGCGTATCTGGACGACCCGATCGAGGACATCTCGCTCGTCCTGCTCCACGCCGGCGGCGCCAAGGGCAAGGGGCTGCTCGACGCGGCGCGCAAGGCGGGGGCCCGCGAGGTCGCCTGCCCGAAGACGACCAAGCCGGCGGAGCGGCTGACGTTCGTACGGCAGGAGTTCCGGACACTGGGACGGTCGGCCACGCCCGAGGCCTGCCAGGCGCTCGTGGACTCCATCGGCAGTGATCTGCGGGAGCTCGCGTCGGCGGTCTCGCAGCTCACGTCCGACGTGGACGGGACGATCGACGAGGCCGTCGTCGGCCGGTACTACACGGGCCGCGCCGAGGCCTCCTCCTTCAACGTCGCGGACCGCGCCGTCGAGGGGCGGGCCGCGGAGGCCCTGGAGGCCCTGCGCTGGTCGCTCTCGACCGGGGTCGCGCCCGTGCTCATCACCAGTGCGCTGGCCCAGGGGGTACGGGCGATCGGCAAGCTCTCCTCGGCGCGGGGCGGGCGCCCCGCGGACCTGGCGCGGGAGCTGGGGATGCCGCCCTGGAAGATCGACCGGGTGCGGCAGCAGATGCGGGGCTGGACGCCGGACGGGGTGTCGCTCGCGCTGCGGGCGGTCGCGGAGGCGGACGCGGGGGTGAAGGGCGGGGGCGACGACCCGGAGTACGCGCTGGAGAAGGCGGTGGTGGCGGTGGCTCGGGCGGCGCGGATGCGGCGGGCGTAGGGCGGGGGGTCTTCCCCCACCCCGCCCCTTCCCGAAACCCTGCCGGGGGCTGGTGGGGGTGGGGGTCGGTTGTTCTTCCGGGGGCTTGCCCCCGGGCCCGTATACGCGGCCGCTTCGCCCCGCCTCCGGCGCGCGCGAGCCCGCAGGAGCGGCTCCGCACGGCGCGTACGAACCCGTGACACACTCCCGGTGCTCCCGGTGCTCCCGGTGCTCCCGGTGCTCCCGGTGCTCCCGGTGCTCCCGGTGCTCCCGGTGCTCCCGGTGCTCCCGGTGCTCCCGGTGCTCCCGGT
>NZ_JBHWFF010000002.1:139791-166576 GCF_042733785.1 Streptomyces sp. NPDC059695 | reverse complement strand
CGGTGCCCCCGGTGCTCCCGGTGCCCCCGGTGCCCCCGGTCACCACTCGTGTCGCTCGTACGGCGAAGGCCCCGCTGCCTCCTGGGGAAGGAGGTGGCGGGGCCTTCGGCGTTACGGCTGGTGGGCTCGTGCCCGCGTGGCGAACGCGTCCGTGCGCGAGTCCGGGTGGCCGGGCGGGAGCGGGGTAGAGGGCCCGCTGAGTCCCGTACGGCCGATCACATCAGAGCTCAGCCCTGGAGGGTGGCAACCTTGGTGGCCAGCGCCGACTTCTTGTTGGCGGCGGCGTTCTTGTGGATGACACCCTTCGAGACAGCCTTGTCGAGCTGACGCGAGGCGGCGCGAGTGGCAACGGTGGCCTTCTCGAGGTCGCCGGCGGCGACAGCCTCACGGGCCTTGCGGATCGCGGTCTTGAGCGAGGACTTGACGGCCTTGTTGCGCAGGCGCGCCTTCTCGTTCGTCTTGTTCCGCTTGATCTGGGACTTGATGTTCGCCACGAAAAGAGCCTTTACAGGTTCGATGTTCCTTCTGGATGCGTCCCGCAGCTGAGAGGGCATACGAGACACAGCTGTCCACAGTATCAGCCACCCTCGGGGCCGCCCAAACCGGGCGCCGGGCTCCGGGCATGGGACCATGGTCTCTACGTGTCCGTTCTGAACATCGCCCGAGACGAGATCCCTGCGTGCCCGCGACTCCTACCAACGTGCCCGAGCCGAGCCGTACCGACCCGGCTCTGATCCGCAACTTCTGCATCATCGCGCACATCGACCACGGCAAGTCCACGCTCGCCGACCGGATGCTCCAGCTCACCGGTGTGGTCGACCAGCGGCAGATGCGCGCCCAGTACCTCGACCGCATGGACATCGAGCGGGAACGCGGCATCACGATCAAGTCCCAGGCGGTCCGCCTGCCGTGGGCGCCCACCGACGGGCAGGGTGAGGGCAGGACCCACATCCTGAACATGATCGACACCCCCGGGCACGTCGACTTCACCTACGAGGTCTCCCGGTCGCTCGCCGCCTGTGAGGGCACGATCCTGCTCGTCGACGCCGCGCAGGGCATCGAGGCGCAGACTCTCGCGAACCTGTACCTCGCGATGGAGAACGACCTCACGATCGTCCCGGTCCTCAACAAGATCGACCTGCCGGCCGCCCAGCCGGAGAAGTTCTCCGAGGAGCTGGCGAACCTCATCGGCTGCCAGCCGGAGGACGTCCTGAAGGTCTCCGCGAAGACCGGCATGGGCGTCGAGGCGCTGCTCGACCGGGTCGTCCGGGACGTACCGGCCCCGGTCGGTGTCGCCGACGCCCCCGCCCGCGCGATGATCTTCGACTCCGTCTACGACTCCTACCGGGGCGTCGTGACGTACGTGCGAGTCGTCGACGGGCAGCTCAACAAGCGCGAGCGCATCCGGATGATGTCGACCGGCGCCACCCACGAGCTGCTCGAGATCGGTGTCTCCTCGCCGGAGATGACCGCCTCGGACGGTCTCGGCGTCGGCGAGGTCGGCTACCTCATCACCGGTGTGAAGGACGTCCGCCAGTCCAAGGTCGGTGACACGATCACCTCCCTGCACCAGGGCGCCACCGAGGCCCTCGGCGGCTACAAGGACCCGAAGCCGATGGTCTTCTCGGGCCTCTACCCGCTCGACGGCTCCGAGTACCCGGACCTCCGCGAGGCCCTCGACAAGCTCCAGCTCAACGACGCCGCGCTGGTCTACGAGCCGGAGACCTCCGCCGCGCTCGGCTTCGGCTTCCGCGTCGGCTTCCTGGGTCTGCTCCACCTCGACGTGATCCGCGAGCGGCTGGAGCGCGAGTTCGGGCTCGACCTCATCGCCACCGCGCCGAACGTGGTCTACCGGGTCGTGATGGAGGACGGCAGCGAGCACACCGTCACGAACCCGAGCGAGTTCCCCGAGGGCAAGATCGACGACGTGTTCGAGCCCGTCGTGCGCGCCACGATCCTCGCCCCGAGCGAGTTCATCGGCGCGATCATGGAGCTCTGCCAGACCCGTCGCGGCACCCTCATCGGCATGGACTACCTCTCCGAGGACCGGGTCGAGATCCGCTACACCCTGCCCCTCGCCGAGATCGTCTTCGACTTCTTCGACCAGCTGAAGTCCAAGACGCGCGGTTACGCCTCCCTCGACTACGAGCCCACCGGCGAGCAGGCCTCCAGCCTCGTCAAGGTCGACATCCTGCTGCACGGCGACAAGGTCGACGCCTTCTCGGCCGTCACCCACAAGGACGCCGCGTACGCCTACGGTGTCCGGCTCGTCGCCAAGCTCCGCGAGCTCATCCCGCGACAGGCCTTCGAGGTGCCGATCCAGGCCGCCATCGGCTCCCGGGTCATCGCCCGCGAGACCATCCGCGCCATCCGGAAGGACGTCCTCGCCAAGTGCTACGGCGGTGACATCTCCCGTAAGCGGAAGCTGCTGGAGAAGCAGAAGGAAGGCAAGAAGCGCATGAAGATGGTCGGCTCGGTGGAGGTGCCGCAGGAGGCCTTCATCGCCGTCCTGTCGAGCGACGAGTCCTCGGGCAAGAAGAAGTAGCGCGGCGGGCGGGAGGTAGCTGCCCTGTGCAACGAACGGGTCCACGCGCCGTGTGCGCGTGGGCCCGTTCGTTATGAAGCGACGCGCTGCAAGGCCTTACGCGCCGGTCCTCGGCCCTTTAGTCTGATCCCGGCTCGAAGGTTACTCGCCAGTTAGTTACGAACCGCCAGAAGGCACCGCCGCCGCCCGGAGGACGTCGTGAGCGACACACAGACCCAGATCGAGAACCGGCCGCCCTCCGTGGCGTCGCTCTTCCTTGAGCGCGTCGGGCGGACCCCGGATGCGGAGGCCTACCGCTACCCGGTACCCGCCGCCTCCGGCACCGGCCCGGACGACTGGAAGTCGCTCAGCTGGGGACAGGCCGCCGAGCGGGTCTACGCGATCGCCGCGGGCCTCGTCGACCTCGGCGTCCAGCCCGAGGAGCGCGTCGCCCTCGCCTCCTCCACCCGGGTGGAGTGGATCCTCTCCGACCTCGGCGTGATGTGCGCGGGCGCCGCGACCACCACGGTCTACCCGCAGACCAACGCCGAGGAGTCGGCGTTCATCCTCTCGGACTCCGAGTCCAAGGTCCTCATCGCCGAGGACGCCGCCCAGCTGGCCAAGGCCGTCGAGCGCCGCGCCGACCTGCCCCACCTCCGCCACGTCGTGGTCGTCGACCCCGCCGGCGCCGACGTCGACGGCGAGTTCGCCCTCTCCCTCGCCGACCTGGAGGCGCGCGGCACGGCGTACCTGGCGGAGCACCCCGAGGCCGTGAAGGAGCGGGTCGCGGCCATCACCTCCACCCAGCTCGCCACCCTCATCTACACCTCGGGCACCACCGGCCGCCCCAAGGGCGTCCGCCTCCCGCACGACAACTGGTCGTACATGGCCAAGGCCATCGCCGCCACCGGCCTCGTCACCCAGGACGACGTCCAGTACCTGTGGCTGCCGCTCGCCCACGTCTTCGGCAAGGTCCTCACCTCGGGCCAGATCGAGGTCGGCCACGTCACCGCCGTCGACGGCCGCGTCGACAAGATCATCGAGAACCTGCCGGTGGTCCAGCCGACCTACATGGCGGCCGTGCCCCGCATCTTCGAGAAGGTCTACAACGGGGTCGCCGCCAAGGCCCGCGCCGGCGGCGGAGCCAAGTACAAGATCTTCCAGTGGGCGGCCGGTGTGGCCCGCGACTACGCCAAGGCCACCCAGGACAACTTCCGGCGCACCGGCACCGCCTCCGCGCCCTTCGGCCTCTCGGCGAAGCACAAGGTCGCCGACGCCCTCGTCTACGGCAAGATCCGCGAGGCCTTCGGCGGCAACCTGCGCGCCTGCATCTCCGGCTCCGCCGCCCTCGCCCCCGAGATCGGCTACTTCTTCGCCGGCGCGGGCATCCACATCCTGGAGGGGTACGGCCTCACGGAGTCCTCCGCCGCCTCCTTCGTCAACCCGGGCGAGGCCTACCGCACCGGCACCGTCGGCAAGCCGCTCCCCGGCACCGAGGTCCGGATCGCCGACGACGGCGAGATCCTGCTGCGCGGCCCCGGCATCATGGAGGGCTACCACGGCCTCCCGGAGAAGACCTCCGAGGTCCTGGAGTCCGACGGCTGGTTCCACACCGGCGACATCGGCGAGCTGTCCGCCGACGGCTACCTCCGGATCACCGACCGGAAGAAGGACCTGATCAAGACGTCCGGCGGCAAGTACATCGCGCCGGCCGAGGTCGAGGGCCAGTTCAAGGCCGTCTGCCCGTTCGTCTCGAACATCCTCGTCCACGGCGCCGACCGGAACTTCTGCACCGCGCTCATCGCCCTCGACGAGCCCGCCCTCCTCGGCTGGGCCGCCGAGCACGAGCTCGGCGGCAGGCCGTACGCCGAGGTCGTCGCCGACCCGCGGACGCAGAAGCTGATCCAGGGCTACGTCGACCGGCTCAACGAGGGCCTCCAGCGCTGGCAGACGATCAAGAAGTTCCGTCTGCTGCCGCGCGACCTCGACATCGAGCACGGCGAGCTCACCCCGTCCCTGAAGCTGAAGCGGCCGGTCGTCGAGCGCGAGTACAAGCACCTCATCGAGGAGATGTACGAGGGCTCGCGCGAGTCCTGAGCCGCCGAGGACCGCCACCCCCGGGCAGTACGGGACAATGGGGCTCATGCCTTCCGTACTGCCCGATGGTGAGCCCGTTCCCGACGACGGGGCGCTGCCCCCGCGCGCCCTCGAAGGGGCCGGGGAGCGGCCGCTCGGGTTCTACCTGCACGTGCCGTACTGCGCGACGCGCTGCGGCTACTGCGACTTCAACACGTACACGGCGAGTGAGCTGCGCGGCACGGGCGGTGTGCTCGCCTCCCGCGACAACTACGCCGACCAGGTCGCCGAGGAGATCCGGCTCGCCCGCAAGGTCCTCGGGGACGACCCGCGGCCCGTGCGGACCGTCTTCGTCGGCGGCGGCACGCCGACGCTGCTCGCCGCCGGCGACCTCGTACGGATGCTGGGAGCGATCCGCGACGAGTTCGGGCTCGCCGACGACGCCGAGGTCACGACGGAGGCGAATCCGGAGTCCGTCGACCCCGCCTACCTCGCCGAGCTGAGGGAGGGCGGCTTCAACCGGATCTCCTTCGGCATGCAGAGCGCCCGGCAGCACGTCCTGAAGGTCCTCGACCGCACGCACACGCCCGGACGGCCCGAGGCGTGCGTCGGCGAGGCGCGGGCCGCCGGGTTCGAGCACGTCAACCTCGACCTCATCTACGGCACGCCCGGAGAGACCGACGACGACTGGCGGGCCTCCCTGGACGCGGCGATCGGCGCCGGGCCCGACCACGTCAGCGCCTACGCCCTGATCGTCGAGGAGGGCACGCAGCTCGCCCGGCGGATCCGGCGGGGCGAGGTGCCCATGACCGACGACGACGTCCACGCCGACCGCTACCTGATCGCGGACGAGGCCTTCGAGAAGGCGGGCTTCTCCTGGTACGAGGTGTCCAACTGGGCCACCTCGGAGGCCGGACGCTGCCTCCACAACGAGCTGTACTGGCGCGGTGCGGACTGGTGGGGCGCCGGGCCCGGGGCGCACTCGCACGTCGGGGGCGTCCGGTGGTGGAACGTGAAGCATCCCGGCGCCTACGCCGCCGCGCTCGCCGAGGGCCGCTCGCCCGGGGCCGGGCGGGAGATCCTCACGGAGGAGGACCGGCGGGTCGAACGGATCCTGCTGGAACTGCGGCTGCGCGAGGGCATCGAGCTGGCGGTGCTCAGGCCCGCGGGCCTCGCGGCCTCCCGCAGGGCCCTGGACGACGGCCTGCTCGACCCCGGGTCGTACGGGGCGGGGCGGGCGGTCCTGACACTGCGGGGCCGGCTGCTCGCCGACGCGGTGGTACGGGACCTGGTGGACTAGCCCGCCCGACCCGTCGCCGGAGCCGCCACCCGGCGGGGCGGCGGCTCCGGCGGGCGGATCAGTGGTGGGTCGGCAGGTAGTCGTAGCACTGCTCCGCGAGCGCCGGGGCCTGACTCAGGACCTGCATCATCCTGTCGCCCGTGTCGGGGCCGACGACGCCGTCCGCCTGGGAGTCGCCCAGCTTCCAGCGCTGGAAGGCCACCACGCCCGCCTGCGTCCGGTCGCCCCAGGCACCGTCGATCTCCAGCGGCACCGAGACGGCGTGGGCCAGGTTCACCGCGGCCTGCACGCAGGTCACCCCGTCGCCCCGGCTCCCGTACGAGAGGTACGGGGCGGAGGTGCTCGCACCGGCGGTGCCCGCGAAGGTCACCAGGGCGACGGCGGCGGCGGACGACAGCAGGGCGGCTCTCTTGAGCACGGGGCGGGACGACATGGATTCCTCCGGGCGGGGCGGTACGAGTGATCGTTTCCGCCACGCTGGCACGGGCCCGCTCGTCCCGGCACCGGGCCGGTGTCCCGGGACGGACGGGACGCGCCCCTCCGGGACGCGCGCCTACGGGACGTCCGGGCCGCCACGAAGCGGGACGCGCGCCTACCGGCACGTCCGGGCCGCCACGAAGCGGGACGCGCGCCTACGGGACGTCCGGTGCCGTCACGAAGTCGATCAGCTCCTCCACGCGGCCGAGCAGCTCCGGCTCCAGGTCCTTGTAGGACGTCACGCGCCTGAGGATCGCCTGCCAGACCGCGCCCGTGTTGTCCGACGGCCAGCCGAGGGCGCGGCAGACGCCCGTCTTCCAGTCCTGGCCGCGCGGGACCGCCGGCCAGGCCGGGATGCCCAGGGAGGACGGCTTCACGGCCTCCCAGACGTCGATGTACGGGTGGCCGACCACCAGGACGTCGGGGGAGGTCACCCGCGCGGCGATCCTCGACTCCTTCGAGCCCGGCACCAGGTGGTCCACCAGGACGCCCAGCCGGGCGTCCGGCCCCGGACCGAACTCCGCGACGATCGCGGGCAGGTCGTCGACGCCCTCCAGGTACTCCACGACCACGCCCTCGATCCGCAGGTCGTCGCCCCACACCCGCTCGACGAGCTCCGCGTCGTGGCGGCCCTCGACGTAGATCCGGCCCGCCCGCGCCACGCGCGCGCGTGCGCCCGGCACGGCGACCGATCCCGAGGCCGTACGGGTGGGCCGGGACGGGGCCGACACCGGGCGCACCAGCGTCACGACCCTGCCCTCCAGGAGGAAGCCGCGCGGTTCCAGCGGGAAGACCCGGTGCTTGCCGAAGCGGTCCTCCAGGGTCACCGTGCCCGCCTCGCAGCGGATCACCGCCCCGCAGAAGCCCGTCGCGACCTCCTCCACCACGAGATCGGGGTCGGCCGGGACCTCGGGGACGGGCGCCGGCCTCTTCCAGGGCGGAGTCAGGTCCGGGTTGTAGCTGCGCATGGGCTCGATCCTGTCCGGGACGCGGGGCGGGGATTCTGCTGGGGGTCCGCGGGCCGTCCCCCGGGAGACGCAGCCGAGGGGGCGTCAGGTCCGGGTCGCGGCCGCGCATTTCGGCGACGCTACGACACCTGGAAGCGGCGTGCCAGTTCATCGCGCTGTGCCCGCACGAACGCGGCGTCCACCACCGCGCCGTGCCCCGGCACGTACGCCGCCCCCTCGCCGCCCAGGGCCAGCAGCCGGTCCAGGGCGTCCGGCCAGCGGGACGGGATCGCGTCCGGGCCCGCCTGCGGCTCGCCCGACTCCTCCACCAGGTCGCCGCAGAAGACGACCTCGCGCCCGCCCGGGACGCAGAGCGCCAGGTCGTGGCCCGAATGGCCGGGGCCCACGTTCGCCAGGAGGACCTGGCGGTCGCCCAGGTCGAGCGTCCACTCGCCCGAGACCACGTGCCGCGGGGCCACCAGGACGTCCGCCGCGGCCTCCGCCGCCTCCGCGTCCTGGCCCTGCGCCACGGCGTCCGCGCGCAGCTCCTCCCGGGCCCGGGCCCCGCCCAGGAGGTCGTCCGAGCCCACCGCGCCGAAGACCTCCGCGCCCGCGAAGACCGCCGTGCCGAGGACGTGGTCGAAATGGGGGTGGCTGAGTGCGATGTGTGTCACCTTCCGGCCGCCCGTGAGCGCCGAGATCTGCGACCGCAGCTCGGCGCCCTCGGCGAGCGAGGCCCCCGTGTCGTACAGCAGGACCGCCCGTGTGCCCAGGACCAGCCCGACCGTGGCGTCCCAGACCGGCAGCCGCCGCCGGCCCACTCCGTCCGCGAGCCGCTCCCATCCGTGCGCTTCCCAATCGATGTCCATGGGGCGACGCTAACGGGTGCGGGCGCCGCCTCCTTGCCAGGAGCGATGCCCGCCGCCGTACACTGGCCGGGGGATCGCTGGCACTCGGACAGGGCGAGTGCCAAAAGCGGAGCAACCGGAACGACGACGACAGCTGGAGGTGCGCCACGATGCTCAGCGAACGCAGACTCGAGGTCCTGCGCGCCATCGTCCAGGACTACGTCGGGACGGAGGAGCCCGTCGGCTCCAAGGCGCTCACCGAGCGCCACAAGCTCGGCGTGTCGCCCGCCACCGTGCGCAACGACATGGCGGTGCTGGAGGAGGAGGGGTACATCGCCCAGCCCCACACCAGCGCCGGGCGCATCCCCACCGACAAGGGCTACCGGCTCTTCGTCGACCGGCTCGCCGGCGTCAAGCCGCTGTCGACGCCCGAGCGCCGGGCCATCCACAACTTCCTCGACGGCGCGGTCGACCTCGACGACGTCGTCGGGCGCACGGTGCGGCTGCTGGCGCAGCTGACCCGCCAGGTCGCCGTCGTCCAGTACCCCTCGCTGACCCGTTCGACCGTCCGGCACGTGGAGCTGCTCGCGCTGGCCCCCGCCCGCCTGATGCTCGTCCTGATCACCGACACCGGCCGGGTCGAGCAGCGCGTCGTCGACTGCGCCGCGCCCTTCGGCGAGACCTCGCTCGCCGACCTCCGGGCCCGGCTCAACAGCCGGGTCGTCGGCCGCCGGTTCGCCGACGTGCCGCAGCTGGTGCAGGACCTCCCCGAGTCCTTCGAGGAGGCCGAGGACCGCGCCACGGTCTCGACCGTGCTCGCGACCCTCCTCGAAACGCTCGTCGAGGAGCACGAGGAGCGGCTGATGATCGGCGGCACCGCCAATCTCACCCG
Organism: Streptomyces sp. NPDC059695; assembly: GCF_042733785.1. NCBI lineage: Bacteria > Bacillati > Actinomycetota > Actinomycetes > Kitasatosporales > Streptomycetaceae > Streptomyces > Streptomyces sp. NPDC059695. The sequence continues at coordinate 157,512 of NZ_JBHWFF010000002.1, read as the reverse complement.
CTTCGGACACGACTTCCCCCTGATGATCAGACCCGTCCTGGAAGCTCTGGAGGAGCAGGTCGTGCTCCTCAAGCTGCTGGGCGAGGCCAAGGAATCGGGCATGACCGTACGGATCGGGCACGAGAACGCCCACGAGGGGCTGAGCTCCACGTCCGTCGTCTCGGTCGGCTACGGTTCGGGCGGCGAGGCAGTCGCCAAACTCGGCGTGGTCGGACCGACCCGCATGGACTACCCCGGAACGATGGGAGCGGTACGCGCAGTGGCACGTTACGTCGGACAGATCCTGGCGGAGTCGTAAGTGGCCACGGACTACTACGCCGTACTCGGCGTGCGCCGCGACGCTTCCCAGGACGAGATCAAGAAGGCGTTCCGGAGGCTCGCGCGCGAGCTGCACCCGGACGTCAATCCCGATCCGAAGACGCAGGAGCGCTTCAAGGAGATCAACGCCGCCTACGAGGTCCTCTCGGACCCGCAGAAGAAGCAGGTCTACGACCTCGGCGGCGACCCGCTCTCGGCCTCCGGCGGAGGCGGCGCGGGCGGCTTCGGCGCCGGTGGCTTCGGCAACTTCTCCGACATCATGGACGCCTTCTTCGGCACGGCCTCGCAGCGCGGACCGCGCTCGCGCACCCGCCGCGGCCAGGACGCCATGATCCGTCTGGAGATCGACCTCAACGAGGCGGCCTTCGGCACGACCAAGGACATCCAGGTCGACACGGCGGTCGTCTGCACCACCTGTTCGGGTGAGGGTGCCGCGCCCGGCACCTCCGCGCAGACCTGCGACATGTGCCGCGGCCGCGGTGAGGTCTCGCAGGTCACGCGGTCCTTCCTGGGCCAGGTCATGACGTCCCGGCCCTGCCCGCAGTGCCAGGGCTTCGGCACCGTCGTCCCGACCCCGTGCCCCGAGTGCGCGGGCGACGGCCGGGTCCGGTCCCGCCGCACCCTCACGGTCAAGATCCCGGCCGGCGTCGACAACGGCACCCGCATCCAGCTCGCGGGCGAGGGCGAGGTCGGCCCCGGCGGCGGCCCCGCCGGCGACCTGTACGTCGAGATCCACGAGACCCCGCACGAGGTCTTCCAGCGGCGCGGGGACGACCTGCACTGCACGGTCACCCTCCCGATGACGGCGGCCGCGCTCGGCACCAAGGTGCAGCTGCAGACCCTCGACGGCCTGGAGGAGATCGACGTCCGGCCGGGCACGCAGTCCGGCCAGTCGATCCCGCTGCACGGCCGCGGCGTCACGCACCTGCGCGGCAACGGCCGGGGCGACCTGATCGTGCACGTCGAGGTGCAGACCCCGGGCAAGCTGGACGCGGAGCAGGAGCGGCTCCTGCGCGAACTGGCCAAGCTGCGCGGCGAGGAACGGCCCACCGGCCAGTTCCAGCCGGGGCAGCAGGGGCTGTTCTCGCGGCTGAAGGACGCGTTCAACGGGCGGTAGGCGCTGGGCTGGGGGTCCGGGGGTCGTCCCCCGGGTCAGCACAGCCAGCCGGGGCAGCAGGGGCTGTTCTCGCGGCTGAAGGACGCGTTCAACGGGCGGTAGGCGCTACGCGTTCAGTGCGCGTCGGCGTTCGTACGTGAGGGAAGGGGCGGCACTCCGGTGCCGCCCCTTTCCCGTGCTTCGGCCCGGTCATGACACGATGCCCATATGTCCACCACCGCACTGAACGATCTCTCTCGGTTTCCGATCGTGCAGGCCCCCATGGCGGGTGGCGCCTCCTGTCCCGAGCTCGTCGGGGCCGTCTGCGAGGCCGGGGCGCTCGGCTTCCTCGCCGGCGGGTACAAGACGGCCGGAGGCCTGTACCAGGAGATCAAGCGGGTGCGCGGGCTCACCGCGCGCCCCTTCGGGGTCAACCTCTTCCTGCCGCAGGACGGCCGGCCCGCGGACCCCGCCGCCGTCGAGGTCTACCGCCACCAGCTCGACGGCGAGGCCACCTGGTACGAGACCCCGCTCGGCGAGACCGACGACTCCCGCGACGACGCATACGACGCCAAGCTGGCCATCCTCCTGGAGGACCCGGTCCCCGTCGTCTCCTTCACCTTCGGCTGTCCCGCCCCCGAGACCTTCCAGGCCTTCGACCGCGTCGGTACGTACACGCTCGTCACCGTCACCTCCGCCGACGAGGCCCTCGCCGCGCAGCGCGCCGGCGCCGACGCCGTCTGCGTCCAGGGCGTCGAGGCCGGCGGGCACCAGGGCACGTTCCGCGACGACCCCGCCGACGAGGGCGCCCCCGGCACCGGACTCCTCACCCTCGTCACCCAGGTCCGCGAGGCCGTCGCGCTGCCGATCGTCGCCGCCGGCGGGATCATGCGCGGCGCGCAGATCGCCGCCGTCCTCGCCGCCGGAGCCGACGCCGCCCAGCTCGGCACCGCCTTCCTCCGCTGCCCCGAGTCGGGCGCCCACCCGCTGCACAAGCGGGCCCTCACGGACCCGCTGTTCACCCGGACCGCGCTCACCCGGGCCTTCTCCGGGCGCCCGGCCCGCGGCCTCGTCAACCGCTTCATGCGCGAGCACGGGCCGTACGCCCCCGCCGCCTACCCCGAGGTCCACCACCTCACCACCCCCCTCCGCAAGGCCGCCGCCGCCGCGAACGACGCCCAGGGCATGGCCCTGTGGGCCGGCCAGGGCCACCGCCTCGCCCGTGAACTGCCCGCCGGGCAGCTGGTCGAGGTGCTGGCCGCCGAACTCGACACCGCCCTCTCCGGGCTCGCCCACAGGAGCGCCTCATGACCGCACCCGTCTTCGTCGTCGACACCGTCCCCGGTGCCGGGAGCTTCCTCCTGGACGGCCCCGAGGGGCGGCACGCGGTCTCCGTGAAGCGGCTGCGGGCCGGGGAGGAGCTCGTCCTGGCCGACGGGCGGGGCCGCTGGGCCGAGTGCGTCGTGGTCTCCGCCGAGGGCAGGGACGAGCTCACCGTGCGGGTCGACGAGGTCCACGAGGACCCCGAGGAGGTCCCCCGCATCACGGTCGTCCAGGCCCTTCCCAAGGGCGACCGGGGCGAACTCGCCGTCGAGACCATGACGGAGACCGGCGTGGACGCGATCGTGCCCTGGGCCGCCTCCCGCTGCATCACCCAGTGGAAGGGCGACCGGGGCCTCAAGGCGCTCGCCAAGTGGCGGTCCACCGCGCGCGAGGCCGGCAAGCAGTCCCGCCGCACCCGCTTCCCCGAGGTCGCCGAGCTCATGTCGACCAAGCAGGTCGCCGCGCTCCTCGCGGGCGCCGACTTCGCGGCCGTCCTGCACGAGGACCGCGACCACCCCAGCGGCGCCCTGGCCACCGCCGAGCTCCCCGCCGAGGGCTCGGTCGTGCTCGTCGTGGGCCCCGAGGGCGGGGTCTCGCCGGACGAGCTCGCCGCCTTCGAGGCCGCCGGGGCGAAGCCGTACCGCCTCGGCCGCAGCGTCCTGCGCACGTCGACGGCCGGTACGGCGGCGACCGCCCTGGTCCTGGGCCGCACGGGCCGCTGGAGCTAGGCCGTCAGGGCGTCGAAGAGCGGCCAGGCGTCCACCTCGCGTACGCCGTTCTCGTCCGGGACGAGCCCCCGGGCCGTCGCCAGGTCGAGGAGCCGCCGGATCACGCCCGGCTCGTTCAGGTTGAGGTGCCCGCCGGCGGCCGCCACCTCGCCCGCGCCGTACGGGAAGCCCGCCGTGACGCGTCCCGGGCCGCTCTCGAACACCAGCCGGAGCAGGGCGTTGCGGGCGTCGGCCCGGCGCAGCGTGACGTAGGTGCGGCAGCCGGGATGCGTGTGGCCGACGTTCCACAGCCAGACCAGGCCGTCCACCGTCAGCCGGCGCGGTGCGCGGGCCCGTCTCATGGACCGCAGCCTACGGGGCGGGGCCACCCGCCGGACGGGGCGCGGGGGGACCTTTCTAGGCTGGCCCCATGGCCGACGAGTCCCCCCTCATCCGCAGTCTGCGCGCCGCCGTGGCCGCCGCCCCCGGTGACGTGCCCCTGCGCCTCCACTTCGCCGAGCTCCTCCTCACGGAGGGCCGCAACGACGAGGCCGTCGCGGAGGCGGCCGTCGCGCTCCAGCACGCGCCGGGCGACGCGGACGCCCGCGCGCTGATGGTCCGGGCGATGGGGATGCCGCCCGCGCCCGCGCCCGTGCCCGTCGCGCCTGAGCCCGAGGCGCCCGTCGCCCCCGCCGCCGTCGAGCCCCCCGCGCCCGAAGCGCCCGCCCCGCCCGCCCCCTCGGCCCCCGCCTTCGACTGGGACGCCGCCGAGCAGCAGGTCCAGGACCTCGTCGGGCCCCGGTTCCTCGACGAGCCGCAGGCCGAGGGCGCCGAGGGCACCGCCGGGGACGCCGCCGCCTGGGACGTCGACGCCCCCGGGGCCGTACGCCTCGCCGACGTCGGCGGCATGGAGGAGGTCAAGGAGCGCCTGGAGGCCGCCTTCCTCGCCCCCATGCGCAACCCCGAACTGCGCAGGCTGTACGGCAAGTCGCTCCGCGGCGGCCTGCTCCTCTACGGCCCGCCCGGCTGCGGCAAGACCTTCATCGCCCGGGCCGTCGCGGGCGAGCTCGGCGCCAACTTCCTCACCGTGTCGCTCTCCGACGTCCTCGACATGTGGATCGGGGCCTCCGAGAAGAACATCCACGACATCTTCGAGACCGCCCGGCGCCAGGCGCCCTGCGTCGTCTTCCTCGACGAGCTGGACGCCCTCGGCGCCAAGCGCTCGCGCACCCACCACAGCGGTCTGCGCAACGTCGTCAACCAGCTCCTCACCGAGCTCGACGGCATCGCGAGCGGCGCCGGGAACGAGGGCGTCTTCGTGCTCGCGGCGACCAACGTCCCCTGGGACGTGGACATCGCGCTGCGCCGCCCCGGCCGCCTCGACCGCACCCTGCTGGTGCTGCCGCCGGACGCCGCCGCCCGCGAGTCGATCCTCCGCTACCACCTGCGGGAGCGCCCCATCGAGGCCGTCGACCTCGGCAAGCTCGTCAAGGCCACCGAGGACTTCTCCGGCGCCGACCTGGCCCACGTCTGCGAGTCGGCCGCCGAGGCCGCGCTCCTCGACTCCGCCCGCACCGGCTCCGTACGCCTGATCACCACCAAGGACCTGCTCGGCGCGGCCCGGCAGATCAAGCCGTCCACCGAGCCGTGGTTCGCCGCCGCGCGGAACGTCGCCATGTTCGCCAACGAGGGCGGTCTGTACGACGACCTCCTCGCCCACCTCAAGCGGAAGCGGAAGCTGTGACGGCCTCCACCGCGCTCGCCCGTGCCGAGGCGCTCTACGAGACCGGGCGGTACGCGCAGGCCGGCGAGCTCGTCGCCCGGCACCTGGCGGGCGAACCCGAGGACGCCGAGGCGCTCGTCCTGCTCGCCCGCTGCCACCACCGGGCCGGCGACCGGACCGCCGCCCTGGACGCCGTCGACCAGGCGCTGCGGGCCGAACCCGAGCTGCTCGGGGGCTGGCTGATGCGCGTCCACGTCCTCCTCGCCGCCCGGCGGTACCAGGAGGCCGAGGCCACGGCCCGGCACGCCGTCGCGCTCGCCCCGCAGTACTGGGGCAGCCACTACGCGCTCGGCACCGCCCTGGTCGAGCACGCCGAGCACGCCCGCACCCCCGCGCGGACCGTCGAGGCGTACGAGGCGGCGCGGACCGCCGTCGGCCTCGCCCCCGAGGAGGACTCCGCCCACTTCCTCGTCGGCCTCACCGCCCAGCGGCGCGGCGACCACGCCACCGCGCAGCGGGCGTACGAGACGACCCTGCGCCTCAACCCGCAGAGCAGCGAGGCCCACAACAACCTCTCGCTGCTGCGGCTGCGCCGCCGCTGGTTCCGGCGCGGTGCCTGGACCCAGGCCGCCGAGGGCTTCGTCGCCTCCGCCGCGCTCGACCTCCAGGACCGCAAGGCCCGCTACAACCTGGAGGCCATGGCCTGGAACACGGCCGCCGGGGCCCGCTGGGTCGCCCTCCTCGGCTTCCTGGCCTCCGCCGTCGCCCTCGCCGCCGTCCCCGCCGCGGCGACCTGGTCCGACGCGGCCGTCCCGCTCCTGGTGGGCGGGGCCGTCATCCTCGGCGCCTGGGCCGGGTGGGCGGTGTGGATGGCCCGCCGGGTGCCGCAGCGGCTGCGCCGGCCGATGCTCCTCGTGGCGCGCAACTGCCGGCCCGTGCTGTTCATGGCCGGGGCCGTCGGACTCCTCGGCCTGTACTCGCTCGTCTCGCTGGCCCTGTGGTCCTTCGACTCGGGTCTGGTGAGCGGTCTGGGCACGCCCCTGTTCTGGGCGGTGATCATCACGTACTGGGTCAGCCGCTCGGCGCTCGGCCGCCGCATGCCGAAGGAGTAGGGGAACGGGGCGGATAGCATGACCGGGCCGTACCAGTGATCGCCATCGGCGATCCGCATCAGACCGAGGAGGTCCGGGACATGGCCGGAGAGCCGCAGAGCGACTGCCTGTTCTGCAAGATCGCGGAGGGGGAGGTCCCGGCGACGATCGTGCGCGAGACGGAGACCACCGTCGCGTTCCGCGACATCAATCCGCAGGCGCCCACGCACGTCCTCGTGATCCCGCGCGTCCACTACCCCGACGCCGCCTCGCTGGCCGCCGCCGCGCCGGGCGTCGCCGCCGACATACTGCGCGAGGCGGGCGAGATCGCCGCGCAGGAGAAGATCGACGGCAGCGGCTTCCGGATCGTCTTCAACACCGGCGCCGGCGCCGGCCAGACCGTCTTCCACGCCCACGCGCACGTCCTCGGCGGCCGTGGCCTCAACTGGCCCCCCGGATAGCCCGTGTCCGTACGCGAACTGGTCGTCCTCGGGACCGCGAGCCAGGTCCCGACCCGGCACCGCAACCACAACGGCTACGTGCTCCGCTGGGACGGCCACGGCATCCTCTTCGACCCCGGAGAGGGCACCCAGCGGCAGATGCTGCGCGCCGGGGTCGCCGCGCACGACCTCGACCGGATCTGCGTCACGCACTTCCACGGCGACCACTCGCTCGGCCTGGCCGGGGTGATCCAGCGGATCAACCTCGACCAGGTCCCGCACCCGGTCACCGCCCACTACCCGGCGAGCGGACAGCACTTCTTCGAGCGCCTGCGGTACGCCACGGCCTACCGCGAGACCGTGAAGCTGACCGAGGCGCCGGTGAGCGCCGACGGGCCGCTCGCCGTCACCGGGGACTTCACCCTCGACACCCGCCGGCTCTCGCACCCCGTCGAGTCCTACGGCTACCGGATCACCGAGCCCGACGGGCGCCGCCTGCTGCCCGAGAAGCTCGCCGCGCACGGCATCAAGGGACCCGACGTCGGCCGGATCCAGCGCGAGGGCAGCCTGAACGGCGTCGGTCTCGACGACGTCAGCGAGGTCCGGCGCGGGCAGCGCTTCGCGTTCGTCATGGACACCCGGCTCTGCGACGGGGTCCACGCGCTCGCCGACGGCGCCGACATGCTCGTCATCGAGTCGACCTTCCTCGACGAGGACGTCCGGCTCGCCACCGACCACGGTCACCTGACGGCCGGCCAGGCCGCCGCCGTCGCGCGGGACGCGGGCGTGCGGCACCTCGTCCTGACCCACTTCTCGCAGCGCTACTCCGACCCCGCCGCCTTCGAACGGCAGGCGCGGGCCGCCGGATTCGAGGGCGAGCTGAGCATCGCCCAGGACCTCATGAGGGTCCCCGTACCGAAACGAACGTGAACATGCCCCTCCCCTCCGGCATCCCCAAGGCCGAACTGCACCTCCACATCGAAGGCACGCTCGAACCCGAGCTGGCCTTCGCGCTCGCGGCCCGCAACGGCGTCACCCTGCCGTACGCCGACACCGCGGCCCTCCGCGAGGCGTACCGCTTCAGCGACCTCCAGTCCTTCCTGGACCTCTACTACGGCCTGATGGCGGTCCTGCGCACCGCCGAGGACTTCACGGAACTCGCCGACGCGTACCTGGAGCGGGCCGCCGCGCAGGGGGTCCGGCACGCCGAGATCTTCTTCGACCCGCAGGCGCACACGGCCCGCGGCGTCCCCCTCGGCACCGTGATCGAGGGGCTCGGCGCGTCCCTGGACCGGGCCGAGGAGCGGTACGGGATCTCCACCCGGCTCATCCTGTGCTTCCTGCGCGACGAGTCGGCCGAGTCGGCGCTCGCGACCCTGGAGGCCGCGAAGCCGTACCTCGACCGGATCACCGGGGTCGGCCTCGACTCGGCGGAGGTCGGCCACCCGCCGGCCAAGTTCCGCGAGGTGTACGAGGAGGCCGCCCGGCTCGGCCTGCGACGCGTCGCCCACGCGGGCGAGGAGGGGCCCGCCGCCTATGTGCGGGAGGCGCTCGACGTCCTCGGCGTGGAGCGGATCGACCACGGTCTGCGCTGCATGGAGGACCCGTCGCTCGTCGAGCGGCTGGCCCGCGAGCGGGTGCCGCTCACACTGTGCCCGCTGTCGAACGTCCGGCTCCGCGTCATCGACACGCTCGCCGACCATCCGCTGCGGGAGATGATGACGGCGGGACTGCTCGTCACCGTCAACTCCGACGATCCCGCGTACTTCGGGGGGTACGCCGGCGACAACTTCGACGGGGTGCGGGACGCGCTGGGGCTCGACCCGGAGCAGCTGCGTGAGCTGGCACGGAACTCGTTCGAGGCGTCGTTCCTGGAGGACGACGAGCCGCGCCGGGCGAGGTACCTGGCAGAGGTCGAGGCGTACGAGTTCGGCGGGGCACAGGCCCCGTAGGGCGTGGGTGCGGTGCGGCCGGTGCCGGTGCCGGTGCGGGCGTGGGGTGCCTGCGGCGGAGCTGGATCTCCGCCCGGCGTCGGCGGACGTCACCCCCGGTCGCCCGGCCTCGCGAGGCCGAACGCCGACCGCACCGCCCGGCGGCGGCCCGCCGTGACCGGGACGGCGGCGACCTCCTGCTCCGGGGCTCCCATCTGCGGGACCAGCGACGTCCCCGGCCCGCGGCCCGCCAGGACCGCCGCGGGGGCTCCGCCCCGCCGGTGGACCGACCCCGGGACCAGCGGGCGGCCGGAGCCACGGCGGGCGACCGCCGTCATCGGGCCCGCCACCAGCAGGAGCAGGACGCACAGGGTCAGGCCCATGGCCGGGTAGCCGGCGCCGGCGGAGAGCAGGGAGCCGGTCGCCGGCCCGCAGGCCACGCCCAGGGAGGACGCCGCGCCGACCATGACGGCCCAGCGGCCGCGCGGGTCCAGGGAGGCCGCCAGGCCCAGGAGGTAGGAGAGGACCACCGGATAGACCGCGTTCCACAGGATCTCGCCGGTCGCGAAGGTGGCGAGGTCGCGGGCGGTCGAGCTCAGCAGGACGCAGCCCGCGATCGCCACGGTGCCGGCGCCGATCGGGACCGCCCGGCCCAGGCGCGAGCCGAGCGCGCCCGCCGCCGTGACGCCCGCGAGGCCCGCGCCGAGCGCCGCCGCGAAGACCGCGCCGACGGTGACTTCGGAGAGGCCGGCCTGGCTGATGCCGATGCGGCCGCTCACGCCCCACAGGGCGTTCTGCGCGAGGGACCAGCACAGGATGCCCCCGGCGAGCACGGCACCGGAGCGCCGGTGGGGGAGGGGGCCGGACGCCGCCGTGGCCTCGCGCGTCGCGTGCGTGGCCGGGAGGCGGGCCGTGACCGGCCACACCAGGGCCGCCGCGCCGGCGATCGCGAGGAGCGGGGCCGCGTGGCCGCCGCCGACGTGCGGGAGCGTCAGGTAGAGGGCGCCGGCCGTGGCCGAGACGGAGAGCAGACCGAGCGTCGAGGCCCGGTGCGGGTTGCTCCGGCCGGCGATCCCGGCCACGGCCACCGCCGTCGCCATGCCCGAGCCGAGGCCGCCGAGGACGGCGCCCGCGACCACCAGCGGCACGATGCCGGTCGCGGCGGCGGAGCCGTATCCGACGGCCATCGCGAGCAGACCCGCGCGGGCGGCCCGGCGCGGGCCGATCCGCTCCCCGCGTGCGGCGAGCGTGAAGCCGGCCGTGGAGGAGCCGAGGAGCAGGACGGAGCCGACCAGGCCCGCCTGGGTCGGGGTGAGGCCGAGGCCGGCGGAGAGGCGGCCGACGACGGTCGGCAGGAGGTACGGGGCGAGGTAGCCGGCCGTGAAGAGCGCGACGAGGGCCACGAGGGCCCCCGGGCGGCGAGTCCGCGAGGACATGGGCGTTCCCGGAAACGAAAAGGGGAGGGAGGGGTGGAGCGCCCGGTGGTGTGCGTGGGGGCACGGGGTCGCGGAACCATGTGTATCAAGCAGGTGTCGGGCGGGAGAAGACGGTTTCCGCCCGTTCGAGGTGTGATCTGGGTCACTATCGGTTTGGATGGTGGGTTGCCGGGTAGGAGGCCGCGCTTCCTGTGCGTCCCACCCGTCACCCCACCCCCATCGGGCACACTGAACTGATCCGCACCGCGACCGGGGAGCCTGCCGTGACCACAGCAAGGGGAGAGCAGCCGCAACACGACGCCGGGGTCGACCCGTTGGTGTGCCTGCGCGAGCCCACCGACCCCGCCTGCGACGTCTTCCTGACCGGCACCGTCTTCCTCGACATCATCTTCACCGGCCTGGACAGCGCCCCCGTCCGCGGCACCGAGTCCTGGGCCCGGGGCATGGGGTCGAGCCCGGGCGGCGTCGCCAACATGGCCACCGCCCTCGCCCGCCTCGGGCTCCGCACCTCGCTCGCCGCCGCCTTCGGCGACGACCACTACGGCGAGTACTGCTGGGACGCCCTGGAGCAGGGCGAGGGGATCGACCTCTCCCTCTCCCGGACCGTCCCCGGCTGGCACTCGCCCGTCACCGTCTCCATGGCCTACGAGGGCGAGCGCACGATGGTCTCCCACGGCCACGAGGCGCCGCCCCTCGACGGAGCCCTGCCCGCCTACCCGCCGCACGCGCGCGCGGCCGTCGCCTCCCTCGTGCCCGGCCGCTCCGAGGAGTGGGTCGCCCAGGCCGCCCGCGGCGGCGCCAAGGTCTTCGCCGACGTCGGCTGGGACGACACCGGCCGCTGGGACCTGGACGGCCTCACCGACCTCCAGCACTGCGAGGCCTTCCTCCCCAACGCGGCCGAGGCCATGCGCTACACCCGCACCGACTGCCCCCGGGCCGCCGCCCGCGCCCTCGCCGACAAGGTCCGCTACGCCGTGGTCACCCTCGGCTCCGAGGGCGCCTACGCCGTCGACGGCGCCACCGGGGAGACCGCCGAGGTCCCCGCGATCCAGGTCTCCGCCCTCGACCCGACCGGAGCCGGGGACGTCTTCGTCGCCGGTTTCGTCACCGGCACCCTCGCCGACTGGCCGCTCGCCGACCGGCTCGCCTTCGCCGGTCTGACCGCCGCGCTGTCCGTGCAGGAGTTCGGCGGCTCGCTGTCCGCCCCCACCTGGGGCGAGATCGCCGCCTGGTGGCAGCACGTCCAGGGCCACGCCCGCCAGGACCCCGAGGCGCTGCGCGGCCGCTACGCCTTCCTGGAGCGCCTCCTGCCCGCCCCGGCGCGCCCGTGGCCGCTGCGCAGGGCGGTGCCGACGATCGGCTTCCGGGCGGCGGCCTCGTAAACCGCTACGGGCTTGTCGGCACCTGGTCGTAGGCTTGGGAGCCGAGAGGTTGTCGAGCAGCGAGAACCCTGCAACGGGAGGTATGTGCAGGCCATAGTGCCGGCCCATGACTCAGACACCCACAGCCCACGACGGAGCGTCCCGCGACGGGGCGCCCGGACAGGCCCGCGCCCAGTTCACCGTCCCGGCGAAGCACCCCATGGTGAGCCTGCTCGGCTCCGGTGACGCCCTGCTCCGCGTGATCGAGCGATCGTTCCCGGAAGCCGACATCCATGTCCGGGGCAACCAGGTCAGCGCGGTCGGCGACCCGGCGGAAGTCGCCCTGATCCAGCGCCTGTTCGACGAGATGATGCTGGTGCTCCGCACCGGTCAGCCGATGACGGAGGACGCAGTGGAACGCTCGATCGCCATGCTCAGGGCGAGCGGGAACGGATCGGCGGAGGGCGGCGAGGAGACTCCCGCCGAGGTGCTCACGCAGAACATCCTCTCCAGCCGGGGACGCACGATCCGCCCCAAGACGCTCAACCAGAAGCGGTACGTCGACGCGATCGACAAGCACACGATCGTCTTCGGCATCGGCCCCGCCGGTACCGGCAAGACCTATCTCGCCATGGCGAAGGCGGTCCAGGCCCTGCAGTCCAAGCAGGTCAACCGGATCATCCTGACCCGGCCCGCCGTCGAGGCGGGCGAGCGGCTCGGCTTCCTGCCCGGCACGCTCTACGAGAAGATCGACCCGTACCTGCGCCCGCTCTACGACGCGCTGCACGACATGCTCGACCCCGACTCGATCCCCAAGCTCATGGCGAGCGGGACGATCGAGGTCGCGCCCCTGGCGTACATGCGCGGAAGGACGCTGAACGACGCGTTCATCATCCTCGACGAGGCGCAGAACACGAACCCCGAGCAGATGAAGATGTTCCTCACCCGCCTCGGCTTCGACTCGAAGATCGTCATCACCGGTGACGTCACCCAGGTCGACCTGCCGAACGGGACGAAGAGCGGTCTGCGGCAGGTCCGGGACATCCTCGACGGCGTCCAGGACGTGCACTTCTCGACGCTCACGTCGCAGGATGTCGTCCGGCACAAGCTCGTCGGCCGTATCGTCGACGCGTACGAGCAGTACGACAGCCGCAACGGGAAGTAGTACACAAGCACCATGTCGATCGACGTCAACAACGAGTCCGGTACCGAGGTCGACGAGCAGGCGATCCTCGACATCGCCCGCTACGCGCTCGCGCGCATGCGCATCCACCCGCTCTCCGAGCTCTCGGTGATCGTCGTGGACGCGGAGGCGATGGAGCAGCTCCACATCCAGTGGATGGACCTGCCCGGGCCGACGGACGTCATGTCCTTCCCGATGGACGAGCTGCGCCCGCCGTCGAAGGACGACGAGGAGCCCCCGCAGGGGCTCCTCGGCGACATCGTGCTCTGCCCCGAGGTCGCCACCCAGCAGGGCAAGGACGCGCCGACGCAGCACTCCATGGACGAGGAGCTCCAGCTCCTCACCGTCCACGGGGTGCTGCACCTGCTCGGGTACGACCACGAGGAGCCGGACGAGAAGGCCGAGATGTTCGGCCTCCAGGCGGCGATCGTCGACGGCTGGCGCGAGGAGAAGGGCCTCACCGGCCCGTCCCCGGCGCCGACCGTCTCCTGACCCGATGGACGTCTCGCTGATCCTCGGCGCCGTCGCGCTGGTCATCGTGGCCTGGCTCGCCGCCTGCGCCGAGGCCGGTCTCGCCCGCGTCTCCACCTTCCGCGCCGCCGAGGCCGTCCGGTCCGGGCGGCGCGGCGCGGAGAAGCTCGCGCAGGTCGCCGCCGACCCGACCCGCTACCTCAACGTGGCGCTGCTCGTCCGCGTCGCCTGCGAGATGGCGGCCGGCGTCCTCGTCACGTACGCCTGCCTGGAGGCCTTCCCGGAGACCTGGGAGGCACTGCTCGTCGCGATCGCCGTCATGGTCCTCGTCTCGTACGTGGCCGTCGGCGTCTCGCCGCGCACCATCGGCCGCCAGCACCCGCTGAACACGGCGACCGCCGCCGCGTACGTGCTGCTGCCGCTCGCCAGGATCATGGGCCCGATCCCGCAGCTGCTGATCCTCATCGGCAACGCGCTGACCCCGGGCAAGGGCTTCCGCAAGGGCCCCTTCGCCTCCGAGGCCGAGCTGCGGGCCATGGTCGACCTCGCCGAGCAGGAGTCGCTGATCGAGGACGAGGAGCGCCGCATGGTGCACTCGGTCTTCGAGCTGGGCGACACCCTGGTCCGCGAGGTGATGGTGCCCCGGACCGACCTGATCTGCATCGAGCGGTACAAGACGATCCGTCAGGCCCTCACCCTCGCGCTGCGCTCCGGGTTCTCCCGGATCCCGGTCACCGGGGAGAACGAGGACGACATCGTCGGCATCGTCTACCTGAAGGACCTGGTCCGCAGGACCCACGTCAACCGGGACTCCGAGTCCGACCTGGTGTCCACCGCGATGCGGCCCGCCGCCTTCGTGCCCGACACGAAGAACGCCGGTGACCTGCTGCGCGAGATGCAGCAGGAGCGCAACCACGTCGCCGTCGTCATCGACGAGTACGGCGGCACGGCCGGCATCGTCACCATCGAGGACATCCTGGAGGAGATCGTCGGCGAGATCACCGACGAGTACGACCGGGAGCTGACGCCCGTCGAGGAGCTCGGCGACGACCGCTACCGGGTCACCGCCCGCCTCGACATCGGCGACCTCGGCGAGCTGTACGGCTTCGGCCCCGACGAGTACGACGACGAGGACGTGGAGACCGTCGGCGGTCTGCTCGCCAAGGCCCTCGGCCGGGTCCCGATCGCGGGCGCCAAGGCGGTCGTGGAGCTCCCGGACGGGCGCTCGCTCCGCCTCACGGCCGAGGCTCCCGCCGGCCGCCGGAACAAGATCGTCACCGTGCTGGTGGAACCGCTGGAACCGGAGGAGAAGCCGGAATGACCCCCGACGAGCTGCGCGCCTTCTGCCTGGACCTCAACGACGCCACGGAGGAGTTCCCGTTCGGTCCGGACACCTCCGTGTTCAAGGTCGCCGGGAAGATGTTCGCGCTCTCGTGGCTCGACGGCCGGCCGCTGCGGGTCAACCTCAAGTGCGACCCGGACGACGCCGTACGGCTCCGCGAGGAGTACCCGGCGATCGCTCCCGGCTACCACATGAACAAGCGGCACTGGAACACCGTGACCGTCGGAGAGCTCCCGGACCGGATGGTCCGGGAGCTCGTCGAGGACTCGTACGACCTCGTCGTCGCCGGTCTCCCCAAGGCGGTACGCCTCCGCCTCGACCGTCCCTGACTCAGGACCGGCGCCGCAGGCCGAGGCCGACCAGGACCGCCGCCCCGACGACGACCGCCGCGTCCAGGGCGATGACCGTCCGGACCCCGGCGAACAGGTCGGAGCCGGTGGTGGCGAGCACGCCCAGCAGCGGGATGCCGACGGTCAGGCCGACCTGCTGGGTCGTGGTGACCAGACCCGTCGCGAGCCCCTGCTCCTCGTCGCGGACTCCGGAGGTCACGGTCACGCCGTACGAGATGATCGCGCCGAGGTGCAGCATCGACGCCAGGGAGACGGCCACCGTCGCCAGCACCGCGCCCGACTCCCGGCCGACGCCGAGCAGCCCGAAGGTGAGCAGGCCCTGGCCGGCGAGCGAGACCACCAGGGTGCGGTGGGCGCCGAACCGGCCGATCACCTTCGGGGTGACCATGCCGGCGAGGACCGAGAAGGCGCCCTGGACGCCGAAGACGAGGCCGGAGGCGAAGGCCGAGAGGCCGAGGGTCTCCTGCAGGTACAGCGTCAGCACGAAGACGATCGTCGACATCATCGAGAACGTCACCAGACCGCCCACGTTGCCGAAGGCGACGGTACGGCGGCGCAGCACCGGCAGCGAGACCAGCGGGGCCGGGTGCCGGGACTCGATCACGCCGAAGGCGACCAGCAGCAGCACGCCGAGGGCGAGGGTGACGGGGACGTCCACGCCGTCGAAGCCGCGCTCGGCCGCCGTCGTCAGGGCGTAGATCAGGGAGAGCAGGCCGCCGGTGACGGTCAGCGCGCCGGGCACGTCGAGACGGGGCCGCTCGGGGGTGCGGGACTCGGGCAGCAGGCCCGGGGCGAGCGGCAGCACGATCAGGGTGAAGACGGCGAGCAGGGCCATCGTGGAGCGCCAGCCGAGGGTGTCGGTCATGACGCCGCCGAGCACCATGCCGATGGTGAAGCCGAGGGACATCAGCGTGCCGGAGATGCCGAGCGCCCGGGCCCGCAGCGGGCCCTCCGGGAAGGCGGTCGTGAGCAGCGCCATGCCGGTCGGCACGATCGCCGCCGCGCCGAGGCCCTGGAGGGCGCGGCCGGCGAGGAAGGAGCCGGGGCTCCAGGCGAGGGTGGCGAGCAGGGAGGCGGCGCCGAAGAGCGCGAGACCGGAGAGGAAGAGCCTCTTGCGGCCGAAGAGGTCGCCGATCCGGCCGAAGAGGAGCAGGAAGCCGCCGGAGGGCAGGGCGAACGCGGTGACCGCCCACTGGAGGGCGGAGGGGTCGAAGCGGAGGTCGGCGCCGAGGACGGGCAGGGCGACGTTCAGGACGGAGAAGTCCAGCGCCACCATGAACTGGGCGGCGCACAGGACGAAGAGGACGAGCCGGTCGCGGCGGGTGAGGGCCGGGGGAGCGGCGGGGGCGGAGGCGGTGGGGGTTTCGGGCGGGGTGGTCGTCGTTGCCATGGCCCCACCTTCGGGGGACGGGAACAACGGTGGGGAGCGGGAACTTATCCTGTTGGTCGCACCACCAGGCACCATCAGGCACCACGCCCAGCACCACCAGGCACCCGCCATTTGCGTCCAGGGGGAGGAAGCACACGTGGCCACCGCACTCGAGAGCAGCAGCGCGAAGCAGCACCGACTCGGCGAACTGCGCGAGTTCCTGATGAGCCGTCGGGCCCGGGTCAGCCCGGCCGAGGCGGGACTCCCGGACGGCGGTGCGCGCCGCCGCACCCCGGGTCTGCGGCGTGAGGAGGTCGCGGTCCTCGCGGGCGTCGGCGTCTCCTGGTACCAGTGGCTGGAGCAGGGCCGGGACATCACGGTCTCCGCGCAGGTCCTCGACTCGGTGGCCCGGGTGCTGCGGCTGAGTCCGGCGGAGCGGCGCCATCTGTACGTCCTGGCGGCGCTGAACCCGCCGGCGCTGGAGGCGGCCCCCGAGGACCGGGACATGTGCCACGGCCTGCGGCGGCTGATCGACGCCTGGATGCCGTTCCCGGCGCACATCATGGACGTGTACTGGAACACCGTCATGTGGAACGAAGCGGCGGCGATCGTGCTCGGCATGCGCCAGGAGATCGTGCAGAACTGCCTGATCGCGTTCTTCACGGACCCGCTGTACCGCTCGCGGTCGACGCGCTGGGAGGAGCTCGCGCCGAAGGTCGTCGCGCAGTTCCGCTCGGCGTGCTCGGAGTGCCCGGACGACGAGGGCTTCCAGGCGGTGGTCGAGTCGGCCAAGGAGCAGAGCCCGGAGTTCGCGGAGCTGTGGGAGCGGCGGGACATCCTGCCGGGCGGCCAGAACCGCAAGGAGATGGAGCACCCGCTGGTCGGCACGCTGGTCGTGGAGGCCACCCAGCTGAGGGTGCCGGCCCGCCCGGACCTGGTCATCGTGATGCACACGCCGATGCCGGAGGCGAACACGGCCGAGAAGCTGGAGTGGCTGGTGTCGCCGGAGGGGCGGCGCGGGGCGATGTACCCGGTCGCGGGCTGATCATCCGCACGGACCTATGCTCGGTCCATGACACTCAGCAGCGAGCACGGCGACCTCGGCGCCGAGGACCTCAAGATCATCACCCTTGCGCGGAGCGCCCGCGCCCGCAACGGCGTGCCGGAGGGCGCGGCCGTGCGCGACGAGACGGGCCGCACCTATGTGGCGGGCACCGTGGAGCTGGAGTCGCTCAAGCTGAGCGCGCTGCGGACCGCGGTTGCGATGGCCGTGGCCAGCGGGGCCCAGTCCCTGGAGGCGGCGGCCGTGGTGTCGAACGCCGAGGCGGCCTCGGACGAGGACCGCGCGGCGGTGCGGGACCTCGGCGGGCCGCAGACCCCGGTGCTCCTCGCGGGTCCGGACGGGCAGCTGCGCCTGGCGGTCACCGCGGGCTGACGCGAGCGGCGAGAACAGGACAGCGGGGGGGGGGGGGGGGGGGCGGGCCCCCCCCGGCCGGGGTGGGGGGGTGGTGGGTCTCGGAGAATGTGAGGTCAGCGAGAGGGGGGGGGGGGGGGGTGGGGGCGGGGGGGAGGGGGGGCGA
>NZ_JBHWFF010000002.1:99326-139781 GCF_042733785.1 Streptomyces sp. NPDC059695 | reverse complement strand
GGCCCCCCCCCCCGGTGGACCGCGGGGGGCCCGGCGGGGACGGGGGGCTGGGGGTCCCCGGGGGGCTCCCGCGCGCGCCCGCCCCCGCCCCGGGGGGGCGGGGGGGCGCGCGGGCCCCCCGCTTCTTTGTGTCCTTGTGAAGGATCACCGCATCTTCTCTTGCCTTCCCATGCGGTCTGCGCGTCAATGACAGCGGTTCGTCCGACGGACCGTCAGATCTCCATCATTCACGCAGTGTCCGCACCCCTGCGTTCGGTATCGGAAGGGGTTCGAACTCGCCATGAGAAGCAGAAGCACCTTAGGGACCGTCGCGGTACTCACCGGGGCGCTCGCCGCCGCCGGACTCGCCTTCGCTCCGACGGCCGGCGCGGTCTCGCCGGGCTCGGCCACGGCGACGTACGACTGCGGCAGCTGGGGCGGTGGCGGCGCCACCCTCACGGCCACGCAGAGCGGCACCGCCGCGACGATCACCATCAGCTCCGCCGTCACCACGCCGGTCGCGGTCGGCACCGACACGATCAGCTCGACCCTGACGCTGGCCAAGGCCGGCGGCGGCACCCGGGTCTTCACCGGGAAGAAGAACCCCGCCCGCTCCGCCGGGCAGTCCGTGATCATGGGCCCGCTCAGCGGGACCGTGGCCTCGGGCGACAGTCTCAACTCGTACTTCGCGGGGGTCGCCCTCAAGATGGTGATCTTCGGGGTCACGGTGAACTGTGACGCGGTGACCTCGCAGTCGCCGGGTCCGTTCGTCTTCAGCTGAGCCCGCCCCAACCGGACCGGTGTCGCCCTGGGCGGCACCGGTCTCTGTCGTGACCTGCGTATATGTCCCCCATGTCCTGATCTTGACACGATCTGATGGGTCATCAGTCACTGGGATCGGATTCCATTGACTTCTCTCCGCCCGCGGCCGTCAATGGCGCCCACTCATCCTCAGGAGGGGGCACTCCCATGGCACTCACCCGATCCCGGGCGGCGGCCCGAAGACGGCGCTGGACCGCCGTCCTCGGCGTCACCGCCCTCGCGGTCGCCGGCGCCGGCGCGCTCGCCGCCCCGGCCGGCGCGACGACCACGTCGCAGCCGGTGGAATTCCAGACCCGCTGCGTCCCGCCGCCGATCGCCGGCATCCCGCCCATCACGGGCACCACCACCGCCGCGATCACGGTCGACAAGGCCAGCCCCAAGGTCGGCGAGACCGTGACCGTGACCTACACGATCACCAAGCCCGCCGCGTCCAACCCGGTCGACCTCGCGCTCCCGGCCGACATCATGACGCCCACCGGCAAGGTGGTCCTCGGCGGCGCCCAGACCGGCACGGTCACCGTCACCGGCCCCAAGAAGAACCCGCCGGTCCCCGGCAAGGGCTCCTTCCCGGCCTTCTCCATGACGGGCACCTTCACCGCCACCGAGGCCGGATCGATCACGCTCTCGCCCGGCGACTACAACATCCACACCTCGTACCTGATGGAGCTGGACACCCCCTGTACGGTGCTCGACCCGCCCGCCCCGGTCTCCGAGACGGTCGTCGCGAGCCCCGTCACCAGCCCCAACACCCGCGCGCTGCAGCTCGACAACGCCTCCGGAGACCCCGGCGTCCGGGTGACCGTCACCGGGTCGAAGTTCACCCCGCTGACCGAGGTCACCGTCGTCGGCCGCGCCGGGGCCGCGGAGACCGCCGACCGGATGATCGTCACGACCGACAGCGAGGGCGGTTTCGCCGCGCGCCTGAAGGTCAACGACGTGGCGACCACCGGGATCGTGGCGTACGAGGGCGCGGCCTGGGATCCCGAGAAGGGCGCGGGACCCGCCGCCTACAAGGTCATCGTCCCGGCTCCGCCGAACAGCCAGACGATCACCGCGGCCGTCACGCCGGGCGAGCTGTCCATGACCCAGGCCGGGGACGCCGTCCAGCTGTCCTCCGTCGACTTCGGCGCGGGCGGCGCGGCCACCGGCGCGCTCCAGACGGTGACCGTCAAGGACTTCCGCGGCGGCCCCGCCGGCTGGTCCCTGACCGGCAAGGTCACCGACTTCACCGGCCCCGGCGGCGCCATCGGGGCCGGGAGCCTCTCCTGGACCCCCGCCTGCACCGCCAAGGCCGGCAGCCCCAGCACCTGCGCCGCCGGCTCGGCCGGCCCGGTCGGCAGCGGCGGCGCGACCCTCGCCTCCACGCCGAACGGCACCCTCACGGGCGGCGAGTTCACCGTCGACGCGCAGCTCTCCCTCGACGTCCCGGCGTTCACCGCGCCCGGCTCGTACGCGGGCGTGCTCACGCTGACCCTGTCCTGACCGCCCCGCGGGCCGGGCGCGCACCCGGCCGGCCCGCCCCGATCCGCACCCCGGGGGTCCGCACCCGTGCGCACGAAGCCGTACGTCCTCCTCCTGAGCATGCTGAGCACCCTGAGCGCCCTCGCCGTGCTGCTCGGCCTCGCGCCGGGCGCCCGGGCCGCCGAGAACGGCGAGTGGGCCGTCTACCCGGCCGCCTCGCGGCTCGGCGGCCGCCCGTACTTCTACCTCTCGGCCGACCCCGGCACGACGCTCACCGACCGGGTCACCGTCGCCAACAAGACCGCCGCACCGCTGACCTTCCGGCTGTACGGCGCCGACGCCTACAACACCGACCGGGACGGCGGCTTCGCCGTCCGCACCCAGAAGGAGAAGCAGACCGGCGCCGGTGCCTGGATCAAGCCCGAGCGGACCCGGATCACCGTCCCCGCCCGGTCGGCCGTCACCGTCCCGTACACCCTGACCGTCCCCGCCGACGCCGACCCCGGCGACCACCCCGGGGCTCTCGTCGCCCTCGACGAGCGGATCGCCCCGGGCGGCAGGGGGGCCGTCGCCATGGGCGTCCAGCGCGCGGTCGGCGCCCGCGTGTACCTGCGCGTCAACGGGCCGACGGTCCCCGCCCTCGCCGTCGAGGACGTCACCCTCGACCAGGACCGGCCGATGGTCCCCGGCACGCGCACGAGCAGCGCCCTCGTCTCGTACACCCTGTACAACCGCGGCAACGTCACCCTCAACCCCAAGGTCGTCCTGAAGGCCCGGGGGCTCTTCGGCCGCACCCTCCTCGACCGCGACCTGGCCACGGTCCCCGCCGAGCTGCTGCCCCGGCAGAAGATCCGGCTCACCGAGCGCTGGACCGGTTCCCCACAGCTCGACTGGGGCGACATCACCCTCACCGCGACCGCGAAGGACGTGAAGGAGAGCGGCACCGTGTCCTTCCTGGCCCTGCCATGGCTCGCCGCCGCGGTCCTCGTCGTGGGCGGCGCGGCCGGGCTCTTCGGCCTGCGGATACGGCGCCGCCGGGCACTGAGTGCGTGAGGCGGGCGCTCATCGGGGACAATGGCCCCCATGAGCGCTCGCAACCAAGAAACCGAAGCCGTCCACCGGGCCGGCTTCGCCTGCTTCGTCGGCCGCCCCAACGCGGGCAAGTCCACCCTCACGAACGCTCTGGTCGGCCAGAAGGTGGCCATCACCTCGAACCGGCCGCAGACCACCCGGCACACCGTCCGCGGCATCGTGCACCGCCCCGAGGCGCAGCTGATCCTGGTGGACACCCCCGGCCTCCACAAGCCGCGCACCCTCCTGGGCGAGCGGCTCAACGACGTCGTGCGCACCACCTGGGCCGAGGTCGACGTGATCGGCTTCTGCCTGCCCGCCGACCAGAAGCTCGGCCCCGGCGACAAGTTCATCGCCAAGGAACTCGCCGGGATCAAGAAGACCCCCAAGGTCGCGATCATCACCAAGACCGACCTGGTCGACTCCAAGACCCTCGCCGAGCAGCTGATCGCGATCGACCAGCTCGGCAAGGAGCTCGGCTTCGAGTGGGCGCAGATCGTCCCCGTCTCGGCCGTCGGCAACAAGCAGGTCCAGCTCGTCGCCGACCTGCTCATCCCGCTCCTGCCGGAGTCCCCGCCGCTCTACCCGGAGGGCGACCTCACGGACGAGCCGGAGCAGGTCATGGTCGCGGAGCTGATCCGCGAGGCCGCGCTCGAAGGCGTACGGGATGAGCTGCCGCACTCCATCGCGGTCGTCGTCGAGGAGATGATCCCGCGCGAGAACCGCCCGGCGGACCGGCCGCTGCTCGACATCCACGCGAACGTGTACATCGAGCGCCCCAGCCAGAAGGGCATCATCATCGGCCCCAAGGGCAGCCGCCTGAAGGAGGTCGGCATGAAGTCCCGCAAGCACATCGAGGCGCTCCTCGGCACGCCGGTCTTCCTCGACCTGCACGTGAAGGTCGCGAAGGACTGGCAGCGGGACCCGAAGCAGCTGCGGAAGCTGGGCTTCTAGGGCGACCCGCCCCCGTCCGGTGGCGACCCGCCCCCGTCCGGTCGGAGGACGGCGATGGGGAGGGGTCCCGAAGCAGCTGCGGAAGCTGGGCTTCCAGGGGCTGGAAGCCGGGCTTCCCGCCGCGGAAGCCCGCTTCTCGGCGGTCTTCCGGGCCGTCTTCTGGGCGGACCCCGGGGGCGCGTGTCAGCATGGCGCCGTGACAGAGATCGTCAAGGGGGGAAACCTGCCGGTCCCCGGGCAGGTGTGGCGGATCGCGGTCGTCCGGCGGGCCGCCGGCGACGGAGTGCCGGAGGTCGACGCCTCGGCGCTGCTGCTCGACGCCGAGGGCCGGGTCAGGGGCGACGGCGACCTGGTCTTCTACAACCAGCCCGCGCACGCGTCCGGCGCGGTGCGCCTGCTCGGGCAGGTACGGGACGAGGAGCAGCGCGTCGCCGACTGGCTGGAGATCGACACCGCGCGCGTGGAGCCGGGCGTCCGGCGCATCGTGATCACCGCCTCCAGCGAGGACGGGACCTTCGGCCGGGTGCCCGACCTGCACATCCGGACGATGAGCGCCGCCACCGGCGAGCAGCTGGCGCTGTACGAGGTCGACGACGCGACCACCGAGACGGCCTTCGTCCTCGGCGAGTTCTACCGGCGCGACGGGGCGTGGAAGTTCCGTGCCGTGGGCCAGGGGTACGACTCCGGTCTCGTCGGCCTCGCCGAGGACTTCGGCATCGAGGGCAGGGACCCGGAGCCGGAGCCCGGGGACGAGCCCGCCCCCGCCGGGGAACCCGCCCCGCCCGAGACCATCCCCGAGGAGCTCCTGGCCAAGGTCCGGGCAGCCGAGGCCGCCGTCCAGGCGCCGGCGCAGGTCCCCGTCCAGCGGCCCGCCCGCGTCGGCCCGCGGTCGGACATCGAGCTCTTCGGAGGGGACTTCCCGGAGTTCGTCCGCAGCGGCAAGGGAAGGACGACCCTCACCGTCGACGTGCCGATCCCGGCCGGTTACGTCGTGGTCGACTCCACCCGCGCCGGCACGGGCCACTTCTCCGTGGAGAGCCTCGACGAGAAGGACAGGTCCAACGGTCTGCTGGCGAACACGCTCCTGGAGGACTACGAGGGCCGGGCGCTGCTGCGCCACGACGGCCGGAGCCCGCTGCGGCTGCGCGTGAGCACCGGCGCCCGAGCGTGGACGCTCGCCGTCCGTCCGGTCGCCACCGTGGAGCAGCTCGGCCGCCGTGCCCGGGGGAGGGGCGGCGACGTGCTGCTGTACACGGGTCCGGCCGGCCACCTCTCCTCCCGGCTCCGCACGGGGTTCGACCACGCGTACTTCCTCGTCCAGGGCCACGAGCCGGACGGCCGCGAGCACCTGCTCGCCAATGTGGCGAGCAGGCTCCCCCGGGACGGCAGCCCGCTGCCCGAGGGGCCCCTGCTCGTGCAGGTCGAGAGTGCCGACGGCGACTGGTCCCTGGAGGTCCGCCCGCCCCGCCAGAGCAGGTTCTGGCGCCGGGACGCCTCCTAGCGGGCCGGGTCGGGGCCGCGCCGAGCCGAGTGGCACCGGTCCGAAGCCCGCGAGACGATGAGAGCCGAGGGGGTCGGGGACTCGCCCGGGGGTTCGGAGCACGCGACGCTGGGGAGCACCGCCATGGACGCCAAGGCCGGCTGCGGGCCGCAGAGCGACCCCGAGTTCTTCGCCGCACTCGACGATCTGTTCGCCCGGTATCCCGAGGCCGCCGACAAGTACGCGATCACGTGCATGACGATGCAACTCGACGTCCTGAAGATCGACTTCCGCAGGCAGGTGGGCGTGTCCCGCGTCGAGGACGGCCGCCTCGTCACGGAGTACGTCGACCGGGACGCCGCCACCCGCACCCGCAGCGGCACGTGCTGCGGGTGGTGGCACGGCGAGTGCATCCTCAAGTGCGACCCGCCGCCGGTCTGAGAACCGCCTAGGCGCCTTCCTTGAGGACCCTCGTCACGAGGGTCCTCTGGGCGTCCGTGAGGTGCGGGTCGCGGCAGCGGACCGTGCGGCCGTCGACGGTGATCTCGTACGAGAAGCCGTCCGGCACGCCCCGGGCGCCGCCGTCGTCCTGCGCGAGGACGGCGGAGGACAGGGACTCCCACTCGGGTCCCGAGACCTCCACCTCCGCCGACCGCTCGATGCCCGCGAAACCGCCCGTGCGCCGCACTCGAATCCGCATGGGCCCTGTCTACCAGCCGGCTCAGGCCGTCGGTACTCCGACGCCGGACCAGGCGCGCGCCACGGCCTCGGCCGTCACCTCGCCGTAGAGGTCCCGCGCCGTCGCCACCGTCGCCCGCGCGAACTCGGTGAACCGGGCCTCCTCGGTCAGCGTCCCGCCGGTCATCGTCGCGTACCAGATCCGGCCGGGCTTCTCCCAGGCGCTGCCGCCGAGTTCGGTGGCCAGCAGGTAGAAGGCGCGGTTGGGGATGCCGGAGTTGATGTGCACCCCGCCGTTGTCGGAGCCGGTGCGGACGTAGTGGTCCATGTGGCCGGGCTGCGGGTCCTTGCCGAGGACGTCGTCGTCGTACGCGGTGCCGGGATCCTTCATGGACCGCAGCGCCGTGCCCTTGTCGACGGCGGGGCCGAGCAGCCCGGCCCCGATGAGCCAGTCGGCCTGCTCGACGCTCTGGCCGAGCGCGTACTGCTTCACGAGCGTGCCGAAGACGTCCGACACGTGCTCGTTGAGCGCCCCGGACTGGCCGTAGTACGCGAGGTTCGCCGAGTACTGCGTGAAGCCGTGGGCCAGCTCGTGGCCGATGACGTCGACCGGGAGCGTGAAGTCGAGGAACAGCTCGCCGTCGCCGTCGCCGAACACCATCTGCTCGCCGTTCCAGAAGGCGTTGTCGTACTTCTCGTCGTAGTGGACGGTCGCCGTGAGCGGCAGCCCGGCGCCGTCGATCGAGTCGTGGCCGAAGGCGTTCAGGAAGAGGTCGAAGGTCGCCCCGAGGCCGGCGTAGGCGCGGTTGGCCGTGTCGTCGGTGGTCGGCGGCTCGCCCTCGGCGCGCACCTGGTGGCCGGGCAGCCGGGTGCCGTTCTTGGCGTCGTGGATGGTGCGCCGGGGCTTGCCGTCGGCGGCCTCCGCCGGGGCGGGCACGGCCCGCTCGGTCCGGGCGGTGCGCTGGGCCAGGTCCCCCGCGAGGGTGCGGCGGGCGGCCTCGGCGACGGCCGGGTCGGCGTGCTCGGCCAGCCGCTCCAGGACGTGCGGCGGGACGATCGAGCAGAAGACAGGCGTGTGGGAGGTCATGTCAGCAATGTGGCACTGCGTACCGCCGGTGTCACGGGTTGCGACGATGATTGGCGAAATGGAGTGATGGGTCACCTTTCGGGCTTGACGCCGCCGCCGTCCCGCATACTGAAACACGGCGTCCGGCTTTCACGGACCTGGGCTAAGGTGACGCACATCATGCGTTTCGGGCTGCTTCTCCTTAGCTGCCGCGGCGAGGGCCTGTAGTCGTAGGCCGACCCCCTCCCCGCGGGACCTGGTGTTGCGTTCGACAGTCGGCCGTCCTTCCCGCAGGACCCCGAGGAGCCCTACGCAATGTCCCAGTCGCCCTTCGTCAGCCGCCCGACGCCCGTCACCAACGCGACCCACACGCAGCAGCCGTCCGGGATGCCGATCCACAAGTACGGCCGGTACGAGGCCGTCGTCATCCCCGACCGGACCTGGCCCGAGCAGCGCATCACCAAGGCGCCCCGCTGGCTGTCCACCGATCTGCGCGACGGCAACCAGGCGCTGATCGACCCGATGTCCCCGGCCCGCAAGCGCGAGATGTTCGACCTGCTCGTACGCATGGGCTACAAGGAGATCGAGGTCGGCTTCCCGTCCTCCGGCGAGACCGACTTCGCGTTCGTGCGCTCCATCATCGAAGAGGGCGCGATCCCGGACGACGTCACCATCTCCGTCCTGACCCAGGCCCGCGAGGACCTGATCGAGCGGACCGTGGAGTCCCTGGTCGGCGCCAAGCGCGCCACCGTCCACCTGTACAACGCCACCGCACCCACCTTCCGCCGGGTCGTCTTCCGCGGCTCGAAGGAGCAGATCAAGCAGATCGCCGTGGACGGCACCCGTCTGGTGATGGAGTACGCGGAGAAGCTGCTGGGCCCGGAGACCGCCTTCGGCTACCAGTACAGCCCCGAGATCTTCACCGACACCGAGCTGGACTTCGCCCTGGAGGTCTGCGAGGCGGTCTGTGACGTCTGGCAGCCCGGCCCGGGCCGCGAGATCATCCTGAACCTGCCCGCCACCGTGGAGCGTTCGACGCCGTCCACGCACGCGGACCGCTTCGAGTGGATGGCCCGGAACCTGACCCGCCGCGAGCACATCTGCATCTCCGTCCACCCGCACAACGACCGCGGCACGGCCGTGGCCGCCGCCGAACTGGCGGTCATGGCCGGCGCCGACCGCATCGAGGGCTGCCTGTTCGGCCAGGGCGAGCGGACCGGCAACGTCGACCTGGTGACGCTGGGCATGAACCTGTTCTCGCAGGGCGTCGACCCGCAGATCGACTTCTCCCAGATCGACGAGATCCGCCGTACCTCCGAGTACTGCAACCAGATGGAGGTCCACCCGCGCCACCCCTACGCGGGCGACCTGGTCTACACCGCCTTCTCCGGCTCCCACCAGGACGCCATCAAGAAGGGCTTCGACGCCATGGAGGCCGACGCGGCCGCCCAGGGCAGGACCGTCGACGAGATCGAGTGGGCCGTCCCGTACCTGCCGATCGACCCGAAGGACGTCGGCCGCTCCTACGAGGCCGTCATCCGGGTCAACTCGCAGTCCGGCAAGGGCGGCATCGCGTACGTCCTGAAGAACGACCACAAGCTGGACCTGCCGCGCCGGATGCAGATCGAGTTCTCGAAGATCATCCAGCAGAAGACCGACACCGAGGGCGGCGAGGTCACGCCGGCCGCGATCTGGGCCGTCTTCCAGGACGAGTACCTGCCCAACCCGCAGAACGCCTGGGGACGCATCCAGCTGCGCTCCGGCCAGTCGACCTCCGACACCGACGGCACCGACACCCTGACCGTCGAGGCGGTCGTGGACGGCGTCGACACCGTCCTGACCGGCGCCGGCAACGGTCCGATCTCCGCGTTCTTCGCCGCGCTGCAGTCCATCGGCGTCGACGCCCGCCTGCTGGACTACCAGGAGCACACGATGAGCGAGGGCGCCTCCGCGCAGGCCGCCTCGTACATCGAGTGCGCCATCGACGGCAAGGTCCTGTGGGGCATCGGCATCGACGCCAACACCACCCGCGCCTCCCTGAAGGCGGTCATCTCGGCGGTGAACCGCTCCGCCCGCTGACCCCCGTCACCCCGCTGTCCGCTGCCCCGCACCCTTCCTCCCGGAGGGTGCGGGGCAGCGGCGCATGTGAGCCGCATCACGCTTGTGTGGGGCTTCAGATTCACTTAAGGAAGATCATCCCCGCATGTCGGATTCAGTGACATATCAGGTGAGTTGACGGCACATCTGGGAATGGCGGAAGGTCGGCACGTCCCCTCGGACACACCCCCCACGCGCCCTCCCCGTACCTCCCTGACCTGGAGTTTCGCATGCGCACGACCGCTGCCGTGGCTGCCGTCCTCGCCGTTACCGGTGCCGCCCTCGGCTGGGCCCCCGTCGCCTCCGCCGCCACCACCGAGTGCGCCGCCTCTCCGCTGGGCACGGCCGGTCTCTACGCCGAGTTCGTCGAGAAGGACTCGGTCCGCTATTCCGACTCCGAGGGTGCGGTCGCCGTCGGCGGCGACGCCCACTTCGGCGACGCGAAGCTCGGCCAGGGCTTCTCCGTGGGCTACCAGCTGACCCCCGCCGACCTCGCGAAGCTGCCCGGCGGCCACAGCCTCGTCGTCGCCGGCACGCTCCACGCCAACCAGGTCGTGATCACCAAGGGCACCGGCGTGTACGGCGAGCTCGACGACCGCTCCCAGAAGGGCGGCGGCTTCGGCGTCGACGGCCCGAGCACCAAGGGCGCCTCGCCGGTCGACTTCGGCAAGGAGTTCACGAACCTGCGGGCGCTGTCCACCGGCTGGGCCGCCACCGCGGCCAACGGCACGGTCTCCACGTCCGGCGACGGCATCTTCCTCACCGGCACCGACAAGACCCTCAACGTCTTCGCCGTGAACGCCGCCGACCTGGAGAAGTTCCGCGCGATCACCCTGGACGTCCCGGTCGGCTCCTCGACCCTCGTGAACGTGCTCGGCGCCTCGTACGACATGAGCACCTCGGCCACCTACGGCGTCTACTACAAGAACCTCGCAGGCGGCGCGCCCGTCATCGACGACTACAACGTGCCCGCCGACGCGTACCGGCAGATCCGCTCCCAGCTGCTCTGGAACTTCCCGCAGGCCACGAGCGTGAAGAAGAACTACACCTCCTGGCCCGGCACCATCCTCGCCCCGAACGCCAAGGTCGAGATGGGCGGCAAGAACGTCGGCCCCGGCCACGTCAACGGCTCCGTCATAGCCGAGGAGCTCGTCACCGTCCCCGGTGCCGAGACCCACCAGATGAACTTCACCGGCTGCCTCCCGAAGGAGACGACGCCCGGACCCGTCGTCACCCCCCAGCCGCCGAAGCCGACGGACACCCCCGTCCCCACCCCGCCGGCCACCACGCCCGCGCCCACCCCGAGCGAGGGCGGCGCGACCCCGGGCGCCTCCGAGACCCCCTCGGGCTCCGCGTCCCCGTCCGCCCCCGCCACCCCGTCCACCCCGGGTGAGGCGACCACCGCGCCCGCCACCGCCCCGACCCCGGCTCCGTCCGCCACCCCGGAGGGTGATCTCGCGACGACCGGTTCGGCCATCGGCCCCGGTGTCATCGGTGCCGCCGCGGCCGCCGTCGTCGTCGGCGGAGGCTTCCTGGCCTTTGCGAAGCGCCGCCGCCGCGCTTCCTGACCCCGCGCGAGGGATGTCGTGTCTCGGCCAAGTCGGTGGTGATCTGACGACGGGGTGCTGACGCCACATCAAGGATGTGGCTAACATCACGCCAACGCCGGCAGTGCAGCCGGGCCGTTGAGGAGGTGCGTGTGCGGTCTGCCCGGAATTCACGTGGTGGGAAAGTGGGCGTCTGCGGAATCCGCACCTCCTGGAACACGGTCGGGGACGGCGAGTTCTTCTGCGAGGAGTGCGGGGGCGACCGGAACTACCGGCGCCGCACCGGCCGCCGCAGGTTCGCCGTCCTGGGCGTCCCCGTCCTCCCCCGGGGCTGTACCGGCCCCGTCGTCGAGTGCGCGGCCTGTCACACGCACTTCGGCACGGAGGTGCTCGACCACCCGACGACCAGCCGCTTCTCCGGAATGCTGCGGGACGCCGTGCACACCGTCGCCCTGGCCGTCCTCGCCGCCGGCGGCACCGAGTCCCGCGAGGTCCTGGACCGGGCCGTCACCGCGGTCCGGTCCGCCGGCTTCGCCGAGTGCACGGCCGTCCAGCTCGTCGACCTCGTCGAGGCCCTGGAGGCCGACACCGGGCGCTTCATGCCCGAGGTGAACCCCGAGGGCACGCTCCTCTCGATCGAGCTCCACGAGGCGCTGGAGCCGCTCACCCCGCACCTGGCGCCCTCCGGGCGGGAGTCGATCCTGCTCCAGGCCGCCCGGATCGCCCTCGCCGACGGCGCCTACACCCCGGCCGAGACCGAGGTCCTCGGGACCGTCGGGAACGCGCTCGCACTCGCCCCCGAGGACACCGTCCGCCTCCTCGCCTCGGCCCGCACCGTCCCGTAACCCCGGCGCCCGTCCTCCTCAGCCGGAACGCCCGGCCGGGGTGCGCCGCCTCCCGCCCGCCGCCAGGGCCGCCGCCCGCCGGGCGTCCGGCACGGCCCCGAGCCGCTCGAACACCGCCCGCGCCGCCCCCAGCTCACCCCGGGCCGCGCCCTCGTCGCCCACCGCCCGGTGGGCCGCCGCGAGCAGCACCCGGACCCGGGCCGCCTCGTACGGCACCCGCAGCCCCAGCCACCCGGCGAGCGCCCGGCGCAGCAGCCGCAGCGCGGGCTCCGGCCGGGCCTCCGCCAGCGCCACCGCGCCCCGCGCCGTGTCGGCCGTCGCCCGCAGCAGCGGCACGTCCCCGGCCCGCACCTCCAGCTCGGCCGCCGCGCCCGCCGCCCCGGGCACGTCACCGACGGCGAGGGCCACCTCGGTCCGGGCGGCGAGCAGCCGGGCCCTGCCGAAGGCGTCGCGGCGGGGGTCGCCGAGGCAGGCGAGCGCCAGGCCGACGCCCGCCGCCGCCGCGTCGGCCCGGCCCTGCGCGAGCCGCAGCAGCGCGAGGCCCGGCTGCGGGATCCTGCCCAGCTCGTGGGCGCGCGCGTACGAGGCGGCGGCCTCCTGAAGGCGGCCCTGGCGGCGCTGGACGTCCCCCGCGGTGCAGTACGCGGCGGCGGCCGACTCCCGGCAGTCCACCGGCACCTCCCGGCACGCCTGGCGCGCCTCGGCCTCCGCGAGCGCCCAGGCCCCGAGGAGGTCGAGCACCTGGACCCGGTGCGCCCGGCACACCCCGCGGAAGGGGTTCTCGCCGGAGGGCGCGGTCAGGGGCGCCCCGGGGGCCGGGGGACGGCCCGTCCACGGCGGCGCGCACCACTCCATCGCCGCGTTCGTCCACTCCACCGCACGGCCGAGGTCCGCCGCCTCCAGGCACCGCGTCAGGACCAGGCCGTACAGCCGGCCCGTGACCATCCCGCCGAGTTCGCCCGCGAGGACCGCGCGCATCACCTCGTCGAGAAGGGCCATCGCCTCCGTGCGGCGGCCGTCGGCGAGGAGGACCGAGGCCCCGGCCTGCCGGCTCAGGGCCAGCAGGTCCGGGCTGCCCGAGCGGACGGCGAGCGCGGTCATGCGGCGGGCTGCGGCGAGGGCCGCCGCGCGGTCGCCGCGGGCCGCAGCCGTCTCGGCGTCGGTCCACGCGGGGAAGCACTGCTCGGGGCAGGGCGGCTCGTCGTCCAGATGGTGGTGGGCCCGGTGCAGCCAGCCGGAGGCCGCCGCGGGCCGGCCGAGGGCCTCGTACGCGTGCGCCAGCCACCAGGAGGCGAGTCCCGCGCCCCGGTGGTCACCGCGCGCCACGAAGGCCGCGTGGGCCCGCAGCCGGGCCGTGACGGACTCGTCCACGCGGCCCGACCACCAGGCCGCCTCGGCCAGGATCGTGAGGTCGTCGGCGGTCAGGGCGCGCCGGGGACGCGCGTCCTGGGCGCGCAGCAGCGCGTACGCCTCGGCCCAGGCGTCACGGGCCGCCGCGTCCCGCGCGCGCGGGAGCGCGTCGATCGTGGGTGCGGACATGGGCCCCCACCTCTTCCGGGTCCTTCCAATGTAGGACCGGGAAGAGGAGAGGGCCCTCGGGCGCTACTTGATCGCGCCGCTCGCGCGCAGCATGTCCTCGCGCTCGACGATCTTCACGCGCTCGCGGCCTTGCGGCTCGCCGAGCGCCTTCTCGGCGGCGTCGAGGGCGTACCAGCCCTCCCACGTCGTGTACGTGAGGCCCTTGCCCTCCAGGAAGGACACGACCGCGTCCGCCTCCGGGGTGGACGGCGTGAGCAGGCGCCCGTTCGCGAAGTCGTCCAGGAGGTTCGCGACGGTCTCGTTGGCGTCGCCCTTGGTGTGGCCGATGAGGCCGACCGGGCCGCGCCGGATCCAGCCGGTGCAGTACGTGGAGGCCAGGTGCTCGCCGGTCTCCTGGAGGACACGGCCGCCCTCGTCCGGGACGGTGCCGGAGACGGCGTCCCAGGGCAGCTTGGGCAGCTCGTCGGAGAGGTAGCCGACGGCCCGGTACACGGCCTGGACGTCCCAGTCGGTGGTGGCGCCGGTGCCCTTCACGTTGCCCGTGCCGTCGAGCTCGGTGCGCTCGGTGCGCAGGCCGACGACCTTGCCGTCCTCGCCGAGGATCTCGACGGGCGACTCGAAGAAGTGCAGGAAGAGCTTGTGCGGGCGGTCGCCGACGTCGCGGATCGCCCAGTTCTCCAGGGTCTTCGCGACCATGTCGGTCTGCTTGTTCTTGCGGCGCTCGGCGATCGAGCCCTCGTCGTAGTCGATGTCCTCGGGGTTGACGATGACCTCGATGTTCGGCGAGTGGTCGAGCTCGCGCAGCTCCATCGGGCTGAACTTCGCCTGCGCGGGGCCGCGGCGGCCGAAGACGTGGATCTCCTTGGCCCGGTTCGCCTTGAGGCCGTCGTACACGTTGGCCGGGATCTCGGTCGGCAGCAGCTCGTCCGCCGTCTTGGCCAGGATGCGCGCGATGTCGAGGGCCACGTTGCCGACGCCGAGGACGGCGACCTTCTCGGCGGAGAGCTCCCAGTCGCGCGGGACGTCCGGGTGCCCGTCGTACCAGGACGCGAAGTCGGCCGCGCCGAGCGAGCCGTCCAGCTCCACGCCGGGGATCCTCAGCTCGCGGTCGGCCATGGCGCCGGTCGAGAAGATCACCGCGTCGTAGAAGGCGCGCAGGTCGTCGAGGTGCACGTCGGTGCCGTAGTCGACGTTGCCGAAGAGGCGGACCTGCGGCTTGTCGAGGACCTGGTGGAGGGCGTTGACGATGCCCTTGATCCGCGGGTGGTCGGGGGCGACGCCGTAGCGGATGAGGCCGAAGGGCGCGGGCATCCGCTCGAAGAGGTCGATCGACACGCCCGGCTCGGCGGCGGCGTCGGACTTCAGCAGCGCATCGGCGGCGTAGATTCCGGCGGGGCCGGCGCCGACGATCGCGACCCGGAGGGGGCGGGGCATGACGGGGTTCCCTTCGCAAGCGACGTGGCGGCGAAAGCCGCCGACACTTAGGCCACCCTAAATAACCCCTCGCGCGGAGTGGTACCCGCCCCCGGTCTATGAGCTCATAAGGCGAACTTATGACTTCCATAAGTGGGCCTAGGTGGTGCCGGAGATCGCCCCGGGGTCGACGAACGCGAGGACGGTCAGCGCGATCAGGCCGGCGAAGCCGAGCAGCGCGACGAACGCCAGGAACGCTCCGAGCGCGAGCTCCCCGCGCCGGAACAGGGCGGCCCGGGGGAGGACGACGTTCCCCGGGTCGGCGGGGTCGTAGCTCACCTTGACGGCGATGCCGCCCGCCCAGGTGAACACATGGCGGATCCGGCCCGCCGGGTCCGTGTAGAGGTACATCCCCGGCCGCTCCGGGACCTCGGCGGCGAAGGCCGTGATGCCGTGCCGGGTCAGGCGCCACTCGCGGTACCAGTTGGCCAGCGCGTTCGTCCCGACGGCGAGGGCCGCCGTCATGACGAGGCCTCCCGGTATGAGGGCGATCAGTGTGGCCGGGTCCCCGGAGACGGCGACGGCCACGCACGCCAGGACGATCAGGCCGAGGGCGCCGCCCGACAGCCACCCGATGCGGCGCAGCTTCCGCGCCCGCCGGGTCAGGGGGAGGGCGCGCGTCTCGACGAGCGCGGTCCCGTCCGCCGCCGTGTCCCGTCCGGGCGTCCCGGGCAGGACGGCGTTCACCCTCTCGGCGAACATCGCCGCCCCCGCCTCGCTCGCCCCGTCGATCCGGTGCACGTACCGCGTGCTCCCCGCCGGGGCCGTCAGCTCGACGCTCACCGACCGCCCCTCCGCCCGGATCCGCTCGACCGCCGCAAGCGGGATGAGCGCCTCCTCGTGAGGGCGCCTCAGGAGCAGCGCGTCGCCGTCCAGTTGGAGCGAGGACTTCTTGGCGCCCTGGACGACGGGTGTGGACGGAGTGATCGGCATGGCCGTGATCGTAGGGGTCGATCACGTCCGGTTGAACCCCTGGTCCTCCGCTCAGTACCGGACGGCGCCGACGACCAGCCACCCCATCCCGGAGAGACCGCCGCCCGTGAGGCCGCAGCCGACGAGCGTCATGAGCGCCATCATGCCGCGCACGTACAGCCCCTCGCGGTGGACGGCCACCTTCGGGTTACGCGGGTCGTAGGCCACCTCGAACCGCTCCCCGCCCACGCTGTTGTCGTAGGTGTGGGCGGTGCCGGTCGTGTCCGTGTACCGGTAGACCCTCGTCCTGTTCGTGTGGTGGGAGAACTCCGCGACGACGGTGATGCCGTGCCTCGGCAGGTGCCACATCCGGTACAGGCCCCGTGCCGTGACGTGCACGAGGAACACGCCGACGGCGACGACCAGGGCCGCGGGCCAGAAGAGGAACAGGTACGGCAACGGGCCCGCCACCCCGAGGAACACGTCCAGCGCGACGACCGGCACGGCCGCGACGAGCGCGCGCACCTGCCAGGGGGCGAGCCGTCGCGCCGGGGCCGACGGGATCCACGTCGTGACGAGGGCGGCCCCGTCGCCGTCCGCCTCCGGCAGGGCGCCGTTGACGGCCTCGGCGAAGGCGGTCGCGGCGGCCTCGCTCACGTCCTCGACGCGGTACGTGGTGGGTTCGGCCCCCTCCGGGGCTCTCAGCTCCATCTCGACCGTCCGCCCCTCGGCGCGGGCCCGCGCGATCGCTGCCAGGGGGATGTGGTGCCCCACGTCGGGGCGGCCGAGCGTGACGGCCCCTTCCTCGAAGCGGAGGACGGCGTCGCCGCTGCCGCGCAGGACGAGGGAGGGTGCGGTGGTCATCTCGCGATGCCGGCGACGAACACGGACCAGGCGGCGGCGGGCACGACGAGCACGGGCCCGTCGGCGACCTTGCTGTCGCGGACGGGGACGACGCCGGTGACGTCGTCGAGGACCTCGACGCAGTCGCCGCCTTCACCGTTGCTGTAGCTGCTCTTGCGCCAGGCGGCACCCGTGAAGTCGTAGGAGACCTCGACGCAGTCCCCGCCCGACCCGTTGCTGTAGGAGCTCTTGAACCAGTGGGCGTTGTTCAGGTCGTATGCGCGCATCGTCTGAAGTCCTCCGCCGCCGACTCGATCAGGGCCAGGGACGCCGCCGGCGACAGCGTGGCGACCCTGAGCAGATCGTAGGCCCGCTGGGCATCCTTCACCACAGCCGGATCATCGAGGAGTGTTCCCGTGAACTCCGTCTCCGTATAGGCGGTTGGGGGCTGGTCCGCGAACTCCATGAGCGTGAGTGTTCCGGTCATGTGGGCGTGTCCGCCGACCGCGCGCGGTAGCACTGTCGCCAGCGCCACGCGCGCTCGCACGAGCGCTGCCATGTGCTCCAGGGCCTCGGCCATCACGGCGGGGCCGCCCACAGGGGTGAGGAGCACGTGCTCGTGCAGGATCACCCAATACTCCGGCCTTGTTGTGTCCTTGAGGATGCGGGCGCGGTCCAGCCGAGAGCTGACCTTCTCCTCGACGTACTCCTCCGTGGCGAACGGGTGCACGGCCAAGGTCACCGCTTGCGCGTACGCCCTCGTCTGCAACAACCCCGGCACCACCAGCGGCGCGAACTCGCAGATCTTCGTCGCCACCACCTCCAGCTCCGCCACTTCGTGGAAATAGGAGGCGTACGGTGACTTGTTGATGAGATCGCGTACCGTCCGTTCGAAAATACCGCCGGTTTGTAGGACGCGGTCGATTCGCTCTGCGACATCCAGCTGAGGTTTTCGGATTCCCTGCTCGAACAGTCCGATGTACGCACCGGACACGAACACCAGTCCGCCCAGCTCGGTCTGCGAGAGTTTCGCCGTCTCCCGGCGCTCCTTGAGGAGCTCTCCGAAGAACTGCCACCTCTCGTCCTGCCTGCCCTTGGCCATGGGCTAACTCTCCCACCCTACCCACCAGTTGTACGACCTGCACATCTGCCGATTCTACGGATACGCCCCCACCCTGGAGAGGCGAAGCGGGAAATGGATTCAGAAAGGCATACGTTGGTGAAGGAAGACATCATGAAGACGACCACGAGCGCACTCGGAACCGCTCAAGAGGCAGTGGCGGAATTGCGCGAGGCCCTCGCGAGGGCGGGAATCACGCTCCCCTCGCTCGGACTCGACGTCGTCACGCTCGCCGCGGAGCCCCCGCGCCCGCTCGTGGAATTGGGATGCTGCACGGTGGAAACGGCCCGGCTCCTCGCCGCCGCCGTACTGCCGAGGGAGGAGAGTCGTTCGTGACGCTGCCCATCGGGTCGTACGTCGTCGAGATCCTGACCGGACGGGTCGGGAGGGTCATGGGGCACGAGGGGCCCTACGTGCAGGTGCGTCCGCTCGGCGGCGGGCGCGAGTGGGACGTGGAGCCGGACGGGGTGCGGGAGGCGACCTCGGCGGAGCGGCTGAGCGCGGCCACGGCGCACGCGAACGCCCGCAGTCGCGGCGAGGTGCCGTGACGGCGGGCGCGGGCGCGGGCCGGGTCAGTGGGCGCGGCGGCGGGCCTGCCGCACCTCGCGGTCGATGGCCCACGCGTCGGCGACCGGCCCGAGGTGGCCGAGCTTGTCGGGGTTGAGGACCGCGCGGATGGTCTGGACCCGCCCGTCGAGGACGTCGAGGACGATGGCCTGGAGGATCCGGCCGTCGCGGTCGCGGTAGAGCGCGCCGGGCTGGCCGTTGACCTCGCGCGGCTCGCAGGTGACGTCGAGTTCGGTCAGTACGGGGAAGGCGGTGCCGAGGAGTCGGGCCACCTTGTCCGCGCCCGCGATGATCCGGGCGAAGTTCGGGGCCTTGCCGCCGCCGTCGCCGACGAGCTGGACGTCGGCGGCCAGGAGGTCCTGGAGTCCGCCGATGTCGCCGTTCTGGAGGGCGTCGAAGAATCGGGTGGCGAGTTCCCGCCGTTCCCCGCGGTCGGCCGTGAACCGGGGGCGTCCGTCGTGCATGTGGCGGCGGGCCCGTACGAGCAGCTGCCGGCAGGCGGCCTCCGAGCGGCCCACGGCCTCGGCGATGTCCGGGAAGCCGAAGGCGAAGACCTCCCGGAGGAGGAAGACCGCGCGCTCCAGGGGACTGAGGCGTTCGAGGAGGAGCAGCGAGGCCATGGAGACCGAGTCGGCCAGCTCTGCCGCACGCGCCGGGTCCTCGTAGGGATCGCTGAGGAGCGGCTCGGGGAACCAGGGGCCGACGTACTCCTCGCGCCGGACCCGCGCGGAGCGGAGGACGTCGATGGACAGGCGGGTGACCGTGGCCGACAGGAAGGCCTTGGTCGAGTCGGGACGGGTCGAGGAGCCGTCGAAGCGCAGCCAGGTCTCCTGGACGGCGTCCTCGGCCTCGCCGACGCTGCCGAGGATCCGGTAGGCGATCGAGAAGAGCAGCGGGCGCAGCTCCTCGAACTCCTCGACCTTGCTCATGACGACGTCCTCTCCCCGTTCCCGTACGTCCGCGCGGCGCGGACGCTTCATGATCGTCCAGGAGGGCGTCCCTCAGTGGAACTGCCCGACCTCGTAGGAGCCCGCCGGCTGCCGGGTGATGGCGTTCAGCCGGTTCGCCAGGTTCATGAAGCCGATGTGGAGGACGAGGGCGGTGAGCTCCTCCTCGCCGTAGTGGAGGGCGGCGCGCTCCCACACCTCGTCGCTGACGCCGCCCGCACCGTCGGCGACCCGGGTGCCCTCCTCGGCGAGCTCCAGGGCGGCGCGCTCGGCCTCGGTGTAGACCGTCGCCTCGCGCCAGGCTGCCACCAGGTTCAGCCGCACGGGGGTCTCGCCGGCGTGGGCGGCCTCCTTGGTGTGCATGTCGATGCAGACGGCGCAGCCGTTGATCTGGCTCACGCGCAGCGCGACCAGTTCCTGGGTCGCGGCCGGCACCGTCGACTCCTTGACCGCCCTGCCCGCCGCCATCAGGTGCTTGAAGGCCTTGCCGGCGGTGGGGCCGGCGAAGAGGTTCAGTCGCGCGTCCATGGGGTGCTCCTTCGGGGTGTCGCTCGCTGGCTACACCCCCTGGGACGAGGCAGCCCGGGCCCCTGTGACACGGGTGGATGTGACCTGCGTCTCTCTGGGGCCGTGCGTCCTGTCCGCCGTCGCCGTACGCGAGAATGGGCGCATGAGTCTGTTCCGCGACGACGGCATCGTGCTGCGCACCCAGAAGCTGGGTGAAGCGGACCGCATCATCACGATCCTCACGCGCGGTCACGGCCGCGTGCGCGCCGTCGCGCGCGGCGTGCGCCGGACGAAGTCGAAGTTCGGGGCGCGCCTCGAACCCTTCTCGCACGTGGACGTGCAGTTCTTCGCCCGGGGGAGTGAGCTGGTCGGACGCGGCCTGCCGCTCTGCACGCAGAGCGAGACCATCGCCGCGTACGGCGGGGGGATCGTCACCGACTACGCCCGGTACACCGCCGGCACGGCCATGCTGGAGACGGCCGAGCGGTTCACCGACCACGAGGGCGAGCCCGCCGTGCAGCAGTACCTGCTGCTCGTGGGGGGCCTGCGGACGCTCGCCCGGGGCGAGCACGCGCCGCACCTCATCCTGGACGCCTTCCTGCTCCGGTCCCTCGCGGTGAACGGCTACGCGCCGAGCTTCGAGGACTGCGCGAAGTGCGGCCTCCCCGGGCCCAACCGGTTCTTCTCGGTCGCGGCGGGCGGGGTCATATGCGGCGACTGCCGCGTGCCCGGAAGCGTCGTACCCTCTGCGGAGGCCATCGGCCTGCTCAGCGCGCTGCTCACCGGCGACTGGGCGACGGCGGACGCGTGCGAGCCGCGTCACGTCCGGGAGGGCAGCGGGCTCGTGTCCGCCTATCTGCACTGGCACCTGGAGCGCGGCCTGCGCTCCCTGCGGTACGTAGAGAAAAGCTAGGAGAGACCACCCATGGCCATCGCACGACTCCTCGGGCGCCAGCGTCGGGAGTACACCGCCCCCGAGCCGCACCCGTCCGGCGCCCGCCCGCCGAAGCTCCAGTCCGAGCTGGTGCCGGAGCACGTCGCGATCGTCATGGACGGCAACGGCCGCTGGGCCAAGGAGCGCGGGCTGCCGCGCACCGAGGGCCACAAGGTCGGCGCCGAGCAGGTGCTCGACGTGCTCCAGGGCGCGATCGAGATGGGCGTGGGGTCGATCTCGCTGTACGCCTTCTCCACCGAGAACTGGAAGCGCTCGCCCGAGGAGGTGCGCTTCCTCATGAACTTCAACCGCGACTTCATCCGCAAGTCCCGCGACCAGCTCGACTCGCTGGGCGTCCGGGTGCGCTGGGTCGGCCGGATGCCCAAGCTGTGGAAGTCCGTGGCCAAGGAGCTCCAGGTCGCGCAGGAGCAGACCAAGGACAACACGAAGCTCACGCTCTACTTCTGCATGAACTACGGCGGTCGCGCCGAGCTCACGGACGCGGCGCAGGCGATGGCCGAGGACGTGAAGGCGGGCCGGCTCGACCCGGCGAAGATCACCGAGAAGACCATCCAGAAGTACCTGTACTACCCGGACATGCCGGACGTGGACATGTTCCTGCGGCCCAGCGGCGAGCAGCGCACCTCCAACTACCTGATCTGGCAGAGCGCCTACGCCGAGCTGGTCTTCCAGGACGTGCTGTGGCCCGACTTCGACCGCCGCGACCTCTGGCGGGCCTGCGTCGAGTTCGCCCAGCGCGACCGCCGCTTCGGCGGCGTCGACCCGGCCGACCTCGCCGTCCTCGACAAGGCCTGAGCCGGCCGTGGGGGAGCGGCTCGAGCTCGTCTACTCGGCCGAGCTCGCCGAGGTGAGGGAAGCGGTACGGATCCGGCTGCGGTCGACCCGCTGGTGGCCCCTGTTCCGGTGGACCACCCGCGGAGTCTGCGCGCTGGCCGTCCTGGTCGCCGCCGCGGCCCTGTGGCAGGGCGACGTCCTGGTGACCGTCAAGCTCGTGTTCCTCGGCGCGGTGGCCGTGGCCTGCGCCGAGCTGGTGCCGTGGGCCACCGCCCGGAGCCTCTTCCGGCTGATCGGCTCCCAGGGCGAGGCCCGGGCGCTGGTGGACGAGGACGGCGGGCGGTGGGTCTCCCGGGACACCGACACGGCGATCCGCTGGGCGCTGCTGACCCGGTACGCGGAGACGCCCCGGCTCTTCGTGCTCTTCACGGACCGCAGCTCCGGCACCGGCTTCGCGTACCTGCCCAAGCGGGGGCTGTCCGGTCCGGCGGACGAGGACCGGCTGCGGGCCATCCTGGACCGGAACGCCACCCGGGCCTGAGACGCACGAGGGGCCCGCACCGAATCGCATCGGTGCGGGCCCCTCGTATGTCAGGTCACTTCCCGGCGCACTCCGCGCACGTGCCGAAGATCTCGACCGTGTGCGCCACGTTCACGAAGCCGTGCTCCGACGCGATGGTCTCGGCCCACTGCTCCACCATGGGGCCCTCCACCTCCACGGCCTTGCCACAGACGCGGCAGACCAGATGGTGGTGGTGGTCGCCGGTCGAGCAGCGGCGGTAGACCGTCTCGCCGTCGCTGGTGCGCAGTGCGTCGACCTCGCCCGCGTCCGCGAGGGACTGGAGCGTGCGGTAGACGGTGGTCAGGCCGACGGAGTCGCCGCGGTGCTTGAGCATGTCGTGCAGCTCCTGGGCGCTGCGGAACTCGTCCACCTCGCTCAGCGCCGCCGACACCGCGGCCCGCTGCTTGGTCGAGCGGCCGCGTACGGGGGGTCCTGCCGTCACCACGGGGGCCTCCTTGGATGCTTGTCTGCCCCCGCCATTCTGCCAGCCCCCCGTGCCCCCGGGATCAGGCGCGGATCAGACCTTCACGTCGTCCGCCGGACGCCGGGTGGCCGGAACCTGTGCGTCGCAGTCCCGCGTGGCGGCTTCGGCCGCCCTGGCGCGCCGCTTGGCGAGCGGAGTGGCGAGCAGGGTCAGGACGATGAAGATCCCGATCGCGTACAGGACGATCGTCGCGCCGGGCGGCACGTCCTGGTAGTACGAGGTGACCGTGCCCGCCAGGGTGACGGTGACGCCGGTCGCCACCGCGAGGACGAAGGTCGCGCGGAAGGACTTCGACAGCTGCTGGGCCGCCGCGACCGGGACCACCATGAGCGCGCTGACCAGGAGCAGGCCGACGACGCGCATGGCGACCGTGACGGTCACGGCGGCGGTGACCGCGATCAGCAGGTTCAGGGCGCGCACCGGCAGGCCGGTGACCCGGGCGAACTCCTCGTCCTGGCTGACGGCGAAGAGCTGCTTGCGCAGGCCGACCGTGACCAGGACGACGAAGGCGGCGAGGACGCTGATCGCCGTCACGTCCTCGGTGGAGACCGTCGACAGCGAGCCGAAGAGGTACGAGCTGAGGTTGGCGTTGGAGCCGGTCGGCGAGAGGTTGATCAGCAGGACGCCGCCCGCCATGCCGCCGTAGAAGAGCAGCGCGAGCGCGAGGTCGCCGCGGGTCTTCCCGTACGCGCGGATCAGCTCCATGGCGACCGAGCCGGCGACGGCGACGAGGGTCGCCATCCAGACCGGGCTGGAGTTCAGCAGGAAGCCGAGGCCGACACCGGTCATGGCGACGTGGCCGATGCCGTCGCCCATGAGGGCCTGGCGGCGCTGGACGAGGTAGATGCCGACGGCGGGGGCGGTGATGCCGACGAGGACGGCCGCGAGGAGCGCCCGCTGCATGAAGGCAGGTTCGAGGAAGTCCATGATCAGGTCAGCAGTCCCGTGCGGAGCGGCTCGCCGGCCGCGTGCGGATGTACGTGGTCGTGGCCGGGCAGCGCGTGCTGGCCGACGGCCTCCGGCGGCGGCCCGTCGTGGACGACGCAGCCGTCGCGCAGGACGACCGCGCGGTCGATGAGGGGCTCCAGCGGGCCCAGCTCGTGCAGGACGAGGAGGACGGAGGTGCCGCCGGCGACCTGCTCCCGGAGGGTCGCGGCGAGGATCTCCTGGCTCGCGAGGTCCACGCCGGCCATCGGCTCGTCCATGATCAGGAGTTCGGGCTCGGAGGCGAGCGCGCGGGCGATCAGCACCCGCTGGTGCTGGCCGCCGGAGAGCGCCGAGACGGAGTCCCTGGCGCGGTCGGCGAGGCCGACGAGGTCGATGGCCCGCTCGACGGCGGCCCGGTCGGCCTTCGTCGTCCAGCCGAATTTCCGGCGGGAGAGGCGGCCGGAGGAGACGACCTCGCGGATGGTGGCGGGGACGCCGGCGGCGGCGGTGGTGCGCTGCGGCACGTAGCCGACGCGGGCCCAGTCGCGGAACCGCTTCCGCTCGGTGCCGAACAGCTCGATGGCGCCGCCGGTCAGCGGCACCTGGCCGATGACCGCGCGGACGGCGGTGGACTTGCCGGAGCCGTTGGCACCGAGCAGGGCGACGACCTCACCGCGGTGGACGGTGAGGTCGACGCCCCGGAGGACGGGGCGCGCGCCGAGGGCCGCGGTGGCTCCGCGGACGGAGATGACGGGCTGGTCGTCGCTCACGACGGGTACCTCCTACTTGGCGCCGAGCGCGGTCTTCAGGGCGGCGAGGTTCGACCGCATGACCGCGAGGTAGTCATCGCCCTTGGACTGGTCCGTGATTCCCTCCAGCGGGTCCAGGACGTCGGTCTTGAGGCCGGTGTCCTTCGCGAGGGTCTTCGCGGTCTTGTCGCTCGCGAGGGTCTCGAAGAAGACGGTGGACACCTTGTCCTTCTCCGCGATGTCCTGGAGCTCCTTGATGCGGGCGGGGCTCGGCTCGGACTCGGGGTCGATGCCGGTGATGCCCTCCTGCTCCAGGCCGTAGCGCTCGGCGAGGTAGCCGAAGGCGGAGTGGGTGGTGATGAACGTCTTCGTGGCGGTGTTCTTCAGGCCCGTCTCGAACTCGGTGTTCAGGTCGCCGAGCTTCTTCACCAGGGCGTCGGTGTTCTTCCGGTAGTCGGCGGCGTGGTCCGGGTCCGCCTTCTGCAGGGCGCTGCCGACGCCCTGGGCGACCTCGGCGTACTTCACGGGGTCGAGCCAGACGTGCGGGTCGGCGCCGGCCTCGGACGCGTGGTCGTGCCCGGCCTCCTCGCCCGCGTGGTCGTGGCCGACCTCGGCGCCGTGCTCTTCCAGCTTCGTGAGCGTTCCGGCGTCGACCGTGTGCTTCACTCCGGCCTGGGCGATGGCCTCGTCGACGGCGGGCTGGATCCCCTTGAGGTAGAGGATGACGTCGGCCTCGCCGAGCTCGCCGATCTGCTTCGGCTTGAGCTCCAGGTCGTGGGGTTCGACGCCGGGCTTGGTGAGCGTGTCGACCGAGACGTGGCCGCCGCCTATCTGCTCGGCCAGGAACTGCATGGGGTAGAACGACGCCACGACGTCCAGCTTGCCGTCGCTGCCCTTGTCCGCGGCGTCGGAGGTTCCGGAGCAGGCGGAGAGGGAGACGATGCCGAGCGCGACGGCTCCGGCGAGGGCGGTGCTGGGTATGAGGCGACGTACGTTCATGACACTCATTTTCAACAAAACTGGAAACGGTTGTCAATTGCCCTCCGTGTGGCCCGCCCCACGCGGCCCTCGCGGGCCCCTGCCGCGGAACCGATTTGATACCGGGGGCGGGCACGCCGGTAACCTGAGGCATTCGCACTTCGTCGTCGTAATGAAGAGAGCACCGTGGCCGCCGACAAGATCGACACCATCGTCAGCCTGAGCAAGCGCCGTGGCTT
Source organism: Streptomyces sp. NPDC059695 (assembly GCF_042733785.1). Classification (NCBI taxonomy): domain Bacteria; kingdom Bacillati; phylum Actinomycetota; class Actinomycetes; order Kitasatosporales; family Streptomycetaceae; genus Streptomyces; species Streptomyces sp. NPDC059695. The sequence goes on along the minus strand of NZ_JBHWFF010000002.1, from coordinate 114,205 downwards.
CGTTTTCCCCTGCAGTGAGATCTACGGCGGCCAGCGCGCCGCCTGGGACTACGGGCACCTGGGCGTCGAGCTCAAGGAGAACATCAAGCGCCAGTGGTGGCGTTACATGGTCACCTCGCGCGAGGACGTCGTCGGCATCGACTCGTCGGTCATCCTGGCCACCGAGGTCTGGGAGGCCTCCGGCCACGTCGCCACCTTCACCGACCCGCTGACCGAGTGCACCTCCTGCCACAAGCGCTTCCGCGCCGACCACCTGGAGGAGGCGTACGAGGAGAAGCACGGCCGTCTCCCCGAGAACGGCCTCGCCGACCTCAACTGCCCCAACTGTGGCAACAAGGGCACCTTCACCGAGCCGAAGAACTTCTCCGGCCTGCTCTCCACCCACCTCGGCCCGACCCAGGACAGCGGCTCCGTCGCGTACCTGCGCCCCGAGACCGCCCAGGGCATCTTCACCAACTTCGCCCAGGTGCAGACCACCTCGCGCAAGAAGCCCCCGTTCGGCATCGCGCAGATGGGCAAGTCCTTCCGGAACGAGATCACTCCGGGCAACTTCATCTTCCGCACGCGCGAGTTCGAGCAGATGGAGATGGAGTTCTTCGTCAAGCCGGGCGAGGACGAGCAGTGGCAGGAGTACTGGATGCAGCAGCGCTGGAACTGGTACACCGGCCTGGGTCTCCGTGAGGAGAACATGCGCTGGTTCGAGCACCCGCAGGAGAAGCTCTCCCACTACTCGAAGCGCACCGCCGACATCGAGTACCGCTTCTCCTTCGGCGGCAGCGAGTGGGGCGAGCTGGAGGGCGTCGCCAACCGCACGGACTACGACCTGACGGCCCACTCCAAGGCCTCCGGCGCCAGCCTCACGTTCCTGGACCAGGAGTCCAACGAGCGCTACACGCCGTACGTCATCGAGCCCGCCGCCGGTGTCGGCCGTACGATGCTGGCCTTCCTGCTCGACGCGTACATCGAGGACGAGGCCCCGAACGCCAAGGGCGTCATGGAGAAGCGCACGGTGCTGCGCCTCGACCACCGCCTGGCCCCGGTCAAGGTCGCGGTCCTCCCGCTCTCCCGCAACGCGCAGCTCTCCCCGAAGGCCAAGGGCCTCGCCGCGGACCTGCGCCAGAACTGGAACATCGAGTTCGACGACGCCGGCGCCATCGGCCGCCGCTACCGCCGTCAGGACGAGATCGGCACGCCTTACTGCGTCACCGTCGACTTCGACACCCTCGAGGACAACGCCGTGACCGTGCGCGAGCGCGACACCATGAAGCAGGAGCGCGTCTCCCTCGACCAGATCCAGGGCTACCTGGCCAGCCGCCTCATCGGCGCCTGAACCGTCTGATCGCGGACACGCGAAAGCCCCCGGTCCCTCCCGTGCGGAAGGGGCCGGGGGCTTTCCCGTGCCGTCAGGCCGTCGCGGCGCCCGCGGCGGCCGCGGCCTCCGCCTCGGCCTGGCGGCGGGCCCCCTCCGCCGCGCGTCGCTTGCCGAACCAGGCCGTCCACACGCCGAGGGCGCCGAGGACGCCGTAGATCATGACCGGGCTGAGCGTGACCATGGTCCTGGTGTCGAGGGCGTACGTGAGCGCGATGCGGACCAGCGCCTCGGTCACGTACGCCACGCCCCACACCAGCGTCATCGTGCGCATGGTGGAGCGGAAGCCCTCGAACTCCCACATGCCGTTCCACCAGGCCGTGGAGGCCGGGGTGCCGTCGGTCGCGAACTTCCGGCCGAAGTAGAACATCAGCGGGCGCGGCGCGAGCAGCGTCCCCAGGCAGAGCAGGCCGAAGAGCCCCGTCACCGACGAGTCCTTGACGAGGAGCGCGCGGGCGGTGTGCGGACCGACCAGCGAGACCACGGCCGTGATCACCAGGAAGACCAGGGTGACCATCGCGAACTCGTCGATCTTGCGGCGCCAGGCGACCATGATCGCGGTGTCGAGGACCGGCCACGCGCTGCTCAGGAGCAGTGCGGAGAACTCGGACCAGCCGTGGTCGTCCGTCAGCGTGTTGTAGGTGAGGATCGGCGCGACGACGTTGAGGCCGATGGTGAGGACCCAGCCGATGGCGGAGGAACCGCCTGAACGGGCGGGCCTGGCGGGTGTGGACATGGTTCCCCCTGGAGGTGCTTACGGTCGCGGTGCGGGAGCACGCTAGTCATGCACCGGACAGGGAAGGGGAAATTCCAAGCCAAATGATCTTCAAGTGGCGGACGGCTCAGGCCCGCAGCCCCCGCTGCACCAGGGAGACCACCGCCGTGAACGCCTCCTCGGCGTCCGGGGCCGCCCACTCGGCGGCGTGCGCCGGGTTGTGGAAGCGGTCCGTGGCGTGGAAGACCGCGCGGGCCGTGGTCGCGAAGTCCCGCTCCGGCGCCGCGAACAGGCCCTCGCGGTGACCGTCCGCGAGGATGCTCTCGATCTGCTCGACCAGATGCTCCTCGTGCCGGTCGACCACCGCGCTGTTCTCGCCGATCAGCACCTGGAAGGTGGCCATCAGCTCCGGGTCGCCGCCCGCCTTCTTCCGCTTCAGGCCGAAGAGGGCCGTGAGCCAGCCGGTCAGCCGCTCGTCCGCCGGGCCCCCGGCCTCGACGTACGGCACGAGGGCGACGATCGTCCGCTCCAGCCACCGCTCGGTGACCGCCTCGCGCAGCGCCGCCTTCGTGCGGAAGTGGCGGTACACGCTGCCGTGGCTGACGCCGAGCACCCGGGCCACGTCGACCACGGTCGCCTTCGCCGGGCCGTAGCGCCGCAGCACCTCCTCGGTGGCTTCGAGGATGCGCTCTGCGGTCAGGGTCTCGGTGGCGGCCATGGAATGACAGTACCTTTGACGTCCTCCATGCCCTGAAGGGCGTGGATTCCCCTCTGGGGGGTTCGGCCGGTCGCCCGGCTTACAGGTTCCTGCTTCACGGACCGGCCAGTGCCGAGGTCTCCACAGGCTGAGGCCGCAAGTCCTGCGGCCTTGATGTTCTTCCCCGCGTTCACGTCGGCGTGCTCGCGGTGGCCGCAGCCCGGGGCCTTGCACGCGAAGACCGCCTGGCTCTCGCGGTTGCCTTCGGTGACGAAGCCACAGGCGGAGCACCTCTGCGACGTGTAGGCGGGATCGACCTTCACCACCGACGTGCCGGTGTACCGGGCGGCGCTGGTGAGGGCGCGTTCGAGGCGGTGCCATCCCTTGTCGAGAATGGCCCGGTTCAGCCCGGCTTTCTGTCGGACCTGGCGGCCGGGCTCGGCGAGGGTGCCTGACGCGGAGGCGGACATGTTCTTGATCCGCAGGTCTTCGAGGACGACGAGCGCGTTCTTCCGCACGATGCGGCCGGCGGTCTGTGCACAGAAGTCCCCGCGCCGATCGGTGACCCGGCCCATGATCTTGTTCATGCGGGCGCGGGTCTTGGCCCGGTTGGCGCTCCCTCGGTGAGTGCGTGAGAGCTGCTGCTGCAGGCGCCGGTACCGCTCGGCCTCGCCGGGCCGGATGAACGCGCGGTCGTGGAAATCACCGTCGCTGGTGACGGCCGCGAACTTCACGCCACGGTCGATCCCCACGGCGCTGCCCGGCATGGCATGTCGTTGCCGCTCCACCTGGATCTGCTGGGCGTCGGGGAACCGGAATGACGGCGACCATCGGACCCGCGACCGCCACCGCACCTTGAACGTGCCATGCTCCCGGCACGCCCGGTCCAGATCTTTCAGCGTCTGCTGGAGAATGTGCGACGGCGCCACCCTGAGCCACACGTGCTCGCGTTTGGCCTCGGCCAGCTCCTTGCACTGCGGGGCGTAATTCATCCACGCGCCGCGACGCCGGTACTCACGGCGCTGCTCCAGGCCGGTGTTCCACACCGCTCGGCACACGTTTGCGAACTCCTCGCATTGCGCGGTCTGCTCGACTGTCAGCTCAAGCCGGTACCTACGACCCGTCAGCATGAAACACCCTCTCCCGCTGGTGCCATCAACCTAGGGCACGCCACTGACAACGCAGCGTGACGTGGTCAGTGCTCGCTGTCCAGGTGGGCCATCTGTGCCGCCGGGTAGCGCTCGCCGGAGGCCGCGCCCGCCGGGACGGCCTCCTCGATCGCGGCCAGGTCGGCGGCGTCGAGCGTGACGTCCAGGGCGCCGAGCGCCTCCGTCAGGCGGTCCCGGCGCCGGGCGCCGATCAGCGGGACGATGTCGTCCCCCTGGCCGAGGACCCAGGCGATCGCGGTCTGGGCGACCGTCACGCCCTTGGCCTCGGCGACCTCGCGCAGCCGGTCGACCAGGTCCAGGTTCCGGCCGAGGTTCTCGCCCTGGAAGCGCGGGGACATCCCGCGGAAGTCGCCGGGGCCGAGCTGCCGGTCCCGGGTGAAGTGGCCGCTGATCAGGCCGCGGGAGAGCACGCCGTACGCCGTGACGCCGATGCCCAGCTCGCGTGCGGCCGGCAGGATCTTCTCCTCGATGGACCGGGAGATGAGGCTGTACTCGATCTGGAGGTCAGCGATCGGGGCGACGGCGGCGGCCCGGCGCAGGGTGTCCGCGCCGACCTCGGACAGGCCGATGTGCCGCACATGCCCGGCCTCGACCAGCTCGGCGATGGCGCCGACGGTCTCCTCGATCGGCACGTCCGGGTCGACGCGGGCGATCCGGTAGATGTCGATGTGGTCCGTGCCCAGGCGCTGGAGCGAGTACGCCGCGAAGTTCTTCACGGCGGCCGGGCGGCCGTCGTAGCCGGTGAAGCCGCCCTCCACCGTCCGCAGGGCGCCGAACTTCACGCTGGTCAGCGCCCGCTCGCGGGCGGCGGCGGGGGCGGTCCGCAGCGCCTCGTTGATGAGCAGCTCGTTGTGGCCCATGCCGTAGAAGTCGCCGGTGTCGAGCAGGGTGACGCCGGCGTCCAGGGCGGCGTGGATCGTCGCGACCGACTCGGCGCGGTCGCTCTCGCCGTACAGCGCGGACATGCCCATGCAGCCGAGGCCGAGCGCGGAGACGGCGGGGCCGGTGGTGCCGAGGCGACGGGTGGGGAAGGGGGTGTTCGCTGTGGTGGTCATGGAACAACCATGGCATGTGCGATGACAGATTTCAATATCTGTCACTCCATCTTTCGTTTCGGGCTTTCGGGGTCGGGGTTCACTTCACCGTGCGGGGGAGCCGCAGACTCAGCAGCAGCGTCACCGCCACCACGCCCAGCTGGACCAGCAGCGTCGTCCGCAGCGCCGCACCCATGTCGGCCGGGGTGGCGGCCAGCGACAGGAACAGCGAGCCCAGCGTCGCCACGCCCAGCGTCAGCGCCGACTGCTGCGTGGTCACCATGACGCCGCTGCCCACGCCCGCCCGCTCCGACGGCACCTCGGAGAGCACCACCCGGAACAGCACCGGCAGCTGGAGCCCCTGACCGAGACCCGCCACCGCCATGCCCGGCACCAGGTCCCAGACGGAGAGCCCCTGCCAGTCGTGCCCCACCGACCAGGCGATCGCGGCGATCCCGAGCCCCTGGAGCAGCGCCCCCACCGGCACCACCCGGGTGCCCCAGCGCCGCACCAGACGCGGCCCCGCCAGCGAGGCCCCGAAGAACGCCAGCGCCATCGGCACCAGCGCCAGGCCCGAGGCCACCGCGCCCATCGACAGGCCCTGCTGGAGCGCCACCGCGATCACGAACATGAAGCCGCTGAAGCCCAGCGACAGCGGCAGCACCACCACGAGCCCGCGCCGCAGCGGCACCAGGGCCAGCAGGCTCGGCGGGACCAGCGGGGTCGCGCCCCGGCGGTCCGCCCGCCGCTCCACCCACCAGAAGGCCCCGGCCGCGAACGGGAACACCGCGAGCGACACCCAGGTCCACAGCGGCCAGCCCGCCGCCCGGCCCTCCGTCAGCGGGGCGAGCAGGGTGAGCAGCGCCAGGCCGAGGAGCACCGTGCCCGGCACGTCCACCGGCGCCGGCCGGTCCGAACGGGTCTCCGGCACGGTCCGCCGGGCGAGGACCAGACCGGCCACCGCCACCGGCACGTTCACCAGGAACACCGCGCGCCAGCCGGTGCCCGCGATGTCGGCGGTCACGAGGACCCCGCCGAGGATCTGGCCGCCCGCCATCGCGAGACCGGCGGTCGCCCCGTACAGGCTGAGTGCCCGCGCCCGGCGCGGCCCCTCGGTCGAGGCGTGGATGGTCGCGAGGACCTGCGGCAGCATCAGCGCCGCCGCGGCGCCCTGCGCCACCCGGGCCGCCACCAGGGTCCAGGCGTCCGGGGCGAGGCCGCAGGCGAGCGAGGTCACGCCGAAGGCGGCCATGCCCGCGAGGAAGAGCCGCCGGCGGCCGAAGAGGTCGCCGAGCCGCCCGCCGAGGACGAGCAGCACCGAGTACGACAGGCCGTACCCGGCGACCACCAGCTCCAGGAGCGCCGGGCCCGCGGCCAGGTCGTGGTCGATGGACGGCAGGGCGACGTTGACGATGAAGAAGTCGATGAGGGGCAGCGCGGCCCCGAGCAGGACGGTGAACAGGCCGAGGGCGCCGAGCGCGGGGGCCCGGCGGCCGGCCGGGGCCGCCGTACGGACGGAAGGGGAGGTCGTAGTCACGGGACCGAGCCTCCGCCTCCGCTCAGCCTGGTACCAGAGTGTCCTTATCCTGGTACAACCACTACCTGGAAACGGGCTGACCACCCCGGCACCCTGGAGGCATGACCGTCATGGCGATCAGCGGAACCGAGGCGCGGACCGAGCAGGACGTGCGGCGGCACGAGCTCGCCGCCTTCCTGCGCAGCCGCCGCGAGCGCATCACCCCCGAGCAGGTCGGACTGCCGAGGGGCAGGCGCCGCCGCACCCCCGGACTGCGCCGCGAGGAGGTCGCGCACCTCTCCGCCGTGGGCGTCACCTGGTACACCTGGCTCGAACAGGCCCGCGACATCCAGGTCTCCCCGCAGGTCCTCGACGCCCTCGCCGCAGCCCTGCTGCTCGATCCGACCGAGCGCAGTCACCTCTTCGCCCTCGCCGGGGCCGCCGACCCGCACCCCGAGGCGCCCTGCGCCGCCGTCACGCCCACCCTGCGCCGGCTGCTCGACCAGCTGGAGCCCGTGCCCGCCGCGATCCAGAACAGCCGGTACGACTTCCTCGCCCACAACCGCACCTTCGGGAAGCTCTTCTGCGACCTCGACGCGCTGCCCCGCGAGGACCGCAACTCCCTCTGGCTGGCCTTCACGAACGAGGACTTCCGGGCCGCGGTCACCGACCTGCCCGAGGTCACGCGCGCGCTCGCCGGGAAGCTCCGCGCCGCCATGGCCGAGCACCTCGCCGAGCCCGCCTGGAAGGAGCTCGTACGGCGCCTCGAAGAGGCCTCGCCCGAGTTCCGGGAGATCTGGGCCCGGCACGAGGTGGTCGCCCCCGGCGGCCGCGTGAAGGTCATCCGCAACGCGCGCGTGGGGCTGCTGAGCTTCGAGCACACCAACCTCTGGCTCGGCCCGAACGCCGGGACCCACCTCGTCACGTACGTCCCCGTGGACGACGCCACCCAGGCCGGCGTCGCCCGCCTCCTCGACCTGGTGGTCCGGGAGCGCGAGGCTCAGGAGGCGGCGGCCCTCGCCGTGGCCTGAGGCCCCTCCCGGTCCTCCTCCGGCGTCAGGCACCGCGCCGTGCGCTCCGCCGTGCGCCGCGCCCACGCCCCGCTCGTCAGCGCCCCGACCACCAGCACGGCGAACCCGCAGCCCGTGATGATCCAGTAGCCGGGCCGGGCCGCCGCCACGAACGCGTCCGCGTCCGGCACGGCGCCGACCCCCGCCGCCAGGACCGTGCCGATCACCGCGACGCCCAGCGTCTGCCCCACCTGGCGGCTCGTCGAGGCCACCGCCGCCGCCACCCCGGCCTGCGCCCGGGGCATCCCGGAGACGGCGGTGTTCGTGATCGGGGCGTTCACCAGGCCGAAGCCGATGCCGAAGACCACGTACCCGGTGAGGAGCAGGGCGTCGCTCGTCTCGGCCGAGAAGGCCGCGAAGAGCAGCGGCCCCGCCGTCATCGCCGCCCCCGCGAGCAGCAGCGAGGGACGCGGCCCGCGCGCCGCCGTGAGGCGCCCCGACAGCGGCGCGAAGACGAAGGTCATGCCGGCCATCGGCAGCATCCAGAGCCCGGCGTCGAGCGGGGAGAGCCCGCGCACGTCCTGGAGGTAGAGCGTGTTCAGGAAGAGGAAGCCGCCGAGCGAGGCGAACGCGCAGACCGCGATGACGGTGGCCCCGCTGAACGGCGCGCTGCGGAAGAACCGCAGGTCGATGAGGGGCTCGCGGCGCCGGGGCTCGTAGAAGAGGAGGCCGGCGAGCGCGACGGCGGCGAACCCGGCGAAGAGCGGGTCGGTCTCGATGATCGCGTACGTGAGCGAGGCGAGGAGCGCCGTCACCAGGAGCTGCCCGACCGGGTCGGGGCGCCGGGGCCGGGGCGCCCGCGACTCGGGGACGTACCGCAGGGTGAGGAGCAGGGCGACGAGGGCGACCGGGAGGTTCACCCAGAAGATCGACCGCCAGCCGACCGACTGCACCAGCACACCGCCCACCAGCGGCCCCGCGGCCATGGAGACGCCGACGACCCCGCCCCAGACCCCGATGGCACGCGCGCGTGCGGCCGGCTCCGTGAAGGTGTTGGTGATGATCGACATGGCGACCGGGTTCAGCATCGACCCGCCCACGGCCTGGACCGCCCGGAAGGCGATCAGGGTCTCCAGGTTCGGCGCGAGGGAGCAGAGCAGCGAACCCAGCGCGAAGACGGCCAGGCCGGTGACGAAGACCTTGCGGCGGCCGATCCGGTCGGCGGTGGAGCCCGCGAGCATCAGCAGGGAGGCGAGGACCAGGGTGTAGGCGTCGATCGTCCACTGCATGCCGGCGACGGTGGCGCCGAGGTCCTCGCGCATGGCGGGCAGGGCGACGTTCAGCGCCGTGTTGTCCAGACTGACGATCAGCAGGCTCATGCAGCAGATCGCGAGGACGACGAGGCGGCGGCCGCGTGTGAGCTCTGGCATGTGCGGATCGTATGGCTGTCTAAGAAACTCCGCAGTGCGGGACAATGGCCGAATGACCGCGTTCACCCCACTCGCCATCGGGCCGCACATCGTGCAGCCGCCGGTGGTGCTCGCCCCCATGGCCGGCATCACCAACGCCCCCTTCCGTACCCTCTGCCGTGAGTTCAGCGGCGGCAAGGGGCTGTTCGTGAGCGAGATGATCACGACGCGCGCCCTGGTCGAGCGCAACGAGAAGACGATGCAGCTCATCCGCTTCGACGCGACGGAGCAGCCGCGCTCGATCCAGCTGTACGGCGTGGACCCCGTGACGGTCGGCAAGGCCGTGCGGATGATCGTGGACGAGGACCTCGCCGACCACATCGACCTGAACTTCGGCTGCCCGGTCCCCAAGGTCACCCGGAAGGGCGGCGGCTCCGCCCTGCCGTACAAGCGGCCGCTGCTGCGGGCGATCCTGAACGAGGCCGTGGGCAACGCCGGCGACCTGCCGGTCACGATGAAGATGCGCAAGGGCATCGACGACGACCACATCACCTTCCTCGACGCGGGCCGGATCGCCGTGGAGGAGGGTGTCACCGCCATCGCCCTGCACGGCAGGACCGCCGCCCAGCACTACGGCGGCACGGCCGACTGGGACGCGATCGCGCGGCTCAAGGAGCACGTGCCGGAGATCCCGGTGCTCGGCAACGGCGACATCTGGTCGGCCGACGACGCGCTGCGGATGATGCGCGAGACGGGCTGCGACGGCGTCGTCGTGGGCCGTGGCTGCCTCGGCCGCCCCTGGCTCTTCGGGGACCTCGTGGCGGGCTTCGAGGGCACCGGGGAGTACGCCCAGCCGGGTCTGCGCGTGGTCGCGGACGCGATGGTGCGGCACGCGCGGCTGCTCGGCGAGTGGCTCGGCGACGAGGCACGCGGTGTCATCGACTTCCGCAAGCACGTCGCCTGGTACCTGAAGGGCTTCGCGGTGGGCTCGGAGATGCGCAAGAAGCTCGCCATCACCTCCTCCCTGGACGAGCTGCGCGCTCAGTTGAGCGAGCTCGACCTGGACCAGCCGTGGCCGGTGGGCGCGGACGGCCCCCGGGGTCGTACGTCCGGAAACAACCGAGTTGTCCTGCCGGACGGCTGGTTGAAGGACCCCTACGACTGCTCCGGGGTCAGTGAGGACGCCGAGCTGGACACGTCCGGCGGCTGAGATTCAGCCCTTCCGGGGGAGTGATCCTCGCCACCCTTGAGGGGGGTGGTGCTCAGATGAGCATGTTACGGGTGGCTGCACAGCCTGAAGGGGTGGCACTGAGTGCCACCCCTTTTGTGTTCAAGAGTTGAACGCAAGTGCTCGATTGGGCGCTCATGTGAGCGGATTGGCGCTGGATTGGGTCAAGCGGCCTTCGGGCCGTGAAATCGGAATCTTCGGCTCGGTAACTTTCGAAGTGCTGGCGGACGGGTGGTTAAGACCGTGTGACCGGTAGGCGTACCTCCCCAGAAGCCTTCGATCTGGGTATGTTCCTCGCCGTCAGGGCAGCCAACCGAGTCATCGAGGAGTCGGGACCCGTGTCGGAAAACAATGATCAGAAGTTCGTCTACGACTTCACCGAGGGCAACAGGGACCTGAAGGACCTGCTCGGTGGCAAGGGCGCCAACCTCGCCGAGATGACCAACCTCGGCCTCCCGGTGCCTCCGGGCTTCACGATCACCACCGAGGCGTGCAAGGTCTACCTCGAGAGCGGCTCGGAGCCCGTCGCGCTCCGCGACGAGGTCAGCGCGCACCTCGACGCCCTCGAGCAGCAGATGGGCAAGAAGCTCGGCCAGGCCGACGACCCGCTTCTCGTCTCGGTCCGCTCGGGCGCCAAGTTCTCCATGCCGGGCATGATGGACACCGTCCTCAACATCGGCCTCTCCGACGAGTCGGTGGCCGGCCTCGCCCGCCAGGCCGACAACGAGCGCTTCGCGTGGGACTCGTACCGCCGGCTCATCCAGATGTTCGGCAAGACCGTCCTCGGCGTCGACGGCGAGCTCTTCGAGGAGGCCCTCGACGAGGCCAAGGACGCGAAGAAGGTCGCCAGCGACACCGACCTGGACGCCGCCGACCTCAAGAAGGTCGTCAAGCACTTCAAGAAGATCGTGAAGGCCGCGACCGGCCGCGACTTCCCGCAGGACCCGCGCGAGCAGATGGACCTCGCCATCGAGGCCGTCTTCAACTCCTGGAACACCGACCGCGCCAAGCTGTACCGCCGCCAGGAGCGCATCCCGGGCGACCTCGGCACCGCCGTCAACGTCTGCTCGATGGTCTTCGGCAACCTCGGCCCGGACTCCGGCACCGGCGTCGCCTTCACCCGCGACCCCGCCTCCGGTCACGCCGGCGTCTACGGCGACTACCTGCAGAACGCGCAGGGCGAGGACGTCGTCGCCGGCATCCGCAACACCGTGCCGCTGGCCGACCTCGAGTCGATCGACAAGACGTCGTACGACCAGCTCATGCACATCATGAACACGCTGGAGACCCACTACAAGGATCTCTGCGACATCGAGTTCACCATCGAGCGCGGCCAGCTCTGGATGCTCCAGACCCGGGTCGGCAAGCGCACCGCCGGTGCCGCCTTCCGCATCGCCACGCAGCTCGTGGACCAGGGCCTGATCGACGAGGCCGAGGCGCTCCAGCGCGTCACCGGCGCCCAGCTCGCCCAGCTGATGTTCCCCAAGTTCGACGAGGACGCCAAGGTCGAGCAGATCGGACGCGGCATCGCCGCCTCCCCGGGCGCGGCCGTCGGCAAGGCCGTCTTCGACTCGTACACGGCCGTCAAGTGGTCCCGCTCCGGCGAGAAGGTCATCCTGATCCGCCGCGAGACCAACCCGGACGACCTGGACGGCATGATCGCCGCCGAGGGCATCCTCACCTCCCGGGGCGGCAAGACCTCGCACGCCGCCGTCGTCGCCCGCGGCATGGGCAAGACCTGTGTCTGCGGCGCCGAGGAGCTGGAGGTCGACACCAAGCGCCGCCGGATGACCACGGCCGGCGGCCAGGTCGTCGAGGAGGGCGACGTCGTCTCCATCGACGGCTCCACCGGCAAGGTCTACCTCGGTGAGGTACCCGTCGTACCGTCCCCGGTCGTCGAGTACTTCGAGGGCCGCATGCACGCCGGCGCCGACGACGCCGACGAGCTCGTCGGCGCCGTGCACCGGATCATGGCCTACGCCGACCGCGTCCGCCGCCTCCGGGTCCGCGCCAACGCCGACAACGCCGAGGACGCCTCCCGCGCCCGCCGCTTCGGCGCCCAGGGCATCGGCCTGTGCCGCACCGAGCACATGTTCCTCGGCGAGCGCCGCCAGTACGTCGAGCGGCTCATCCTGGCCGACACGGACGCCGAGCGCGAGGAGTCGCTGAAGGCGCTGCTCCCGCTCCAGAAGCAGGACTTCATCGAGCTCTTCGAGGCCATGGACGGGCTGCCCGTCACGGTCCGCCTGCTCGACCCGCCGCTGCACGAGTTCCTGCCCGACATCACCGAGCTGTCGGTCCGCGTCGCCCTCGCCGAGTCCCGCAAGGAGCCGCACGAGAACGACCTGCGCCTGCTCCAGGCCGTGCACCGGCTGCACGAGCAGAACCCGATGCTGGGTCTGCGCGGTGTCCGTCTCGGCCTGGTCATCCCCGGCCTGTTCACCATGCAGGTCCGGGCGATCGCGGAGGCCGCGGCCCACCGCATCGACGCCAAGGGCGACCCGCGCGCCGAGATCATGATCCCGCTCGTCGGCACCGTCCAGGAGCTGGAGATCGTCCGCGAGGAGGCCGAGCAGGTCATCGCCGAGGTCCGGGCGCAGACCGGCGTCGATCTCAAGCTGGCCCTCGGCACCATGATCGAGCTGCCGCGCGCCGCCGTGACCGCCGGTCAGATCGCCGAGGCCGCGGAGTTCTTCTCCTTCGGCACCAACGACCTGACGCAGACGGTGTGGGGCTTCTCCCGCGACGACGTGGAGGCCTCGTTCTTCACCGCGTACCTGGAGAAGGGCATCTTCGGCGTCAGCCCCTTCGAGACCATCGACAAGGACGGTGTCGGCGCGCTCGTGCGCAGCGCCGTCCAGGCCGGCCGCGCCACCCGCCCCGACATCAAGCTGGGTGTCTGCGGCGAGCACGGCGGTGACCCGGAGTCGGTGCACTTCTTCCACGAGGTCGGCCTCGACTACGTCTCCTGCTCGCCCTTCCGGATCCCGGTGGCGCGCCTGGAGGCGGGCCGCGCGGCGGCCGAGGCCAAGGGCAGCGACAGCCGCTGAGCCTGCTGGACCCCGGTTCGGCAGCGGCCTCCGGGCCTGCTGAACGGCGGGTCAGGAGCAGCCTCCGGGCCTGCTGAACCGGGGGTCAGGAGCGGCGGTCGGGCCCTCCTGAACCCCGGTTCAGCAGCGGATGCACGGCCACCGGGGCCGCCGTCGGTCACCTCTCACCCTCACCGGCGGGCGGCGGCTCCGGATTCACAAAAAGAGACGGGACGGACACCTTTGTGCGGAGGTGTCCGTCCCGTTCTTTGTTCGTTTGTTGGTCGAGCTGATGTGAGTCAATGTTCAATTGCGGCCGATTGAATTATTGGGCATTGAACTTGTTGGATTCATCGCCGCAAAGAACGGAGCGGGCGCGACCCCCGGATCCCCACCCGGAGGCCGCGCCCTTTACCGATGCCGGGCAGGTGAGCCGCAACCTCGCCGACCGCCGCCGGACGGGCAAAGCCCCCCACGGTCTTCACCACGTCACCTCGGTCCTGAAGGTTTCCTGCCCGACCCGTACAGCTTTTCGGTTCCGCCCCGATTGCCGCGATGCCTTTCAACTGTGGCTGAAACACCCTGGTAACGTGCTGTGATGCTGTGCATACTCGACGTCGGGGGTGGTTGCGAGTGCACAGGTGGGGACCTTCATGCTGCGGATTCATTTCACCGGAACCGACTTGGCGGGGGTGCGGACGGCCGCCCGGCCGGACGTTCTGTGGGAAACGATTCTGAGCTTTCACCGTTTAAGGGACCGGCGCGGACCCGTCGTCTACGGAGAATGGCGTGCCGACGCCCGGATGCGGCTCGGCGGTGAGACCCGGCTGCTCGCCGCGCTCGTTCCCAGCCGTGGCTATTTTCCCGACTTCCTGACGCCCGCGGAAGGCGTCCACGGGCTCGACGAGGGCCTCCAGGCCATCCGCGCCACCGAGCGGGGACGGCTGCGCGGCGAGCTCTCGCTGCTCGCCGCCGACCGCTCCGGCGGCCGGACCGTGCCCCACTCGCTGCGCGCCCTCGCGGACGGCGGCGCGGAGCCCTTCGACCGGCTCACGGGCGCCCTGCGCAGCTACCACCGGGCCGCGGTCGAGCCCTACTGGCCGCACATCCGGGCCCGCGTCGAGGCCGACCGGGCCCGCCGCGGCCGGGCCCTCCTGGACGGCGGGGCCGAGGAGCTGCTCGCCTCACTGCCGCCGATGCTGCGCTGGCGCGCGCCCGTCCTGGAGGCCGACTACCCGGTCGACCGGGACGTCCACCTCGACGGGCGGGGGCTGCTGCTCCAGCCCTCGTTCTTCTGCCGGGGGACCCCGGTGGTGCTGCGCGACCCCGCGCTGCCGCCGGTCCTCGTCTACCCCGTCACGCACGGCGAGACGCCGACCGTCCGCGCGCCGGGCGGCTCCTCGCTGGCCAAGCTCGTCGGCCAGACCCGCTCGGCCGTCCTGCACGCCATCGGGGACGGCGGGACGACCAGCGAACTGGCCCGCAGGGCCGGGGTGTCCCTGGCCTCGGCCAGCCAGCACGCGGGCGTGCTGCGCGAGGCCGGGCTCATCGCGACCCTCCGCCACGGCAACGCGGTCCTGCACACCCTGACGCGGGGGGGGGGGGGGGCCCCGCGCGGGGGGGCGGGGGCGCGGGGGCGCGGGGGGGGTGGGCGCGGGCGCGCGCGGCGCGCCCGGAGACGAAGCGCGGCACGACCGCGACGC
>NZ_JBHWFF010000002.1:54690-99316 GCF_042733785.1 Streptomyces sp. NPDC059695 | reverse complement strand
CGGGGGGGGCGCCGGGCCGCGGGGGGAGACGCCGCCCCCCCCCGCCCCGGCCGGCGCCCCGGCCCCCGCGGCCGGGGCGGGGCCCCCGGCGCGCGCGCCCCCCCCCCGCGGCAGGTGGACCTGCGGTGCTACGCGCGGAACGGGCCGGTCACCTCGTGACTACGCCCGGAACGGGCCCTTCACCTCGTACGTGATGCCGCCCGAGGAGCTGCCGCTCGTGCCGCGCTGGCTGGAGAAGTACAGCCGCGTGCCGTCGGGGGAGAAGGCGGGCCCGGTGATCTCGGAGCCGGACTGGCCGGTGATCCGCAGGAACGGCGCCACGACGTCGTCCGGCGTGATCAGGCAGATCTCCATGTTCCCGCCGTCCTCGGCGACGAACAGGTCGCCGGAGGAGCTGCCGGTGATGTTGTCGACACCGGTCAGCGGGGCGCCGCCGCCGGTGACCAGCGAGTCGTCGTAGGCCAGCTCGTAGGTCCCGGCGGCGAGGTTCACCTGCCAGACGCGGTTGTCGCCCTTGGTGGTGAACCAGACGGTGTCGTCGGCGTAGTGGCAGCCCTCGCCGCCGTTGAAGCGCTTGGCGCCGGACACCTGGGCACGGGTGGTGGTCGGCGAGCCGTCCGGGTCCGGCACGTTCTGCCAGGTGAACGTGCCGGACGTGGCCGTCCCGGCCTTGAAGACCTGGAGGGTGCCGGAGGAGAGGTTCCCCCAGGTGGTGGGGATGAAGCGGTAGAAGCAGCCGTCCGTCTCGTCCTCGGTCAGGTAGATCACCTGGCGGACCGGGTCGGCCGCCGCCGCCTCGTGCTTGAACCGGCCCATCGCGTCCCGGCGGGTGGCGGTGCCGCCCCACGGGTTCGTCTCGTAGACGTAGCCGAGGGACACCTCCTCGCAGGACAGCCAGGTGTTCCACGGGGTCTTGCCTCCGGCGCAGTTCTGGCGGGTGCCGGAGAGGATGCGGTACGCGCCGGTGATCGCGCCCGCCGCGTCGAACCGCACCGCGCTCGCGCCGCCGCTCGGGTTGATCTCCGAGTTCGAGACGTAGATCCATCCCGTGCCGTCGGCGAAGCAGGCGCCGCCGTCCGGGGCGTTGTGCCAGGCGTACGAGGTGCCGGTCACGGTCTGGCCGGACCGGGCGATCACCCGGCTGGTGAACCCGGCCGGCAGCTGGAGGCCGTTGGCGTCCGCCGCGCCGAGCGCTCCGTAGGGGCCGGCGCCGGGCTGGGCGGGGGCGGCGAAGGCCGCGCTCTGCCACAGGCTGCCGCCGAAGGCGGCGGCCGAGGTGCCGATGACCGCTCCACGCAGGAAACTGCGTCGCTCCACGTCTCACTCCTGAGAGGGTGGGAACCGCCCCGCCGCACCGGTCGGGCGACGGGGTCGCGCGCTTCCGGAACCTAGCGGTACGGAGTTGACCGGGCGTCAACGAGCGGTGAAGGGCAGGCGGCGGGCACCGGGACCTCCGGGACGGGGCGCGGGCGGTGCCGGGGCCGCGGGCCGGGCGGACGCGTGCCCGTCCGCGCGGGGCGCCGGGCGGCGCCGGGACCTTCGGCACTTGGGGGAGCGGGCCGCGGTCGGCACACTGGAGGCATGCGCGAGACCCCCGGCATGCGTGAGACCCCCGACGTGCGCGAGACCCCCGGCATGCGTGAGACCCCCGGCATGCGTGAGACCCCCGGCATCCGCGAGACCCCCGGCATCCGCGAGACCCCCGGCATCCGCGAGATCCCCGACATCCGCGACCGTCACGACCTCGACGTGCTGCTGCGGCGCTTCTACGGCGCCGCCTTCGCCGACCCGCTGATCGGGCCCTTCTTCACGCGGATCGCCGGGACCGACCTGGAGGTCCACCTGCCGCGCATCGCCGACTTCTGGGAGCGCGCCCTCTTCCGTACCGGCGGCTACGGCCGCGACGCCTTCGCCCCGCACGCCGCCCTCCACGCCGCCCGGCCGCTTACCGCCGCCCACTTCGGCCGCTGGGTCCAGCTCTGGCACGCCGCCGTCGACGGCCTCCACCGGGGGCCGCGGGCCGAGCGCGCCAAGGCGCAGGGCGAGCGGATCGCCCTCGCCATGCTCCGCCGGCTCGCCGGGCCCGGAGCGGCCACCGGCGGGACGGGCGGCGGGTTCGTCCCCCTGGCGGCCCTCGAACTGCGCTCCGTGGCCTGAGCGAAAAGAATCCCCGGAGGACCGATGAGTTCCGAGGGGCAGGCCCGTCTTACCTCTCGACAGCACCGCACGAGGGAAGAGAGAGCGCCATGGCCCCGCAGATGATCTTCGTGAACCTGCCCGTCAAGGACGTCGACGCCAGCAAGGCCTTCTTCGAGAAGCTCGGCTTCTCCTCGAACCCGCAGTTCAGCGACGAGACCACCGCCTGTGTGGTCTTCAGCGAAACGATCTTCGCCATGCTCCTCGAAGAGTCCAAGTTCAGGTCGTTCATGGCGCCGGGCAAGGAGATCTCCGACGCGACCCGGTCCACCGAGGTCCTGGTCACGCTGAGCGCCGGGAGCCGGGAGGAGTGCGACCGGCTCGCCGACGCCGCGCTCGCGGCCGGCGGTTCGCCGGCGAAGGAGCCGCTGGAGATGGGCTTCATGTACGGCCGCTCGTTCGCCGACCTGGACGGCCACCACTGGGAGGTCTTCTGGATGGACCCGGCGGCCGTCCAGGGCTGAGCGCCCCGAGCCGTGCTCAGGCCGCCACTCCGCCGTCGATCACCAGGTCCGTGCCGACGGCGGAGCCCGCGTCGTCCGACGCGAGGTACAGCACCGCCGCCGCCACCTCGGCCGCCGAGGAGATGCGGCCGAGGGGCGACTGCTCCTTCATCCGGACCGCCCGCTCGGCCTCGCTCTCGCCGGGCTGGAGCGACATCGTGGACTCCGCCGCGCCGGGGCTGACCGCGTTGATCCGGACCCCGTCGGCGATGTGGTCCAGGGCCGCCGCCCGGGTGATCGCCGAGACCGCCGCCTTCGAGACCTGGTAGCCGAAGACCCCGGGGATCCGGACGTGTCCGCCCAGGTTGGACGCGATGTTCACGATGGCCCCGCCGCCGTTCGCCCGCATGTGGGCGACCTCGGCCTGGAGCGCGTGCAGCACGCCGGTGACGTTGATGTCGAGCAGCGCCCGCCAGTCCTCCAGGGGGAGGTCGGCGGCGCTGTGGCCGCCGCCCCGGAAGACCCCGGCGTTGTTCACGGCCACGTCCAGGCCGCCGAACAGCTCGACGGTGCGCCGCACCAGCTCCCGGGTGGACTCGGCGCTCGCCACGTCGGCGGTGACCGCGGCGACGGTGCCTCCGGCGGCCTCGATCAGGGCGACCGTCCCGTCGAGGGACTCGGCCGTGCGGCCGGCGACGACGACCTTCGCGCCCTCGGCGGCGAAGGCGAGCGCGATGGCCCGGCCGAGGCCGGAACCGGCGCCGGTGACGAGGACGGTGCGGTCGGTGAAGCGTGCGGACATGAGTGGTTCCCCTGTGTCTGGTCGGTGGTGTCGGGTCTGGTCGGTGGTGTCGGGTCAGCGGGTGCGGATCGTGGCGGCGGCGAGGGCGGTGAACAGGACGGCCGCGGCCGCCAGCGACACCGCGTCGCCGCCGAGGGTGAGCAGGGCGGCGAAGAGCACGGTCGGCCCGAGCTCCATCGCCGTGTTCAGGACGCCTCCCGCGAGCCCTGCGCGGTGCGGCGGGACCCCGTCGGTGGCGAGGACGGCGGCGCCCGCGAAGGACAGGGCGCCGCCGGCGGGCAGCAGGAGCAGGCCGGGCAGCAGCCCGTACGCGTACGGGGCGGAGGGGTCGGAACCGGTCGCGGCGAGCAGGGCGAGCCCGGCGGCGGCCGTCGCGAGCCCGGCGGCGGTCACCCGCCCCGGTCCGTACCGTCCGATCAGCGGGCCCGCGAGCCGGCCCGAGCCGAGCAGGGCGACCGCGAAGGGCACGAAGGCCGCGGAGGTGAGCAGCGCGGACCAGCCGCGCTGCTGCTGGAGGGCGAGGGAGAGCAGGACGAACACCGTGGCCGTGCCGGCCGCCGTGAGTCCGATGGCCGCGAGGCCCAGGGCGCGGCGGCCGTCGCGCAGGAAGTCCGGCGGCAGGAGCGGGTCGGCGGTCCGCCGCTCGACGGCCGCGAAGGCGGCGAGCAGGACGAGGCCGGACAGGAGCGGCACGAGGACCGGGGCGGAGCCCCAGGGGTGGGCGTCGGTGAGGACGAGCCCGTAGCTGGCGAGCGTGATCCCGCCGGTGGCGAGCAGCGCGCCGGGCAGATCGAGGGCGCGGCCCCGGCCGGGTGGCGTCGTGGGCAGCAGCCTCGGTGCCAGGAGCAGGGCCGCCGCCGTCACCACCAGCGGGACGGCGAACGTGCCCCGCCAGGAGGTGGCCGCCGCGACGACCCCGGAGAGCAGGTTCCCGGCGGTCGCGCCGAGCACCGAGAGCCCGCCCCAGGTGGCCATGGCCCTGCCGTACGCGGCGGGTTCGGGGTACAGCGCGCGCAGCACCGTCATCGCGGCCGGGGCGACGAGCGCCGCGCCGGCGCCCTGCGCGAACCGGGCGGCGAGCAGCGTCCCGTACCCGGGGGCGAGTGGCGCGAGGGCGGAGGCGGCGCCGAAGACGAGGAGTCCGACGGTGAGGATCCGGCGCCCGCCGGAGCGGTCGGCGAGCCGGCCGCCGAGCAGCAGCAGGCCGGCGAAGGTCAGTCCGTAGGCGGCGCTCAGCAGGATCAGTCCGGCGCGGTCGAGCCGGAACTCGGCGCCGATGCGGGGGAGCGGGACGGCGAGGGAGGCGAGGGTGAAGACGAGCGTCATCTGGACGCCCCCGAGGAGGAGGAAGCCGTGCCGGGCGGGCCGGGCGCGGCCCGTGGCCCCGCGTGGCTCCCGCAGTCCTGTCGTCGACATCCCAGCCCCCTGAGTCTCGTTCTGAACTTGACCGTTCATTCCATAATGCGCGCCGAAGAAAGGGCGCCCCCCGTGGGCGCCCGTTCCTCAGTCCAGCAGTTCCAGCGCCTGCTCCGCCGCGTCCAGGACCCTGCGCGGGTCGCTCGACGCCTTCCCGACCACCCGGACGCCCTGGAGCAGGACGAGCAGCATCCGCGCGAGCGCCTTCGGGTCGCGGCCGGCCGGGAGCTCGCCCCCGGCGCGGGCCCGGGCGAGCGCGCCGTGCAGGAGCGTCTCGATCTGCTCCCAGCTCAGCTCCACCCGGCGGGCGACCACCGTGTCGTGCGGTCCCAGCTCCGCCGCCGAGTTGGTGACGAAGCAGCCGTTCAGTCGCTCTCCGTCCGCCGCCGCCTCGGCGGCGAAGCGGCGGACGAGCGCGCGCACGGCCGGCAGCGCCGGGCCCGGTGCGGACAGCTCCTCCACCATCCCCGGCTCGCGGGTCTCCAGGTAGCGGTCCATCGCCCTCAGGTACAGCTCGTGCTTGTTCCCGAAGGTCGCGTAGATGCTGGCGCGGCCGATGCCCAGGTGCTCCACGAGGTCCGACATCGTCGTCGCCTCGTAGCCGCGCGCCCAGAACAGTTCGAGCGCTGCCTGGAGCGCGGCCTCCGGATCGAATTCCTTGGTCCTGGCCACGAGAAGACCGTACGGCTATCTGGAACGATCGGTCAAGTTACTTCCCGGTGGACCGCACCGGGTACACCGCCACCGCGACCCCCTCGTCGTCCAGGCACCGGCCCGTCTCCAGATCGAAACGCTGCTTCAGGAGCGGCGACGCCACGAACGGACGCCCGTCCGCCGAGCCCACGAGCCCCCGGGACAGCACCTGCGCCCCCGTGAACGGATCGCGGTTGTCGATCGCGTACGTCCGGCCCGACCGGTCCCGGAAGACCGCCGCCTGCCTTCCGTCCGGCAGCAGTGCCGCCACACCCCGGCCCGGGGTCAGCCGGGCCACCTCGCAGACCGCCATCCAGGCGTCCGGGGACGGGGAGAGTTCGAGCGTCGTCGTCATCGGGAGGTGGCCCCTTCCAGGTTGCCGATCGTGAGGATCGTGAGGTCCGGCTTGATCTGGTCGCGCTCCGGCACGAACCGGACCGACGGGTCCGGCGCCCCCGGCGCGTTCACGAAGGAGACGAAGCGCCGCAGCCGTTCCGGGTCGTCCAGGGTCTCGGCCCACTCGTCCCGGTAGCCGGTCACGTGCGCGGCCATCAGTGCCTCCAGCTCGTCGCAGAGCCCCAGCGCGTCGTGCACCACCACGTCCCTGAGGTGGTCGAGGCCGCCCTCCAGGCGCTCCAGCCAGGTCGACGTCCGCTCCAGGCGGTCCGCCGTCCGGATGTAGAACATCAGGAACCGGTCGATCAGCCGGACCAGTTCCGCGTCCGAGAGGTCCTGCGCGAGGAGGTCCGCGTGGCGCGGGGTCGCGCCGCCGTTCCCTCCGACGTACAGGTTCCAGCCGTTCGCCGTGGCGATGATCCCGAAGTCCTTCGACTGCGCCTCCGCGCACTCGCGGGCGCAGCCCGAGACCGCCGACTTCAGCTTGTGCGGGGCGCGCAGTCCCCGGTAGCGCAGCTCCAGGCCGATCGCCATCCGCACCGAGTCCTGCACGCCGTAGCGGCACCAGGTCTGCCCGACGCAGGACTTCACCGTGCGCAGCGCCTTGCCGTACGCGTGTCCCGACTCGAAGCCCGCGTCGACGAGCCGCGTCCAGATCGAGGGCAGCTGGTCCACCCGGGCGCCGAAGAGGTCGATCCGCTGACCGCCGGTGATCTTCGTGTAGAGCCCGAAGTCCCGGGCCACCTCGCCGATCACGATCAGCCTGTCCGGGGTGATCTCGCCGCCGGGGATGCGCGGCACCACCGAATAGGAGCCGTTGCGCTGCATGTTGGCGAGGAAGTGGTCGTTGGTGTCCTGGAGCGAGGCCTGCTCGCCGTCCAGGATGTACCCGTGGTCGAGGCCGGCGAGGATCGAGCCGACGGCCGGCTTGCAGACCTCGCAGCCCTCGCCGCCCCGCGCCTCCTCCCGCCCGTGCGAGTCGAGCAGCGCGGCGAAGGAGGTCAGCCGCAGCGTGCGGGCGATCTCGTACAGCTCGCTCCGGGTGTACGAGAAGCAGCCGCAGAGCCCGAGGTCGGCCGGCGCCGGCAGGAGCTTCTCGATCACCTTCACGCAACTGCCGCAGCCCGTACCGGCCTTGGTGCACCGCTTCACCTCGGGCAGGCTCGCGCACCGGCCGATCGCGTGCTTCGTGACGTTGTGGCAGGAGCAGATCACCGCGTCGTCCGGCAGCGCGGACGGGCCGAGCGCCACCGGGGCGCCCGCGCCCGCCGGGAGCACCAGCCGCTCGGGGGAGACCGGCGGCACGGAACCCGTGAGCGGGCGGAGCAGGCCGTACTGCTCGGCGTCGCCGACCAGGACGCCGCCGAGCAGCACCCCGTCGCCGGAGACCACCAGCTTCTTGTAGACGCCCGAGCGGGAGTCGGAGTACACGACGTCGAGGCAGCCCTCCGCCGTCCCGTGCGCGTCGCCGAACGAGGCCACGTCCACCCCGAGCAGCTTCAGCTTCGTCGACAGGTCGGCGCCCGTGAAGCCGTCCCCGGCCCCCTCCCCGGCGATCACCGCCGCCGCCGTCTGCGCCATCTCGTAGCCCGGCGCGACCAGGCCGTACACCCGGCCGTCCGCCGCCAGGGCGCACTCGCCGATCGCGAGGACCGCCGGGTCGGAGGTCCGGCAGAACGCGTCCACGGCGATGCCGCCGCGCTCCCCGACGTCCAGACCGCAGTCGCGGGCCAGCTGGTCCCGGGGGCGCACGCCCGCCGAGAACACGACCATGTCCGTGGCCAGTTCGGAACCGTCCGACAGCCTCATGCCCGTCACGGCGCCGTCCGCCGTCACGACCTCCCGCGTGCCCGTCCCGGTGTGGACGGTCAGGCCCATCCCCTCGATCGTGCGGAGCAGGGCCGCGCCGCCGCCCTCGTCGACCTGCACCGGCATCAGCCGCGGCGCGAACTCCACCACGTGCGTGTCGAGCCCGAGGCCCTTCAGCGCGCCCGCCGCCTCCAGGCCGAGGAGCCCGCCGCCGACGACCGCGCCGGTCGTCGCCGTCCTCGCGTACTCCTCGATCGCCAGCAGGTCCTCGATCGTGCGGTAGACGAAGCAGCCGCGGGCCTCCCTGCCCGGGACGGGAGGCACGAAGGGGTACGAGCCGGTCGCGAGCACGAGCGTGTCGTACGCGAAGGCCCGCCCCGACCGGGCCGTGACCCTCCGCGCCTCCCGGTCGACCGTCTCGGCCGGGTCGCCGACGTACAGCTCGATGCCGTGCTTCGCGAGGAAACCCTCCTCGACCATCGACAGGCCGTCGGGCGTCGTCCCGGAGAAGTACGAGGTCAGCCGCACGCGGTCGTAGGCCGGGCGCGGCTCCTCGCAGAGGACCACGATCCTGGCCCGCTCGGTGACGCCACGGTCGGCGAGCGCCTCCAGGAACCGCTGGCCGACCATTCCGTGGCCGACCAGGACGATGGTGGGGGTGGTCATGAGGAGCCTCCGTCGTGGGTGAGCGGGTGGATCAGGGGGCCCCGCCCCTCCGAGCGGGAGCCGGACGCGGATCGAACGGGCATCAAGGAGTCCGGCTTCGTGTGCGCATACCGGAAGGGTGCGCGGCGGGTGTTACCCGTCGGCATCCCGGCTGTTTCCCGTACGGAACGCTGATCTCCGTCCGGGCCGGGGAGCGCTGTGAGGCCCCGGGGATTAACGCGCGGTCAGTCTCGGCTCAAGGCCGCCTTAAGGACGCCGTTTCCGTATACGGGCGGCCCTAGGGTGCCGGACGTGACCACCGAGGCCAGCCACCCCCTCTACTCCCCCCTGCCCGTCGAGCTGTCCGAGCGCCCCCCGGCCGAGCTCCCGCCCGCGCCCGCCCTGCGGTTCGCCCCGGACCGGCTGCGGAACGCGATCGCCGGCGGCGCCGGGGCCGTCGCCCTCCTGTGGGGTGTCCAGGCCCGGCCCTCCGCCCGCCTCGACGCGTTCTTCGCGACCGGCGCCCACCTCACCGGCCTCCTCGCCGGGTACGGCGTCCTCGTCCTGCTGCTGCTCATGGCCCGCGTCCCGGCAGTCGAGCACGGCGTCGGCGCCGACCGGCTCGCCCGCTGGCACGCCCTCGGCGGCCGGTACGTGCTCGGTCTGATCGGCGCCCACGCCCTCCTCGCCCTCTGCGGCTACGCGGTGCACACCCGCACCGACCTCGTCACCGCCACCGGCGACCTCCTCGCGTACGGGGCGATCGCCGCCGCCACCGCGGGAACCGGCCTCTTCGTCGCCGTCGGCGTCACCTCCGCCCGCGCCGTCCGCCGCCGGATCCGGCACGAGACCTGGCGGGCGGTCCACCTCGGCGCCCTCCTCGCCGCCGCGCTCGGCTTCGTCCACCAGCTCGCGGGACCCGACCTCGCGGGCGGCCTCCTCACCCGCTGGCTCTGGTCGATGGCCCACGGGACCGTCGCCGTCCTCCTCCTCTGGTACCGGCTCGTCGTCCCCGTCCGCGCCGCCCTCCGCCACGACCTGCGGGTCGCCGAGGTCCGCGACGAGGGCCCCGGGGTCGTCTCCGTCCTCGTCCGGGGCAGGGGAGTGGCCCACCTCCGGGCCGAGCCCGGCCAGTTCTTCCGCTGGCGCTTCCTGCGGCGCGGGCTCTGGGCGACGGCCCTGCCGTTCTCGCTCTCCGCGCCCGTCCGCGACGACACCCTGCGGATCACCGTGAAGGCGCTCGGCGACCACACCCGCCGCATCCGCCGGCTCCGCCCCGGCACCCGGGTCCTCGCCGCCGGCCCCTTCGGCGCGTTCACCGCCCACCTCCGCACCCGCCG
Organism: Streptomyces sp. NPDC059695; assembly: GCF_042733785.1. Taxonomy (NCBI): domain Bacteria; kingdom Bacillati; phylum Actinomycetota; class Actinomycetes; order Kitasatosporales; family Streptomycetaceae; genus Streptomyces; species Streptomyces sp. NPDC059695. Next base: position 89,576 of record NZ_JBHWFF010000002.1, on the reverse strand, counting down.
CAGGGTGCTGCTGCTCGCCGGCGGGGTCGGCATCACACCGCTGCGCGCCCTCTTCGAGACGCTGCCCGGCGGGCCCGGCGACGTGACCCTCCTCTACCGGGCCTCGGACGAGGCCGGGCTCGTCCTGCGCGCCGAGCTGGAGACCATCGCCCGGGAGCGGCAGGCCGCCCTGCACTTCCTGCTCGGCCCTTCGGACGGCGCCTTCGACCCGCTGGCGCCCCGCGCCCTGCGGCACCTGGTGCCCGATCTCGCCTCCCGCGACGTCTACCTGTGCGGGCCGCCCGCGATGTCCCGCGCCGCGACCGCCTCCCTGCTCCGGGCCGGGGTTCCGGCCTCCCGCATCCACAGCGAGGACTTCGACCATGCCTAGACACAGCGCGCCCCGCAGCAGCGTGGAGTTCGCCCGGAAACGGCTCGCCGCCGCCCTCCTCGGCACCGGGGCGCTCGCCGCGACCCTGCTCACCGCCGTCGTCACCCCGGCGGCCCCGCCCGCCCCCGACCGGGAGCCGGGGGCCGCAAGCTCAGAACTGGCTCAACGATCAGGAGATTGATGGACGGGGCAACGATCTCGTCCCTAGGCTCGCGGCCATGCCCGACATCTCGCTGACCACCCTTGTCCTGCTCTGCCTCGCCGCGCTCGTGGCGGGGTGGATCGACGCCGTGGTGGGCGGTGGCGGGCTGCTCCAGCTGCCCGCGCTGCTGCTCGGACTGCCGCACGTGCCGGCCGCGCACATCCTCGGGACGAACAAGGCCGTCTCCATCGTGGGCACCACCGGGGCCGCGATCACCTACGTGCGCAAGGCGCCCGTCCGGGTGGGGACGGCGGTGCGCATCGGGCTCGCGGCGCTCGCCGGGTCCATGGCGGGTGCCTTCTTCGCGGCCGGGATCAGCAGTGACGTCCTGCGCCCGGTGATCATGGTGGTGCTGCTCGCGGTCGCGGCCTTCGTGATGCTGCGGCCCTCCTTCGGCGTGAAGGCCGAGGGCGCGGAGCGGGCGCCGCTCACCCGCGCGCGGATCGTGACCGCGATCGTGGTCGTCGGCGGCGGCATCGGTTTCTACGACGGCCTGTTCGGGCCCGGTACCGGGACCTTCCTGGTCCTCGCCCTGACCGCCGTGCTCCACCTGGACCTGGTGACCGCCTCCGCCACCGCGAAGATCGTCAACGTCTGCACCAACGCCGGCGCGCTCGCCATGTTCGCGTACCAGGGCTCCGTGTACTGGCAGCTCGCGGCCGTCATGGCCGTCTTCAACCTGGTCGGCGGGACGGTCGGGGCCCGGATGGCGCTGAGCAGGGGCGCCGAGTTCGTCCGCGGGGTGCTCCTGGTCGTGGTGCTCTCGCTGGTCGCGAAGCTGGCCTTCGACCAGTGGGCGTGACGCGCTACCTCACCCCGATGAGGTGGCCGAAGGCGACCACGTTGCCCTCGTAGCCGTTCTTCTTCGAGAAGCCGCCGCCGCAGGTGATCACCCGGATCTCGGCCCGGCCCGCCTCCGCGTACACCTTGCGGTCGGGGAAGTCCTTGTTGGCGTACACCTCGATCGCGTCGACCGTGAAGACGGCGGTCCGCCCGTCCGCCCGGTCCACCTCGATCCGGTGGCCCTTCCTGAGCGCGCCCAGCGTGTAGAAGACGGCCGGCCCGTCGGCGTTGTCGACGTGGCCCGCGACGATCGCGGTGCCCTTCGCCCCGGGCGTGGTGCCGTCCCCGTACCAGCCGGCCATGTTCCGGTCGGCGGCCGGCGGCACGTCGAGCGCGCCGTTCGCCGCGAGGCCGAGCCGCATCACCGGGGCGTCCACGTCCGTCTCGGGGATCCGCAGCCGGACCGGCACCGAGGGCGGCAGCGGGTCCGCGGCGGCGTCGGTGTGCACGCTCGGCCCGGCGGCGAAGGCCTGCGCGGCCGACGGCACGGGCGGGGTCACGTTCTGCGAGCCGTTCTGGACGAGCCAGAGTCCGACGCAGGCGGCCGCGGCTATGCCCCAGCCCTTGCTCCTGTTGCTCACCCGGTCTCCCTCGGCAGCCTCGGTCGCTCCATGGATGTGGCCCTGCCCCCGCCGGGCCGTGTTCGGGCGGGCGGCGGGGGCAGGGCAGGCGGTGGTCTCAGTGGCTCCGCGCGCCGCTCGCCCGGCGCCGCATGAGCCAGACACCGCCGACGGCAGACGCGGCCAGCACCGCCGCGCCCGCCGTGACCTGGGCGGTGTCGGGGCCCACACTGCCCCCGACACCGGTCTGGACGTGGCCGCTCGGACCCCGGTGCTTGACGGTCAGGTCGCCCCGGGCCGTCTTGCCGTTGTCGCAGGCCACACTGATCCAGTAGGAGCCGCCCTTGGCGTGCTCCGGCACCCTGAACTGTCCGACCACGACCTCCTTGTGCGTGCTCGGGTTCAGCTGGAACTCGCCCGCGCCGAGCGAGTTCGCGTCCCCGACGCCGTGCCCGTGCTTGCCGCACGCGGTCGTGTTCACGGTGACGGTCTCACCGGGGGAGACGGACGAGGGGAAGATCTCCAGGGACTCGCGGCTCCCGCTCGACTCGCGGCTCTCGCCGCTCCACTCGTTGCCGTCGCCGTTCGCGAGGGCGGCGGGGGCGCCGAAGGCACCGATCGCGACGACCGCCAGTGCGGTACCGGTGAAGAGGCGGGCAGTGGTGCGCATGGGGTCCTCCGGGGCGCGCGAGCGGTCATGCCGGCTGGTCCTGCCGGGAGGGACGTCCCGGAGCCGGACCTTCTAAGACCGAGATAAGGGCCGTGTCGCGCGCCTCGCCTGCTGATGGTGCATCAGGATTGCGCCGTCCGATACGGTGTGTCGCCTGGATTCCCGATGTTTCCGCAGGTCAGGACGGTGTACGGGTCGTCAGTCGAGGGCCCGTGCCGAACGGGTGACCGTCACCGCAGGGTCCCCGGACCGAGGCTCCGCGCCCGGGACCCAGTTGCCGTGCAGACCCACGGGGACCCGTACGGGCAGGTGGACGCGGGCGAGGGGCTCGCCGGTGAAGTCGCGGGCCGACAGGATCACCAGGTCCGTCGCGGCCCGCTCCGGGGCGAACACGTACGCCATCACATAGCCGTCGTCCTCGGCCACGGACGACTCGGCGGGCACGAACACGCCCTCCCCGACGGTCCCGTCCCGCCCGAACTCGTGCGCCTCGGTCGTGCCGCGCTCCAGGTCGTGCTTGAGCAGGGCGTTCCCGAAGCCCTCCGCGGGGCGGTCGTCGTCCGGGCCCGCCGGGGCCGCGTACAGCTCGACGGCGGCCGTGTACCCGTACCGGTGGGGACGGCCCGTCCGGCGGGAGTCCACCCGCGGGAACTCCTGCACCCGGTCGTCGAGGCGCTCCTCCCGCGCCGTCCCCCGGGCGAGGTCGAGCGTCCAGCGGTCCAGGGTGGGCCGGCTCGCGCCGACGTCCCGGATGTCGAAGCCCTCGCCGTGCCGGACCACGTCGACGACGATCCGCCCGTCCCCCGTCTCGTACGCGTTGAGGGCGTGCCCCACCAGGCCGGGCGCGAGGCCGAACCAGCGCACCGCCCCGTCGCCCTCGCGCGGCAGGACGCCCACCCGGGCCCCGCGCCCCGGGTCCCAGGCGAACGGCACGCCCGTCGCCAGGTGGGCGGGGCTGAACACCACGGGCGAGTCGAAGAGCAGCACATGGTGCTCGGTCAGCGCGAAGTCGTGCATGTACGGGTTCCCCGGCACCCGGTCGGTCCTCACCCGCCGCACGGTGCCGCCGGCGTCCATGACGATGTGCTGGACGTCGTCGGAGCCGTACCGGAAGGCCAGCGCGTGCAGTTCGCCGGTGTGCGGGTCGAAGAGGGAGTGCGCGTTGGCGCTGTACCCCTCCGGGGTCGCCCCGAGGTCGCACGGGCCCAGGGTGTTCAGCTCGTAGTCGAGTTCGTACGGGCGGATGCCGCCCTCGATGAGCGCGAACGTCCGGCCGGCGAACCCCGCGACCTGCACGTTCGGGGAGATGTCGAGGCGCTCGTCGACGCGGGTGCCGCGGCGCGGCTCGCCGAGCCGGTCGGCGACGGAGCCGGAGCGCACCCAGCGGTTGCGGTACCACTCGGCGCGCCCGTCGCGGATCCGCACGCCGTGGACCATGCCCGCGCCGAGCGTCCAGAGGTGCGTGGCCGGGTCCTCGACGCCGAGCGGGTTGGGGCCGTTCCGCAGGTACCGGCCGTCGAGGTGGGAGGGGATCCGCCCGGTGACGGGCAGGTCGTGGGCGGTGACCTCCTCGGTGACGGGGGCGAAGCGGCCGGACAGATAGCGGTTGCGGCGGGTCGTCGTCATCGGGCGGCCTCCCGCGGAGACTCCTCCGGCGCGCCGAACGCGCGGCCCACCGCCGCCATCAGGGCGTCGTAGCGCGGGCCGGCCTCCTCCGGGGTGAAGTGCCCGGCGATCTCCAGGCTCACCGCGCCGTGCGAGGCGGCCCAGAGGATCTTGGCGATCTCCCGGGGGTCGCCGGGCCGGATGACCCCGGCGGCCATGCAGGCGGCGACGGCCCCGGTGGAGGCCCCGAAGGCGGTGTCGGCGGCCGCGAGCGCCTCCGGGCCCGGCCGGAAGCCGGGCACGGGAAGCTCGAACATCACCCGGTAGTAGGCCGGTTCGGCCAGTGCGTGGTGCCGGTAGGCCGCGCCGAGCGCGGTGAGGTGGGCGAGCGGGTCGTCGCCGCGCGGGACGCGCTCCTGGGCGCGCCGCAGCCGGGCGAAGCCCTCCCGGTACAGCGCGTCGAACAGCCCTTCCTTCCCGCCGAACATCGTGTAGAGGACCTTGGTCGACGCGCCGATGTCGGCCGCGATCCGCCGCATGGTGAGCGCGGCGGCCCCTTCGGCCACGAGCAGGGCGATGGCGCGGTCGAGGACCGCGGTGCGCACGGCGTTCTGGCCGCGGCGCTGGGCTTCCTGGTAGAGCGAGCTCATGGGTGACAACGTAGCCGAGAGGTAACGCTGTTACCGCAGAGATGCGCCGTGATCGGAAAGTTGGCCGGAACGGGTCGGGGCGGCGGCCTCCCGGGGGCTTCTACGGCCGGATCTCGTCCCCCTCCACCGCTCCGTACGCCGCGAACACCCGCCCCATCAGCTCCTCGTCGACCGCGAACGTCACCTCGTCGATCGCCGTCACGGGCGCGATCCCCCGGGAGTTGGTCACGAACGCGGCCCGGTAGTCCCGGAGATCGGCCAGTGCGACCGGACGCCGGACCGACTCCAGGCGGGGCTCCAGGAGCGCCATGGTGATGCCGTTCAGGCAGGGGGCCGACGGCCAGACCACCGAAGTGCCGTCCCAGAAGGCGATGTTGGTGACGGCGCCCTCGGCGATCTCGCCGGACGGGGAGGTCAGCAGGGCGTCGTCGAAGCCGGCCCGGCGGGCCGCCTCGCCGTGGAAGCGCTGGCCGAAGCCGCCCAGGTGCTTGATGTGCGGCGCGGGCCGCCAGTAGTCGACGGCCGTCAGGCGCTGCGGCGCGCCGGGGCCGTCGGGAGCCGGGGCGGCGACGGTCACCACGGTGCGGGTGCCCGGATACGCGTACACCCGGACCGAGGCGTCCCGCCGCCCGGCGTTCGCGAGGGCCCCGGTGATGAGCTCGCGCACCCGCCTCCCCTCCAGCTCGCGGCCGAAGAGCTCGCGGTGGGAGCGGTCGAGGCGGTCGAGGTGGAGGGCGAGCCCCTTCGTCCGCCCGTCCCGCACCTGCATCGCCGTGAAGTGGCCGAAGCCGGTCAGCAGGGCGGCGAGGAGGTCCGGATCGGCCGCCGGGGTGCCGTCGATCTCGATGTGCGCGGGAGGAGTCGTCATGCCCTCACCGTACGGCGCCGGGGCACCCTTGACCTCAAGCGAACTTGAGGTACCACGATCCCCTTCATGCTGTTCCGACTGCTCGTCCCCCGCCTCCGGCCGTACCGGTCCCTCCTCTTCCTCCTCGTCGCCCTCCAGCTCGTCCAGACCCTCGCCTCCCTCGCCCTGCCCACCCTCAACGCCGGCGTCATCGACGACGGCGTCCTGCGCGGGGACACCGGCCGGGTCCTCGGCGGCGGCGCCGTGATGATCGCCGTCACCCTCCTCCAGGCCGCCGCGGCCGCCGCCGCCACCTACACCGGCGCCAGGATCGGCATGGGCGTCGCCCGCGACCTGCGCTCCGAGGTCTTCCGCCGCGTCCAGGACTTCTCCGCCCGGGAGCGCGGCCGGTTCGGCGCCGCCTCCCTCATCACCCGCACCACCAACGACGTCCAGCAGATCCAGACGTTCGCCGTCCTCGTCCTCACCATGCTCGTCGCCGCCCCGCTGCTCTGCGCCGGCGGACTCGTCATGGCCCTGCGCCAGGACGTGCCGCTCGCCCTCGTCCTCCTCCTCTTCGTGCCCGTGATGACCGCCGCCGTCGGCACCGTCGTCCTGCGCATGCGGCCCCTCTTCCGCGGCATGCAGGAGCGCGTCGACCGCGCCAACCGCGTGCTGCGCGAACAGATCACCGGCGTCCGGGTCGTCCGCGCCTTCGTCCGCGACCGGCACGAGCGGGAGCGCTTCGCCGCCGCCAACGGCGCACTCCTCACCGTCGGCCTCCGGGCCGGCCGGCTCCAGGCCCTCATGTTCCCCACGGTCCTGATCGTCTGGCAGCTCACCACCGTCGCCCTCGTGTACGTCGGCGCCCACCGCATCGACGCCGGAGCCCTCCAGCCCGGCGGCCTCGTCGCCTTCCTCGGCTACCTCCTCCAGACCTCCATGTCCGTGATGATGGTCCTCTTCCTCCTCATGCACATGCCCCGCGCCGAAGCCGGCGCCGAGCGCGTCCGCGAGGTCCTCGACACCCGCACCTCCGTCACCCCGCCCGCCGACCCCGTCCGCGCCCTCCCCGGCACCGGCCGCCTCGACCTCGACGGCGTCGGCTTCCGCTACCCCGGCGCCGAGGCGTCCGTCCTCGACGGCGTCGCGCTGACCGCCCGCCCTGGCGAGACCACCGCCGTCATCGGCGCCACCGGCAGCGGCAAGTCGACCCTCCTCGGACTCGTGCCCCGGCTCTTCGACGCCACCGAGGGCGAGGTCCTCGTCGACGGCGTCGACGTGCGGAGGGTCGACCCGGAGCTGATGGCCCGGACCGTCGGACTCGTCCCCCAGAAGCCGTACCTCTTCTCCGGGACCGTGGCCACCAACCTCCGGTACGGACGGCCCGACGCCACCGACGCGGAGCTCTGGCACGCCCTGGAGGTCGCCCAGGCCGCCGACTTCGTCCGCGCCCTCGACGCGGGCCTCGACGCCCCCGTCACCCAGGGCGGCACCAACTTCTCCGGCGGCCAGCGCCAGCGCCTCGCCATCGCCCGCGTGCTCGTCGCCCGCCCCCGCGTCTACCTCTTCGACGACTCCTTCTCCGCCCTCGACCCCCGCACCGACGCCCTCCTCCGCGGCGCCCTGCGCGAGGAGACCGCCGACGCGACCGTCGTGGTCGTCGCCCAGCGCGTCTCCACCATCCGGCACGCCGACCGGATCGTCGTCCTCGACCACGGCCGCACGGTCGGCACCGGCACCCACACGTCCCTCATGCGGGACAACCCCACCTACCGGGAGATCGTCCTCTCCCAGCTCACCGAGGAGGAAGCCGCATGAGCACGGCGACCGGGACCCGCGCCCCGAGCCCCGCGAAGACCCCCGCCCGCACCGGCCCGCCGCCCCAGCGCGGCCCCGGCCTCGCCGCCCCCTCCCTCGAACGCTCCCTCTCCTTCCGCTCCTCCGGCCTCCGCCTGCTGCGCACCCTCGCCCCCGACCGGGCCCGGCTGCTCGCCGTCCTCGCCGCCGGCGCCGCCGCCGTCTCCCTCTCCGTCCTCGGCCCGCTGCTCCTCGGCCGCGCCACCGACCTCGTCATCACCGGCGCCACCGGCCCCGCCGGCGTCGACTTCGCCGCCGTCGGCCGGGTCCTCGCCCTCTCCGTCGCCGTCGTCACCGGCTCCTCCGCCCTCACCTGGGTCCAGCTGCGGATCGCCACCACCCTCGTCCAGCGCGCCGGCCACCGGCTCCGCGCCCGGGCCCAGCGCAAACTGGCGCGGCTGCCCCTCACCTACCTCGACGGGCAGCCGCGCGGCGAGGTCCTCTCCCGCACCACGAACGACATCGACAACATCACCCAGACCCTCCAGCAGGCCTTCAGCCAGATGACGCGCGCCCTGCTCACCCTGGCCGGGGTCCTCGTGATGATGTTCTGGATCTCCCCGCTCCTCGCCCTCGTCGCCCTCGCCACCGTGCCCGTCTCGGTCGCCGTCGCCGCCTTCGTCGGCAAGCGCGCCCAGCCGCAGTTCGTGAAGCAGTGGGCCGTCACCGGCCGCCTCGGCAGCCACGTCGAGGAGATGATCACCGGCCACACCGAGGTCGTCGCCTTCGGCCGCCGCGCCGAGGCCGTCGCCCGCTTCGACGAGCTCGGCGAGGAGCTCCACCGGGCGAGCTTCCGCGCCCAGTTCGTCTCCGGCTTCATCCAGCCCGCCCTGACCCTCGTCGGGAACCTGAACTACGTCGCCATCGCCGTGGTCGGCGGCCTGCGGGTGGCGAGCGGCACGCTCTCCGTCGGCGACGTGCAGGCCTTCATCCAGTACTCCTACGACTTCAACGGCCCGGTCAACCAGGTCGCCGCCATGGCCAACCTCCTCCAGTCCGGAGTGGCCTCCGCCGAGCGGGTCTTCGACCTCCTCGACGCCGAGGAGGAGTCCCCGGAACCCGACTCCCCCCAGAAGCCCGCCGTACTCCGCGGCCGGGTCTCCTTCGAGGAGGTCGCCTTCCGCTACGAGGACGGCAGGCCGCTCATCGAGGACCTGTCGCTCACCGTCGAACCCGGCCGGACCGTCGCCATCGTCGGCCCCACCGGCGCCGGGAAGACCACCCTGGTCAACCTGCTCATGCGGTTCCACGAGGTCACGGGCGGCCGGATCACCCTCGACGGCGTCGACACGGCCGCGATGACCCGCGAGGAACTGCGCTCCGCCACCGGCATGGTCCTCCAGGACACCTGGCTCTTCGGCGGCACCATCGCCGACAACATCGCCTACGGCGTCCCCGGCGAGGTCTCCCGCGAGCGGATCGTCGCCGCCGCCCGGGCCGCCCACGCCGACCGGTTCGTCCGCACCCTGCCCGAGGGGTACGACACCGTCCTCGACGAGGACGGCGGCGGCCTCAGCGCCGGCGAGAAGCAGCTGGTCACCCTCGCCCGCGCGTTCCTCTCCGACCCGGTGATCCTCGTCCTCGACGAGGCCACCAGCTCCGTCGACACCCGCACCGAGCGCCTCGTCCAGCAGGCCATGACCTCCCTGCGCGCCGGCCGCACCAGCTTCGTCGTCGCCCACCGGCTCTCCACGATCCGGGACGCCGACACGATCCTGGTGATGGAGAGCGGCTCGATCGCCGAACAGGGCACCCACGAGGAACTCCTCGCCGCCGAAGGGGCCTACGCCCGGCTGCACGAGGCCCAGTTCGCCCGTACGGTGGAGACGTGATCGTCACCGTCCGCACCACCACCGACGCCCGCGCCAAGGCCGACGCCCTGGCGCGCGGCGCCGTCGAGGCGCGGCTCGTCGCCTGCGCGCAGATCGCGGGGCCCGTCACCTCCGTCTACCACTGGCGGGGCGCGATCGAGACCACCGAGGAGTGGGAGGTGGTGTTCAAGACCACCGAGGCCCGCTACCCGGCCCTGGAGGCCCACCTCCTCGCCGCCCACGACTACGAGACGCCCGAGATCCTCGCCACCCGCGTGACCCGCGTCAGCGAGGGGTACGCCCGCTGGGTCGAGCGGGAGACCGACGCGGCACGGACCGAGGAGAGCGCGGCCACCGACGAGCTGCCGTTCTTCGTGTACGGCACGCTGCGCCCCGGCGCGTACAACCACGACCGGTTTCTCGCCGGCCGGATCGGCACCGAGGCGGACGCCGTGCTGCACGGGGCGGTCCTGCACGACGGGCCCGGCTATCCGTACGTCGTCCCGGCGGAGGGCGGCCGCGTCGTCGGCACCCTGCTCACGCCCTCGCCCGGCGACTACGGCGACCTGTTCGGCCTCCTCGACCGCCTGGAGCTGCCCGTCGGATACGAGCGGGTCGCCAAGGACGTCGTCCGCGTACGCGACGGGGCGCGGGTCTCCGCCTGGGTGTTCCTGGCGGCGCCGGACGCGCCGCTGGGCCCGGTCATCGAGAGCGGGGACTGGTTCGAGCGGAGTCCGGCGGCTGACGCGTCGAACCTCCGGAGCGGCGGCTAGCGCGCGGCCAGTGCCTCGGTGACGCCCTTCTCCTCCGGACCCAGGAAGTGCGGGTCGGGGCGCAGGCCGGCGTCGAGGGCGGCCTTGCCGGCCGCGAAGAGCTCCCGGGTGGTGCCGTAGTACCAGGTGCGGTCGTGGGGCTCGGGCACCCCGACGCCGTACGCGTCGACGCCCGCACGGTCGCACAGCGCGACGGCCCGCTTGATGTGGAAGTCCTGGGTGACGAGGACCGCCCGGTCGACGCCGAAGACCTTCCGGGCGCGGACGCAGGAGTCCCACGTGTCGAAGCCCGCGTAGTCGCTGACGATGCGGCCGTCCGGCACCCCGCGCGCGGTGAGGTAGGCGCGCATGGCGCTCGGTTCGTCGTACGAGGTGCGGCTGTTGTCGCCGGTGACGAGGAGGACCCGGACCTTGCCGGTGCGGTACAGCTCGGCGGCCGTGTCGAGGCGGTGCGCGAGGTACGGGGTGGGACGCCCCTTCCAGAGGCCGGCGCCGAAGACGACGGCGACGTCCCGGGCGGGGACGTCGGCGGTGGTGCGGAGCTTCCCGGCGGCGGCGGTCTGCATCCAGGTCGCGGGGGCGAGCGCGAGGACGGCGCCCAGCATCACGGCCTGGACGGTGCGGCGGCGGGCCCGGGTGGTGCGGGGGACCAGCCGCGTGAGCCGTGCCGGCATGCGGGAACCTCCCTGGTTCGGCGGCGTTCTGTCACCCCGTCCGACGCGCGTCGGCGGCGTTCGGTTCACCGGACGCCCCGTCTGTTCCGTACAACACACCGGCGAGGCCCATCCCGAGGAGCATGCCGAGCAGCTGGGCGGCGGCGAAGGCGGGCACGGACGCGGGGGCTATGCCGGTGAAGGAGTCGGAGAAGGAGCGGCCGAGGGTGGCCGCCGGATTGGCGAAGGACCCGGAGGAGGTGAACCAGATCGCCGCGCCGATGTACCCCGCGACGGCGACCGGGGCGAGGCCGGGCCGCCCGATGTGCCGCAGGCCCCGCACGACGAGCACCAGCCCCGCGGTGGCGACGGCCTCCCCGAGCAGCAGGTGCGGCGCCGTGCGCGGCTCGGTGGACCAGGCGCCGGGAGCCCGCCCGAACATGGCCTCGGCGAGCAGGGCGCCGGTCACGGCCCCGGCGATCTGGGCGGCGATGTAGACGAGCACGTCCCGCCCCCTGCCCTCCCGGCGGCGGGACCACCACTCGGAGAGCGTGACGACGGGGTTGAAGTGGGCGCCGGAGAGCGGGCCGATGAGGACGATGAGGAGCCCCAGGCCGAGGGCGGAGGCGGCGGCGTTGGCGATCAGCCGGACGCCGATGTCCTGGCTGAGGGAGTCGGCGCGGATGCCGGAGCCGACGACGACGGCGACGAGGGCGGCGGTGCCGATGAACTCGGCTGCGGCGCGCCGGGGGAGCGCAGGCGGGGACATTCTCATAGTGGAAAAGATATTCCGTGATTCGGAATGAAAAAAGGGGGGAGGAGAGGGGCGGTCCCCTCATACGATCCGCGTCATGATCATCGACGACCTTGTCATCCGCCGCGCGACCGCCGCCGACGCCGCCGACGTGGCCGAGGTGTGGCTGCGCTCCTACGCCGCGGCGCTTCCCGACGTGCGCCGGGCCCATACGGACGACGAGGTCCGGTACTGGCTCCGGGAGATCGTCGTCCCCGGCCAGGAGACCTGGGTGGCGACCGCCGGCGGCTCGGTCGTCGCCATGATGGTGCTCGACGACGAGGACCTGGACCAGCTCTACATCGATCCGCCGTGGCGCGGCCGCGGCATCGGCGACCGTCTCGTGGAGCTGGCCAAGCAGAGCCGGGCCGCCGGGCTGACGCTGTGGACGTTCCAGGCGAACGGGCCGGCCCGGCGCTTCTACGAACGCCACGGCTTCGTCGCCGCCGAGTACACCGACGGTCACCGCAACGAGGAACGCGAGCCCGACGTCCGCTACGTGTGGCGCCCCGACGGGACGGAGCTCCCCGACGGCGCGCAGGTGGCCTGACACCCCCCGCACGGCGTCCGTGAGGTCACGGCAACCAGTCGTGACCCCCGCGCAACGGGCAGGCAATCTCCTCCGTCCAGGATCGGTCCATGACGGATCCGGACCGCACGTGCGACAGCGCCGCCGGGCTCCTCGGCAGGATCACCGAGGAGCTCGGCGCCCGGCTCGGCCACCTCCCCCTCCCGGGGACGCGCCCGCCCATGAACGCCCCCACCCTCGTCGCCGTCGGCCACGGCAGCCGCGACCCGCGCGCCCGGGAGACCCTGGGCCGCCTCCTCGACCGGGTCCGCGAGCTCCGCCCCGGGCTCGACGTCCGCCTCGCCCACATCGAGCTGGACGCCCCGCTCCTCGCCGACGCCCTCGCGGAGACCGCCGCCGACGGCCGGGACGCCGTCCTCGTCCCCCTCCTCCTCGCCCCCGGCCACCACGTCACCCACGACCTGCCCGCCGCCGCGGCCGCCGCCCCCGGCACCGTCCGCGTCGCCGCACCCCTCGGCGCCCACCCCCTCCTCGTCGAGGCCCTCGCCGACCGCCTCGCCGAGGCCGGCTGGACCCCCGGAGGGGGAGACGGCGTCGTCCTCGCCTCCGCCGGCTCCCGCGACCCCCGGTCCACCGCCGAGACCCGCCGCATCGCCGCGCTGCTCGGCGAGCGCCTCGGCGGCGTCCCCGTCCTCCCCGCGTACGCCTCCGCCGCCGCCCCCACCGTCCCCGAAGCCCTCTGCGCGCTCGCCGCCCGCGGCCGGCACCGGATCGCCGTCGCCTCCTGCTTCACCGCCCCCGGCCTCTTCGCGGCCCGCGCCGCCGCCCGTGCCCCCGGGATCGCCTCCGCCCCGCTCGGCGACCACCCGGCCCTCGCCCGGCTGGTCCTGCACCGCTACGACCGCGCCCGCACCCCCCTTCCCGCGAGGGAACTCGCCGCCGTCTGAGCTCTTCTGTCGGTCCCTCCGGTTACCGTCGAGACATGGAAGGCATCGAGGACACCAAGGACAGCGCAGACCTCACCGACACCCCCGGATACGACTCCGCCGCGACCGCACGCTGGGCCGCCGAGCCCGACAAACGCCCCGGGCGCACCGCCTTCCAGCGCGACCGCGCCCGCGTGCTCCACTCCTCCGCGCTCCGCAGGCTCGCCGGCAAGACCCAGGTCGTCACCCCCGGCACCCGCAGCCACGCCTGGGACGCCAGCCCCCGCACCCGGCTCACCCACTCCCTGGAGTGCGCCCAGGTCGGCCGCGAGCTCGGCGCCGCCCTCGGCTGCGACCCCGACCTCGTCGAGGCCGCCTGCCTCTCCCACGACATGGGCCACCCGCCCTTCGGGCACAACGGCGAGCAGGCGCTCAACGACGTCGCCAAGGACTGCGGCGGCTTCGAGGGGAACGCCCAGTCGCTCCGGCTCCTCACCCGCATCGAGCCCAAGCGCTTCGTCAAGGACGCCGACGGGGAGCCCGTCAGCGTCGGGCTCAACCTCACCCGCGCCGCCCTCGACGCCGCCACCAAGTACCCGTGGCCGCGCGGCGGCCACCCCGAGGACCCCGGCTCGCCCAAGTTCGGCGTGTACGAGGACGACCTGCCCGTCTTCGAGTGGATCCGGCAGGGCGCCCCCGCCCACCGCAAGTGCTTCGAGGCCCAGGTCATGGACTGGTCCGACGACGTGGCCTACTCCGTCCACGACTTCGAGGACGGACTGCACGCCGGGCACATCGACCCCAACCTGCTGTACGCCGAGCCCGAGCGCGCCGACATCTTCGCCGTCGCCATCGGCCGCTACGTACCGGACGACACCGACCCGCAGGAGCTCGCCGAGGCCCTCGACCGGCTCGTCGACCAGGAGTGGTGGCCGCACGGCTACGACGGCTCGGCCGGCGCCCAGGCCCGCCTCAAGGACGCCACCAGCCAGCTCATCGGCCGCTTCTGCCTCGCCGCCGAGGGCGCCACCCGCGGGACCCACGGCTCCGGCCGCCTCACCCGGTACGCCGCCGAGCTCGTCGTCCCCCGCGCCACGCGCAACGAGTGCGCGGTCCTCAAGGCCGTCGCCGACCGGTACGTGATGCAGCGCGCCGAGCAGGAGGCGCTCCGCGCCGACCAGCGGATCGTCGTCGCCGAGCTCGCCGAGGCCCTCGTCGCCCGCGCCCCCGACGGACTCGAACCGCAGTTCCGGGCCGCCTTCGACGCCGCCCGCGACGACCGGGCCCGCAAGCGCGTCATCGTCGACCAGATCGCCAACCTCACCGACGCCTCCGCCCGCGCCCTGCACGCCCGCCTCCGCGTCCCGCGCTAGGCCGTCCCTTTCGGGTCCTGCCGGGCTCGCGGCCGCTCCGGGGCCGGTGTGGCCCTCTTCCGTCGCCCCCCTCCGTACGGGACCCTCGCAGGCACGGCCCGGAGAGGTACGACGGGACGAACGCCCGGGGGCGTAGGTTGGAACCGGTCGCAACGAGGAGGAAACGACGTGGTCGACGCAGATCAGACCTTTGTCATCGTCGGCGGGGGCCTGGCAGGGGCCAAGGCGGCGGAGACCCTGCGCGCCGAGGGGTTCAACGGCCGGGTGATCCTCATCGGCGACGAACGCGACCACCCGTACGAGCGCCCACCGCTCTCCAAGGGCTACCTGACCGGCGCCAAGGAACGCGACAGCGTCTTCGTCCACGAGGCCGCCTGGTACGCGGCGAACGACGTCGAGCTCCACCTCGGCCAGTCCGTCACCGCGATCGACCGCGAGGCCCGCACCGTCCGCCTCGGCGACGGCACCGTCATCCGCTACGACAAGCTGCTCCTCGCCACCGGCGCCGAGCCGCGCCGCCTCGACGTCCCCGGCACCGAGCTCGCCGGCGTCCACCACCTGCGCCGCCTCGCCCACGCCGACCGGCTCCGCCAGGTCCTCGCCGGCCTCGGCCGGGACAACGGCCACCTGGTGATCGCCGGCGGCGGCTGGATCGGCCTGGAGGTCGCCGCCGCCGCCCGCGGCTACGGCGCCGAGGTCACCGTCGTCGAGGCCGACCCCACCCCGCTGCACCGGGTCCTCGGCCCCGAGCTCGGCCAGCTCTTCGCCGACCTGCACACCGACCACGGCGTCCGCTTCCACTTCGGCGCCCGGCTCACCGAGATCGTCGGCCAGGACGGGATGGTCCTCGCCGTCCGCACCGACGACGGCGAGGAGCACCCGGCGCACGCCGTCCTCGCCGCGATCGGCGCCGCCCCCCGTACCGTCCTCGCCGAGAACTCCGGGCTCGCGCTCGTCGACCGGGCCGACGGCGGCGGCATCGCCGTCGACGAGTCCCTGCGCACCTCCGACCCCGACGTCTACGCCGCCGGGGACGTGGCCGCCGCCCACCACCCGCTCCTGCACACCCGGCTCCGCGTCGAGCACTGGGCCAACGCCCTCAACGGCGGCCCCGCCGCCGCCCGCGCCATGCTCGGGCAGCACGTCTCGTACGACCGGGTGCCCTACTTCTTCTCCGACCAGTACGACCTCGGCATGGAGTACTCCGGCTGGGCGCCCCCGGGGACGTACGACCAGGTCGTCGTCCGGGGCGACACCGGCAAGCGCGAGTTCATCGCCTTCTGGCTCAAGGAGGGCCGGGTCCTCGCCGGCATGAACGTGAATGTGTGGGACGTCACAGGCCCGATCCAGGACCTCATCCGGGCCCGTACGGCCGTGGACCAGGAGGCCCTCGCCGACCCCTCCGTACCCCTGGAGAGCCTGATCTGAATGGGGTGGGACACCCGTAGACTTCATGCGTGGCAGGCAGGATCAACGATGACGACGTGAAGGCGGTACGGGACGCGGTCCCGATCGACGCCGTCGTGTCCGAGTACCTCCAACTGCGCAACGCGGGCGGCGGCAACCTCAAGGGCCTCTGCCCCTTCCACGACGAGAAGTCGCCCTCCTTCCAGGTCAGCCCCAGCAAGGGACTCTTCCACTGCTTCGGCTGCCAGGAGGGCGGCGACACCATCGCCTTCGTGATGAAGATCGACCACCTCTCCTTCTCGGAGACGGTCGAGCGCCTCGCCGCGAAGGCGGGCATCACCCTGCGGTACGAGGAGGGCGGCTACAACCCCGGCCACCAGCGCGGGGAACGCATCCGCCTGATCGAGGCCCACAAGATCGCCGCCGAGTACTACGCCGGCCAACTGGGCTCCGCCGAGGCCGAGATCGGCCGGAAGTTCCTCGCCGAGCGCGGCTTCGACCAGGCCGCCGCCGCACACTTCGGCGTCGGCTACTCCCCGGCCGGCTGGGACCACCTCACCCGCTTCCTGCGCGGCAAGGGCTTCTCCGACAAGGAACTGATCCTCTCCGGCCTCTCCCAGGACGGCCGCCGCGGCCCCATCGACCGCTTCCGCGGCCGCCTCATGTGGCCGATCAAGGACGTCGGCGGCGAGATCGTCGGCTTCGGCGCGCGCAAGCTCCGCGACGACGACAACGGCCCCAAGTACCTCAACACGCCCGAGACGCCGGTCTACAAGAAGTCCCAGGTGCTCTACGGCGTCGACCTGGCCAAGAAGGACATCGCCAAGGTCAGCCGGGCCGTCGTCGTCGAGGGCTACACCGACGTCATGGCCTGCCACCTCGCCGGCGTCACCACCGCCATCGCCACCTGCGGCACCGCCTTCGGTGGCGACCACATCAAGATCCTCCGCCGGCTCCTCATGGACAACGGCTCGGCCCGCGTCATCTTCACCTTCGACGGCGACGCCGCAGGCCAGAAGGCCGCCCTGCGCGCCTTCGAGGACGACCAGAAGTTCGCCGCCGAGACCTACATCGCCATCGCCCCCGACGGCATGGACCCCTGCGAGCTCCGCCTCGCCAAGGGCGACGAGGCCGTCGTCGAACTCGTCCAGCCCCGCACCCCGCTCTTCGAGTTCGCCCTCCGCCAGATCGTCCGCCGCTACGACCTGGAGACCCCGGCGGGCCGTGCCGCCGCGCTCGACGAGGCCGCGCCGATCGTCGCGAAGATCAAGAACGTCGCCTCCCAGCACGAGGTCGCCGTCCAGCTCGCCGGCATGCTCGGCATCCTCGACACCCAGTTCGTGGTCCGGCGCGTCGCCCAGATCGCCCGCTGGCAGCGCCAGGGCGGCGAGCGGGGACCCGGCCGGCAGCAGCAGCCCCAGCGGACGTACGACACCCCCGCCCCGGCCGCCGCGCCCTCCGGCCCCGCGCTCAACCTGCGCAGCCCCGCCCACCGCACCGAGCGGGAACTCCTCAAGCTCGCCCTCCAGCGGCCCGAACTGGTCTCCCCGGCCTTCGACGCGTACGGCGCCGACGAGTTCACCGCCCCGCCCTACGCGGCCGTCCGCCAGTGCGTCCAGGACGCGGGCGGCGCCACCGGCGCCCCCTCCGACTACCTCGACACCGTCCGCGAGGCCGCCCCCAACGACTCGGTCCGGGCCCTCGTCACCGAACTCGCCGTCGAGACGATCTTCGCCAAGACCGTCGACGAGGCCTACGCCGGCGACCAGCTCGTCACCGTCCGCCTCCGCGCCGTCGACCGCCGCATCCGCGACGTCCAGGGCACCCTGGCCCGGCTCGGCGCGCACGGCGACCCCGAGCAGCTCGCCGCCGTGCAGAACGAGCTCTGGGTCCTCACCCAGTACGGCCAGTCCCTCCGGAACAACGGCGCCGCCGCACTCTGACCGTCGGTCACGGTCCGGACTCAAAAAGTCACCGCACGCCCCTCGTGGCGGCGATGTGTCGTACCCCACACTGGGTGACGGAGCCGTTCCGCCCCACCTGGAGGTCGCCCGCCGTGCAGACCGAGATCCAGACCACCACCGAACCGGACGAGCAGGCCGAACCCCCCGAGATACCCGTCCAGCGCCGCCGCACCGGCGACTCCGGCGGCAACGGCCCCTCCTCCGACCTGTTCCGCCAGTACCTGCGCGAGATCGGCCGCATCCCGCTGCTCAGCGCCGAGGAGGAGGTCGACCTCGCCCGCCGCGTCGAGGCCGGGCTCTTCGCCGAGGAGAAACTCACCAGCACCCCCGACCTGGACAGCCGGCTGGCGCACGACCTGGACCGGATCGTCGTCCTCGGCCGGATCGCCAAGCGCAAGCTCATCGAGGCCAACCTCCGCCTCGTCGTCTCCGTCGCCAAACGGTACGTGGGCCGGGGCCTCACCATGCTCGACCTCGTCCAGGAGGGCAACCTCGGACTCATCCGGGCCGTCGAGAAGTTCGACTACGCGCGCGGCTACAAGTTCTCCACGTACGCCACCTGGTGGATCCGCCAGGCCATGTCCCGGGCCCTCGCCGACCAGGCCCGGACCATCCGCGTCCCCGTGCACGTCGTCGAACTCATCAACCGGGTCATCCGCGTCCAGCGCCGCATGCTCCAGGAACGCGGCTACGAACCCACCGCCGAAGAGGTCGCCGCCCAGCTCGACCTGGCCCCCGAGCGGGTCGGCGAGGTCCTCCGCCTCGCCCAGGAACCCGTCTCGCTGCACGCGCCCGTCGGCGAGGAGGAGGACGTCGCCCTCGGCGACCTCATCGAGGACGGCGACGCCGCCTCACCCGTCGAGTCCGCCGCCTTCCTGCTGCTCCGCCGCCACCTGGAGGACGTCCTCTCCACCCTCGGCGAACGCGAACGGAAGGTCGTCCAGCTCCGCTACGGCCTCGACGACGGCAGGCCCCGCACCCTGGAGGAGATCGGCCGCATCTTCGGCGTGACGCGCGAACGCATCCGCCAGATCGAGTCCAAGACCCTCAACAAGCTCCGCGACCACGCCTACGCCGACCAGCTCAGGGGCTACCTGGACTGACGAGGGGGTGCCCCGCCGGACGGGCGGGACACCCCCTCGGTGCGGGCCGGGTCAGTCGACCTCGGCGACCGCCTGCGCGAACTGCGCCGCGTACAGCCGGGCGTAGGCCCCGCCGGACGCCAGCAGCTCCTCGTGCGTGCCCTGTTCGACGATCGAGCCGTTCTCCATCACCAGGATCACGTCCGCGTCCCGGATCGTGGAGAGCCGGTGCGCGATGACGAAGCTCGTCCGGCCGTGGGCCAGGCGCGCCATCGCCTTCTGGATCAGGACCTCGGTGCGGGTGTCGACCGAGCTCGTCGCCTCGTCCAGGACGAGGATCACCGGGTCCGACAGGAACGCCCGCGCGATGGTGATCAGCTGCTTCTCGCCCGCGCTGACCCCCGCCCCGTCGTCCTCGATCACCGTGTCGTACCCGTCGGGCAGGGTCCGGATGAACCGGTCGGCGTGCGCGGCGCGCGCCGCCTCCTCGACCTCGGCGCGGGTCACTGGGCGCGTGGCGCCGTACGCGATGTTGTCCGCGATGGTGCCGCCGAAGAGCCAGGTGTCCTGGAGGACCATGCCGATGCGCTTGCGCAGCTCCTCGCGGGACATCCGCCCGACGTCCACCCCGTCCAGGGTGATCCGGCCGTCCGTCACCTCGTAGAACCGCATGAGCAGGTTCACCAGGGTCGTCTTGCCGGCGCCGGTCGGGCCGACGATCGCGACCGTCTGGCCCGGGTCGACCGTGAGCGACAGGTCCTCGATGAGCGGCTTGTCCTCCTCGTACCGGAAGGACACGCCCTCCAGGGCCACCTTGCCCTTGAGGTCGACCGGCTTCTCCGCGGTCGGGGAGTCCGGCTCCTGCTCCTCGGCGTCGAGCAGCTCGAAGATCCGCTCCGCCGAGGCCACACCCGACTGCACCAGGTTCGCCATCGACGCGACCTGGGTCAGCGGCATCGAGAACTGGCGCGAGTACTGGATGAAGGCCTGCACGTCACCGATGGACAGGCTGCCGGTCGCGACCCGCAGACCGCCGACCACGGCCACCAGGACGTAGTTGATGTTCGAGACGAAGAACATCACCGGCTGCATCACACCGCTGTTGAACTGCGCCTTGAACCCGGCCTCGTACAGCGCCTCGTTCTGCTCGCGGAAGTCCTGCGCGGACTCCTCCTGCCGCCCGAAGACCTTCACCAGGGCGTGCCCGGTGTACATCTCCTCGACGTGCGCGTTGAGCGTGCCCGTGGACTTCCACTGCTGCACGAAGTGCGGCTGCGAGCGCTTGCCGATCTTCGCCGCGACGAACACCGAGACCGGCACCGTCACCAGCGCGACCAGGGCGAGCAGCGGCGAGATCCAGAACATCATGAACAGCACGCCGACGATCGTGAGCAGCGAGTTGACCAGCTGGCCCATCGACTGCTGGAGCGTCTGGGAGATGTTGTCGATGTCGTTGGTCGCCCGGGACAGCACCTCGCCGCGCTTCGCCTTGTCGAAGTACGACAGGGGGAGCCGCGCGAGCTTCGTCTGGACGTCCTCCCGCATCCGGAAGACCGTCCGGTTGATCACCTTGATCGACATGCGGGTGGAGACCAGCATCAGCAGGCCCGCCGCCACGTAGACCGCGAGGACCCACAGCAGCACCTCGCCCACCGCGCCGAAGTCGATGCCGTGGCCGGGGGTGAAGTCGACCCCGGACAGCATGTCGGCCATGCCGCCGTCGCCGTCGGCGCGGAGCTTCTCCAGGGCCTGCGCCTTCGTGGCGCCCTCGGGCATGTTCCGCCCGACGACCCCCGCGAAGATCAGGTCCGTCGCCTTGCCGAGGATCTTCGGCCCGACCACGGAGGCCGCCACCGACAGCACGCCGGCGACGAGCATCACCCAGAGCGCGCCGCGCTCGGGCGCCAGCTGCCGGAGCAGCCGCCTGCCCGAGCCCTTGAAGTCCATCGACCGCTGGTCGGGGCCGCCGCCGGCCATCATGCGTCCGCCAGGACCGGCCATCAGGCTGCCTCCGCCTCGGTCAGCTGGGAGAGCACGATCTCCCGGTACGTCTCGTTCTCGGCCATCAGCTCCCGGTGCCGTCCGGTGCCCACGACCCGGCCCTCGTCGAGGACCACGATCCGGTCGGCCTCGCGGATGGTCGACACCCGCTGGGCGACGATCACCACGGTGGAGTCCGCCGTCTCCTCGGCCAGCGCGGCCCGGAGCAGGGCGTCCGTCTCGTAGTCGAGCGCGGAGAAGGAGTCGTCGAAGAGGTAGATCTCCGGCCGCTGCACGAGCGTCCGCGCGATGGCGAGCCGCTGCCGCTGCCCGCCGGAGACGTTGGTGCCGCCCTGGGCGATGGGGGCGTTCAGACCGCCCTCCAGCTTCGACACGAAGTCCTTGGCCTGGGCGACCTCCAGGGCGTGCCAGAGCTCCTCGTCGGTCGCGTCGGGCTTCCCGTACCGCAGGTTCGTCGCCACCGTCCCCGAGAAGAGGTACGGCTTCTGCGGGACGAGCCCCACGGTCCTCGCCATCAGCTTCGCGTCGAGCCTCCGCACGTCCACGCCGTCGACGAGGACCTCGCCGCCCGTGGCGTCGAACAGCCGGGGCACGAGCCCGAGCAGCGTCGACTTGCCGCTGCCCGTCGAACCGATGATCGCGGTGGTCTCCCCGGGCCGGGCGACCAGCTCCACGTCCTTGAGGACCGACTCCTCCGCGCCCGGGTACCGGAAGTCCGCGCTCCTGACCTCCAGGTGCCCGCGCCGGAGCAGCTTCGTCACCGGCTCCGCCGGCGGCACGACGCTGGTCTCCGTCCCGAGGACCTCCTCGATGCGCTCGGCGCAGACCTCGGCGCGCGGCACCATCATGAACATGAAGGTGGCCATCATCACGGCCATCACGATCTGCATCAGATAGGCGAGGAAGGCGGTCAGCGCGCCGATCTCCATCCCGCCGCTGTCGATGCGGTGCGCGCCGAACCAGACCACGGCGACGCTGGAGACGTTCACGACGGTCATCACCGTCGGGAACATCAGCGCCATCAGCCGCCCGGTCGCCAGCGACACCTCGGTCAGCTCGCCGTTGGCGCCGCGGAAGCGCTCCTCCTCGTACCCGTCCTTCACGAAGGCGCGGATGACGCGGTTGCCGGTGATCTGCTCGCGCAGCACCCGGTTCACCGTGTCGAGGCGCGTCTGCATCGTGCGGAAGAGCGGCCGCATCCTCCGGACGATGAGCGAGACGGCGACGCCGAGGACCGGCACCACCGCGAGCAGCACACCGGACAGGGGGACGTCCTGGCCGAGCGCCATCACGATGCCGCCGACGCACATGATCGGCGCGGAGACCATCAGCGTGAACGCCATCAGGACCAGCATCTGGACCTGCTGCACGTCGTTGGTCGTACGGGTGATCAGGGAGGGCGCGCCGAAGTGGCCGAGCTCGCGGGCGGAGAAGGACTGCACCCGGTCGAAGACGGCGCCGCGCACGTCGCGGCCGAGCGCCGAGGCGGTCCGCGCGCCGTAGTACACGGCCCCGATGTTGCAGACGACCTGGACGACGGAGACGCCGACCATCAGGGCGCCGAAGCGCAGGATGTAGCCGGTGTCCCCGTTCACGACACCGTTGTCGATGATGTCGGCGTTCAGGGTCGGCAGGTAGAGGCTCGCGCAGGTCTGCAGGAACTGCAGCAGGACGAGCAGCGCGATGGGTTTTCGATACGGCCGCAGGTGGGTTCGGAGAAGTCTTATGAGCACGGCTCCTACTATCGCCCGCACCCCGGGAGCGTTACGACTCGGTTTCGGGGTGCGGGCGGAGCCCTGGGCAAGACTTTACGATCCGAAGGCGCCGGGGTGGATCTGCTCCCGCGTCGCCACGTACTGCTGCCGGACCGCCTGCCCGGCGGACAGGTCGTCACCGGGCTCCAGGATCTGTGCGACGGCGCCCTGCCAGGCCGGGGGAGCGGACGGGGACAGCGTGCCCCGTGCGACCCCGAGCGCCCAGGCGGCCTGGCGGGCCGCGCCGAGCGCCGCGTAGTCGGCGGGCTGGGGGACGACGACCTGGGCGCCGAAGAGCGCCGGAGCGAGGGCCTGTACGGCCGGCAGGGCGGCCGCCGCGCCGAGCAGGAAGACCCGCCGGACCTCGACGCCCCGCCCGCGCAGCACGTCCATGGCGTCGGTGAGCCCGCAGAGCATTCCCTCGAACGCCGCCCGGGCGAGGTGCTCGGGCTTCATCGACTCGCGCCGCAGCCCGCTGAGCGTGCCCGCCGCGTGCGGCAGGCCCGGGGTCCGCTCGCCCTCCAGATAGGGCAGCAGGACCAGCCCGGAGGCACCCGCCGTCGACTTGAGCGCCAGCGCCGACAGTTCCTCCAGCGACTCCACGCCCAGCATCTCGGCGGTGCCGCGCAGCGCCCGCACCGCGTTGGAGGTGGAGACCACCGGCAGGTACATGCCGGTGGCGTCGGCGAAGGAGGTGATCATGCCGGTGGGGTCGGCGAGGGCCTCGTGGTGCACGGCCATCACGGAGCCGGAGGCGCCGAGCGAGACCACCGCGTCGCCGGGGCCGAGCCCGAGGCCGAGCGCCGCGGCCATCGTCTCGCCGGTGCCGGCGGAGACGAGCAGGCCCTCGGGGGTGATGCCGGCCGCGTCGGAGGGCCCGAGGACCTCGGGCAGCACGGCCAGGTGGCCGAGGGCCAGCTCGACGAGGTCGGGACGGTACGTGCCGGTGCCCACCGACCAGTAGCCGGTGCCGGAGGCGGCACCGCGGTCGGTGGTGCGGCGGGCGGGACGGCCGAGGAGCTGCCAGACGAGCCAGTCGTGCGGCTGGAGGACCAGGGCGACCCGCTGGGCGTTCTCGGGCTCGCTCCGGGCCAGCCAGCGCAGCTTGGCGACCGGCTGTCCGGCGACGGGCACGCTGCCGACGGCCTCGGCCCAGGCCTGCCGTCCGCCCAGCGACTCGACGAGGTCGGCGGCGGCGACCTGGGCCCGCTTGTCGTTGCGCACGAGCGCGGGCCGCACCAGGCCGCCCTGCGCGTCGAGCGGCACGAGCCCGTACTGCTGCGCGGAGACGCCGATGGCCTCCACGCCCTCCAGGAGCCCGCCGGTGGCGGCCTCCCCGAGCGAGAGCAGCCAGGTCTGCGGATCGACGTCCGCGGCCTTGGGTTCGCCGGGATGTGCGGCGTACCCCTGCCGCAGTACGGCACCCGTGTCCGTGTCACAGACGACGATGCGTGTGAACTCCGCAGAGCTGTCGAGTCCGGCGACTATCCCCATGACACATGATTCTGCCGCACGCGGGGCCTCAGGTGTTGCTGGTGCCCCAGTCCTCCTCGTCGACCTTGCCGTTGCCCCGGCCGCGGAGCGCCTGCACCCGGTCGGTCACGGAGGAGGGCAGCCGGTCGCCCACGGCGTGGGCCGCCTTGCCCGCGGCCTGCCGCCCGGTCTGGGCGGCGGACTCCGCCGCGTTCCGGACGGCCGGGTTCTGCGCGAACTCCCTCGCGGACTTCTTCATCTGCTCGTAGCGCTCGCGCCCGGCCCGCGTGCCGACCACGTAACCGAGGGCGAGTCCCACGACGAACGTCAGCTTGTACCGCACGGCTGCGATCCTTCCCTGGAGGCCCTGGGGATACCGATTGGCGGAGCACCCCCCTGCTTGCGCTAATGTATGTCTCGCAGCGAGCGAGCGCCCTCCCGGTTCAGCCGGACTGGGTACGATCGGTGCAACGCAGCAATCCCCTGTAGCTCAATTGGCAGAGCAGCCGGCTGTTAACCGGCAGGTTACTGGTTCGAGTCCAGTCGGGGGAGCGCGATCCCCTGTAGCTCAATTGGCAGAGCATTCGGCTGTTAACCGGAGGGTTACTGGTTCGAGTCCAGTCGGGGGAGCGAGACGGAAGAGGACCCTTCGGGGTCCTTTTTCGCGTCTGCGGGAACCATCGGCGGCGCGGTGCGGTCTTCATGGTCGAGCAGAGCCGATCATCCGGAGCAGGAGATCGTATGAGCGGCTATGCTGCGGCAGACGGCGCGCACACATGTACGCGCCTCACCGTTCGGGGCGGTAGCTCAGCCGGTTAGAGCAGCGGACTCATAATCCGTCGGCCGTGGGTTCGAGTCCCACCCGCCCCACCACGGAAAAACGATCTGACCTGCGAAAACGCCCCCTTGAGGGGTGTTTTCGCGTGCGGTGACCGCTTCGCGTCGGTGCGGCAGGACGGACGTCCCCGGCCTGCTGCCTCGCCCGGTCCACGCCTTCTCGCCCCGGGGGTGGGGGCGGAGCCCGGATGTGGAGCCGCGTCAACGATCCCACGGCGATCCCGCGACTCCTGGGTGTGACACGCCGCACACGGCACCGAATTCCGCGTGCGTAGCGGCCGCCGGGCCCGACCCGCGCAACGCGGGAGGACGTACGGTTCGGTCATGCCGCCCCACCGTTCCGCTCCGGTCCGCAGCGCCCCGTCCGGCAGTCCCGTCACCCTCTCCGCCTCCACCAGGCGGACGATCGCCGGGCTGTCCCTGTGGTGGCTGGCGTCGCCCGTCGCCTTCGTCCTCGCGACGGTCGTCGGTCTCCACTCGCGCGATCGCGATCCGTTCTGGGAAGCCGTCTCCGTCGTGCTGCTGTGGTCGGGCATCGGCGGTGTGGTGGTCGCCCCCGCCGCCGGGCTCCTGATCGCCCTCCGTTCGCGGCAGCGGCCGGCCCGTCGGCGCTTCGCGGTCATGGGCGCGGTGTCCCTCGCCGTGTGCGCCCTCGCTCTGCTCTTCTGGGAGTTCGCCATGGAGTGCGCACCCGGCCAGACCTGCTGACCGTCGCGGCCTCTGCCGGCAACAGGTTTTTTCTGGCCAACTTCCTTCGCGTCGCTCTTTGATCTGCCATGGGCCCACTCCGGCGCTTAAGTTGATCAAACGCGACGCTTTCCGCCCAGGTGGCCGGAGCACGCGCCAATCAATGCCGGGGGGCGTTGTGGTCATGGGGGACCCATCGCCATGCCGTGACGTGCCTCTGTCGCGACCGACGGGAGTTGCCGCATGGCCGACGAGATGGTGCTCAGAGCTCAGAAGTTCATCAACGTCACGTACGCGGGAAGGCTGGGAATCGAGCCCGTCGCCGAGAACGGGGTCACCAGCTGGAAGGTGATGTTCGCGCTGACCCGCGCGCTCCAGTACGAGCTCGGCATCGCGACCCTCTCGGACTCGTTCGGCCCGACGACCCTGAGCACGCTCCAGTCGAAGTACCCGGTCCTCGACGCCGGCACGGTACCGTCCGCGAACTTCGCGCGGATCATCCAGTCCGGCCTGTACTGCAAGGGGTACGACGGGGGCGACATCGACGGGAAGTACAACTCCCGGGTGTCGGCGTCCATCACCAGTCTCAAGCGGGACATGGGAGTGGAATCCGCCTTTCCCGGCGACTCCTTGGTGCCCAAGGTCTTCAAGGGCCTGCTCAACATGGACGCCTACGTCACCGTCAACGGCGGCTCGGAATCCATCCGGACCGTGCAGCGATGGCTGAACGGGTCGTACCTGAACCGCCGGGACTTCAACATCATTCCGGCGGACGGCCACCATTCGCGCGACGTGGCCAAATCCATGCTGTTCGCCGTGCAGTACGAGTTGGGCATGGCCGACGGCACGGCGAACGGTGTCTTCGGACCCGGCACGCAGAGCGGGCTGAAGAGCCACCCCGTCGCCACGGGCGACTCCGGCACGTGGGTGCGGCTCTTCTCGGCCGGCATGGTGCTCAACCAGCGGCCCGTGGAATTCACCTCCACCTTCACCGGCAGCCTCTCCTCCGCCGTCAGCGCCTTCCAGTCGTTCGCGATGCTTCCGGTCACCGGCACGGGCAACTTCTCGACCTGGGCCTCGCTGCTGGTCTCGTACGGCGACCAGTCCCGCAACGGCGAAGCGTGCGACGGCATCACGCTGATCACCCCGGCGCGGGCGGCCACGCTGAAGGCGAACGGCGTCAAGTACGTGGGGCGCTACCTCACGAACCCCGTCCCGCCGGAGAACGACCAGGACCCCCTGCGTCACAAGGCGATCCAGCCCGGCGAGCTGAAGACCATCGCCGACAACGGGCTGCGCTGCTTCCCGATCTACCAGACGTTCGGCCGTGACGCCTCCAACTTCAGCTACCCCCAGGGGCGTGCGGCCGGCCAGTCCGCCATCAACGCGGCACTGGACCACGGCTTCAAGGCGGGGACGCGGATCTTCTTCGCCGTCGACTTCGACGCCCTCGACGCGGACGTCACCAGCAACGTCCTGCCCCACTTCAAGGGCATCGCGGACGCGATCGCCGACGACGGCAACCGGTTCGGCATCGGCGTCTACGGACCGCGCAACGTCTGTACGCGCGTCGGCGAGGCGGGTCACGCGACGGCCTCGTTCGTCTCCGACATGTCGTCCGGATTCTCCGGCAACTTCGGATATCCGCTGCCCGCGAACTGGGCCTACGACCAGATCGTCACCCGCACCATCGGCACCGGCGACGGCGCGATCAATCTCGACGTCAACATCGCCTCGGGCCGCGATGTCGGACAGGGCTCGTTCAACGCCCCCCGAACTCCCCTGCCGGACACCAACCTCGCCTCCAGCGTCATCTCGGCGATGCGGACGGACGTCGGCAAGTACATGGAGTCGATCGGATTTCCCAACGACGGCGGCCTCAGGTCGCACACCCACGAGGAGTGCTTCCGGAGGGTCGTCCTCGAATGGGACACCGTCACCACCTATCTCGCCTACAAGTACAAGATGCGCAAGGCGCTCATCCAGACGACCGCCTACTGGGAGATGCGGCACATCGACCCGATCGACCTGACGGTCGACGAGGTGGTCCGTGACACCTTCCTGACGACCGGCTACTTCAAGGACAGCTCCACCGGAATAGCCCAGCAGTTCGGCCTGACGGCCGCTCTCGCGTGGAACTACGCCATCCGGAACGGCTACGAGACCGGTGAGATCCGCGACGTCACCAACGCCGAGGCCAAGTACAACATCTGGAACAAGTGCCGCTTCGACGAACAGTTCGCCATGTCCACCGTTCCCCTGATCCATCTCTGGAACGCGGGCGGGGCTCCGGGCAACGCCATTCCGGAGAAGGCCATGCGCCCCATCAGCCTCGACTACACGGAGAGCGAGATCTACCAGATCCTGCGCCGGTACCAGGGCGCCGAGGGCACCGAGGCGACCGAACACGCCCGGCAGCGGACCGCCCTCTACCAGATCATGGAGAAGTACAACTCCATCTCCCGGAACGTCTGACGTGGCCGAACGTCCCACCATCGGTAAGAGGATTCGAGGAGACGAAGAAGTGACCGTGGACATCAATCGCCGCACCCTCCTGCGACGCGCCGCCTTCGTGGCGGCCGGCGTCGCCGCGTCGCAGGCGCTGTCCCTTCCCGCCTTCGCCGCGGGCAGCACCCCGGACCCGCACAAGATCCGTGAGGGCATCCGCAAGGCGCAGGAGCGCAACAAGCGCGTGCTGACGGGGACTCCCTCCAAGAACGGCTGGGAGATGGAGAAGACCGCGGACGACCGCGGTCACATCTACACCAGGCCGGTCCCCGGCACCCCGCTCGACGGGGTCCGGATGCGCATGGCCGAGGTGGAGACCGTCCTGGTCCACGTGATCACCCGGTTCCACTACGAGATCGACGCCCTGCGCGCGGGCGAGGTCGTCGGCTGGCGCGAGCCCGGTTCCGTACGCAAGGGCCTGGCGGAGTCCAACCTGGCATCCGGTACGGCCGTCCAGATCCGGCCCGGCTCCTATCCCTCCGGGGCCCGCGGCGGCTTCTTCCCGCTGGAGGAGCTGGTGATCCGGGACATCCTCGCCGACTGCGACGGCGTGGTGCGCTGGGGCGGTGACGACGCCAGGCCGGACGAGTCGCTGTTCTCCATCGACGTCCCGCCCGGCGACGATCGCCTCACCCGGGCCGCGGCGAAGATCCGGGGCTGGAACCACACGCCCGGCAAGGGCTCGGGCGTCCTCGTGGACCCCCTCCAGGCCCACCGCCGCGCATCGGCCGAGCGGCTCGCCACGCAGCAGTCCTGACCACGGCCGCCGCTCCGCACCGGGGAGCACCCTGCCGACGGGCTCGGGACCGGGCCGCAGCCCGTCGGCGAGGGGCGGCGTTTCCGGGCGCGCCGGCCGGAGGGGCCGGTGGACGGGCCCCTCCGGCCGGCGCCCCGGTCAGCCCAGCAGCCTGTCGTCGTAGTCGCCGCCCCCGAGCGCCTGCGGGCGGGTGTACGGCGCCCTCCAGTTGCCCGTGCCGAGGTAGAGCCTGGCGTCGCCGAGGCTGTCGATGCCGACGAGGTCGTCGACGCCGTTGCCGTTCGCGTCCGCCACCGAGGTGAAGTCGGCGTAGGTGTTCCAGCCGGCGCCGATCCTGGTGCGGGCCGCGAAGGTGCCGTCGCCCCTGCCGAGGTACAGCCAGAGGACGCCGGACCGGTCGCGGGCGACGAGGTCGCCGGACGGGTCGCCGCCGATGTTCCCGGTCGCGGCGATCCGGTCGTACGTGTTCCAGCCGTGCCCGATCTTCGTGCGGGGCGCGAAGGGGGCCTTGGCGACGCCGGTGCCCTTGTGCAGCCAGAGGTCGCCGGCCCTGTCGGTGGCGACGAGGTCGGGGCGGCCGTCGCGGTTCAGGTCGGAGCCGGCCGCGATCTGGTCGTAGACCTGCCAGCCGCCGCCGATCCGGGCGCGGGCGCCGAACCCGCCCCCGCTGTTCCCCTGGTAGAGCCAGAGGTCGCCCTTCCTGTCGCGGGCGACGAGGTCGGGCAGGGCCGAGCCGGCGATGTTCCGGGTGGTCTCGACGCGGTCGTAGACGTCCCAGCCGTAACCGATCTCGGTGCGGAGGGCGTTGAAGCCCGGCAGCGTCGAGGAGTGGGTGAGGTCCAGCCGGTCGAGTCTGCCGCTGTTCCGGACGATCAGGTCGGGGGAGCCGTTGTCCGTCAGGTCGCTCGCGTTCGCCCTGCGGGTGACGGTGAACGAGCCGGAGGCGGTGGCCGCCGGGCCGAGCCCGTCCTGCGGGGCGGCGGTCATCTTCCAGTCGTAGGCGCCGTTGAAGGCGCGCCCGCCGCCGTCGAGGGTGCCGTCCCAGGCGAAGCGGACCAGGCCCTCGGCGACGTAGTCGTTGCTCGCCGGGTAGAGGACCGTGGTGCGCGCCTTGCCGGTGCGCTGGTGGCGGAGGGTGACGGTGACCTCGGCGTTGAGCCGGGACAGCGGCCAGTCGAGGTTCACCCCGGTGCGGTTCTTGTCGAGGTCGAGCACCGCGGGGATCTTCGACGGGCCGGCGACGAGCTTCAGCGGCTTGCCGTTGGAGGCGATCCGGGTCGCCGCCGGCCTGCCGTCGGAGCCGACGCGGATCCGGTAGAGGCCCTCGCCGTCGGCCAGGGTGCCGCCCTGGACGAGGAGCGAGCCGTCGGGCTCGCGGATGGCCTTCGTGACGGTGTCGAGGAGGCGGACCTCCTGGCCGGACACGGTCCGGCCGCGGAGCGCCTGGAGGGGCGACGGCTCGTAGAAGCCGCGGGTGTCGCCGAAGAGCACCCAGTCGCCGAGGACTCGGACCACCGGGCTGTGGGTGTACCCGAGGTCGACGGAGGACCGGGCGCCGGTCCTCAGGTCCTCGATGACGAGGGGCGCGGCACTGTCCGCCTGCCAGGCGCTGGTGGTCTCCGACCTGTCTCCGACCCAGGCGCCGTGCGAGAGCGGGAAGCGCACGGCGCCGCTGAGCGTGCTCGTCGCGAGGTCGAGCACGGCCCGGTACCGCGCGCCGTCGGCCTCGTAGCCGACGGCGACGCCGCCGCCCTGGACCGTCCCGACCGTGACCCCGGTCGCGTCGGCGGGCAGGCCGGTCGCGAAGGTGGTCGCGTCGGGGCGGTACACGCGCAGCTTCTGGAATCCCGTCGTCCCGTCCGTGGAGAGGGACAGGAGCGTGGAGCCGACGGCTCCCAGGACCCACTGCTGGTACAGCGCGGAGTTGGGGACGGTCCGGACGACCGCGCCCGTCGTCATGTCCCGGATCGTCGCGGTGGTGCGGTCCTCGGAGACGACGCTGTCCGTGCCGTTGATGTGCTGGACGGTGTAGTCGTGGGGTATCAGGGTCACCGCACCGTCGGAGTGGCGGACCCAGCGGAAGAAGACTCCCTCGCGCCCCAGGTCCTCGCGGGTCAGGTAGCCGCTCGTCCCCGTCCCCGCGAGGACGCCCGACAGCAGCGGGAGCCGCTCGGTCGCGTCGGTGGCGGCCGGGGCGGCGACGGCGGCCGGGGCGGCGACGGCCGGCGGCGTCAGGGCGACGCCGGCGGTGACGGCGAGCACCGTTCCGGCCGCGACGGCGAGCGCGCGACGGGTCGGACGGGGAGGGAGAGGCATGGCGTGGTCCTCGTGACGGGGCGGGAGGTGGGACGGAGGTTCCGTCACACCCGCGAGACCCATGAGGTGGTCGAAGGGTTGTACGACCGTGGCGCCGGGGACGACGGCGACCGGGGCGGACCGGTCGCCGTCGGGCGGAGCGGACGTGGCCGGGATCAGAAGACCAGGTCGGCCTTGATCCCGGAGTCCTTCAGGGTCGTGTTGGCGACGCGCGACGCGAAGGGCGCCTTCCACTCGCCGGTGCCCCGGTAGAGGTGTCCGGTGCCGTCCGGACCGTAGGCGTAGAGGTCGTTGCGCCAGTCGCCGTCGACGTCGCCGACGGCGATGACGTCGGCGTAGGCGTTCCAGCCGCCGCCGATCCTCGTGCGGGGGGCGAAGGTGCCGTCCTTCTTGCCGAGGTACAGCCAGAGGACCCCCGCCTTGTCGCGTGCGACGAGATCGCCCTCGATCCCGCCGCCGACGTTGCCGACGGCGGTGATCCGGTCGTAGACGCCCCACCCGTGGCCGATCTTGCGCCGGGGCAGGTACTCGCGGTCGCCCGAGCCGTCGGAGCCCTCGTACAGGTACAGATCGCCCCGCTGGTCGACCGCCACGAGGTCGGGGTGGAGGTCGTAGCGCAGGTCGCTGCCGCCGGTGAACATCGTGTACGCGTTCCAGCCGCCGCCGATCCTCGTGCGGGTCCAGAAGGAGCCCGCGTACGACGCGCTCTTCGCGGCGTACATCCACAGGACGCCGTCGCGGTCGCGGGCGACGGCGTCCGGGTAGCCGTCCGGGGTGACGTCGCCGACCATCTCGATCCGGTCGTACGTCTGCCAGCCGCCGCCCTCCAGGACCGGGGCTCCCGCGGCGGTGAAGTTCCTGCCGCTCGCGTCCCGGACGCTGCCGATCCGCCACAGCTTCCCGGAGGCGTCCCGGGCGAGCAGGTCCGGGGAGAGGAACGGGTTCTTCAGGCCGTGCAGGTTCGGTGGACGGTAGGACGGGAACGGCGCGGCGCTCGCCGGGGACACGCCCGCGCCGAGTGCGCCTGAGAGGGCGACGACGGCGGCGGCGGCCTTGGCACGGCGCCGCGCCGGACGCGCGGTGCGTACGGGGTTCACAGTGGGCTCCCTGGGGGTCCGGAGATCAGAAGACGATGTTGTAGGCGCCGGCGCCGTTGAGGGCCGGGCTCGCGACACGGGGCGCGAAGGGTGCCTTCCAGTCGCCGGTTCCCTTGTAGAAGAAGGCGGCGCCGCTCGGCCCGTAGGCGAGGAGGTCGGTGACGCGGTCGCCGTCGGCGTCGCCGATGCCGACGGTGTCGGTGTAGGCGTTCCAGCCGCCGCCGATCCTCGTGCGCGGGGCGAAGGTGCCGTCGCCCTTTCCGAGGTAGAGCCAGAGCACGCCGTCCTTGTCGCGGGCGACGAGGTCACCGGCGCCCGCTCCGGCGATGTTTCCGACGGCGGTGATCTGGTGGTAGATGTCCCAGCCGTGACCGGTCTTCTTGCGGGCCTTGTACCACTGGGGCCCGTAGCCGGTGGCCTCGTACAGGTACAGGTCGCCCCGCGCGTCGACGGCCGTCAGGTCGGCGCGGCCGTCGCCGGTCAGGTCGCTGCCGCCGGTGAAGCGGGCGTAGGTGTTCCAGCCGTCGCCGACGCGCTGGCGGGGCGTGAACGTCGGGCTCCACCTGCTGCCGGCGCCCGGGTGCAGCCACAGGAAGCCGTCGCGGTCGCGTGCCACGACGTCGCCGCCGTCGATGTGGTCGACGTCCCCGACGGCCTCGATCCGGTCGTAGGCACCCCATCCGCCGCCGCCGGCGACGGGCGCCCCGGTCGGCTTGAGGGTCTTCGTGGCGGCGTCGTAGCGGGTGTCGATCCGCTTCATCTGCCCGGCGGCGTCCCGGAGGACGAGCGACGGGCCCCCGTTCTGCTTGATGTCGTGCAGGTCGGCGAGGTGGGTGGCCTGGAAGGTGCCGGACGTCTCCGCGTCCGGGCCGACGCCGTTCTGCGGGACGGCGCGGATGGTCCACTCGTACATGCCGGAACGCGCGTCCCTGCCCAGCTGGGACAGCTCGGCGATGCGCGCCCAGGTGATGCCGACGGTGTTGTCGCCGTAGTAGTACGGCGAGCCGGCGGACTCGGTGGAGAGGGGCATCGTGTACGAGAAGGAGGCGCCGGTGGCCCGGTTCCGCAGCGTGAGGTGCACGTCGATGTTGACCCGGGAGAAACGCCACTTGAGGGTGGTGTTCCCGTCGAGGCGGACGGAGTAGGGGATGTCCGTACCCCGGGGGACGACCTCGGTCGGCACGCCCTTGGAGGCGACGAGGCGGGCGGTGGGCCTGCCGTCCGCGTCCAGGGCGATCCGGTAGAGCCCCTCGTCGTCCTTGACGGTGCCGCCCTCGGCGATCAGCGAACCGTCGGGCGCGGTGAGGGCCTTGGAGACGTGGTCGAGGAGCCGGACGGACTCCCCGCTCGTCAGCGACCGGGCCCGGAGCGGCACGAGCGCCTTGCGCGTCTCGTCGAGCATGCCCTCGTCGGTCAGGCCGGTCCGGGCGGCGTACGTCGCCCAGGAGCCGGTGAGTCCGGTGACCAGGTCCGAGTCGAGGCCGAGGTCGACCGGGGTCTCCTCGCCGGTGGCGCGGTCGAGCGCGACGAAGCCGCGGTAGCCCTCGGCGCCCTTCGTGGTGGCCGCGAGCACGTGCGTGGCGGAGAGGCTGACGTCGCCGTTGTGGGTGGGCGAGGTGGCCAGGACGGAGACGGCCTCGGCGGCGGCGAGGTCGACCACCGCGTACTGGGCCTTGCGGGCCGTGTCCGCGCCCGAGAAGTACTGGACGGCGACGGAGCCGTTCAGGGGCGTGGAGGCGCTGAACCAGGTCTTCCCGGCGGGGACTCCCGCGATCTTCCGCTGGCTGATCCGGTCCCCGTCCGCGGTGGCGAGCCGCAGTTCGACGGAGCCGTCCTCCAGCGCCACCTGCACGAGGAGGGACGCGGGGCCGACGGCCTTCACGTAGCGGGCGTTCAGCCTGTTCAGGTCGAAGGTGACGGGCGCGGCGCCGGTGGCCATGTCGTGCAGCGTGACGACGCGGGACGCCGTCAGCGCGTAGTCGTCACCGGTCGCGACGACATCGCCCCCCGCGCTGTCGTAGCTCGGCGCGGTCAGCGGCACGGAACTGCCGTCCGCGTACGCGTACCAGCGTCCGCCCGCGACGAATCCGGTCGCGCCGACGGCGTCGAGCCGGTCGGTGGCCTTGAGCACCACCGGCTTCGGGTTCGTGGTCCCCGCCTCGGCCGTCACGGCGTCGGTGGCGGCGGAGGCGGGGGCGGCGGTGAGGACGGCCCCGCCGAGGGTGACGGCGAGGGCCGTGGCGACGGCGGCCGTGAGGTGACGTCGGCCGGTGCGGACGGAACGCGCGGAGTGCGGGTACAGGATGACAACCCCCAGAAGAACGAGACCTGCTGTCGCCCGTGCGGTCACGCAGGCGACACCCTCTGGGACAGCCCGGTTCGTCGAATGGTTGTACGTGTCCCGGGTTCCTGTGGTCCGCGGTTCCGGCCGCGGGGCGGGGGGGGGGGGGGGGGGGGGGCGCGGGGCGCGCCGCGCCCGCGCCGCCCGGATTGGCTCTATAATAAAAAATAACAAAAAAAAAAAACACAGAGCACATA
>NZ_JBHWFF010000002.1:38952-54680 GCF_042733785.1 Streptomyces sp. NPDC059695 | reverse complement strand
TTGGTTGTGTGGGGTGTGGGGGGTGTTGGTGGGGTGGGGGGGGTTGGGGCGGTGGGTGGGGGGGGGGGGGGCTGCCGCCGGCGCGGACGCCGCTCAGTACGTGAGGGTGGCCGGGTCCGAGACGCTCGCCGAGCCCGTCTCCACGTGGCCCGCGAGGCGGCGGGCGTAGTCCGTGCTCGCGGAGGACGTGACGGTGACGTCGTACCAGTGGTGGGCCGCGGAGACGTCCACGGTGTGGGTGACGGTGGCGCCCTTCGCGACCGAGAGGGTCGTGGGCGCGCCGCCGTAGGCGTTGGTCACGGTCACGGTCGCGGTGGTGCCCGCGTTGGTGAACGTGAGGTCGAGGCGGCCCGTGCTCGCGTTGTGGCGGGCGGTCACCTCCGGGACGGCCGTCTTGCCGGGGGAGCGGAAGCGGCGCAGGAAGCCGTTGGGGCCGTGGACCGAGAGGTCGGTCACGCCCTTGGAGTACTTCGTGTTCCAGGTGTCGGCGATCGACTTGTTCGCCTCGGCCGTGTAGGTCCACGGGACGTCGGTGCGGTTGGCCGAGGTCACGTAGAACTGGGCGCCCGCCGCCGGGCCGCCGCTGAACGTCAGGCGGTAGGTGCCCGCCGACACGTCCGCCGCGCCGTCCACGTACGGGGCGTACTTCAGCGGGCGGGTCGGCTTGGAGCCCCGCTCCTGGCGGGGCATCGTCCCGACGGCCGGGGCGGTGGCCGGGAAGTCGGGGTGGCGGTTCTTGTCCGGCGGGTAGTAGCCGGCCGTCGGCGGCAGCGGGGCGGGCTGCGTGTTCGTCCGCGTGAAGTCGAAGGCCGAGGTCAGGTCGCCGCAGATGGCCCGGCGCCAGGGCGAGATCTGCGGCTCGCGGACGCCGAAGCGGCTCTCCATGAAGCGGATGACCGAGGTGTGGTCGAAGGTCTCCGAACAGGTGTAGCCGCCGGTCGACCAGGGCGAGACGACGATCATCGGGACGCGCGGGCCCAGGCCGTAGGGGCCGGCCGCGTAGCCGGTCTTGCCGCCGAAGTAGTCGAGGGCGGTCGCGGTCGTGGACAGGCCCTGCGCGGCCGACCCCGGGGCGTACGGCGGGACGACGTGGTCGAAGAAGCCGTCGTTCTCGTCGTACGTGATGAACAGGGCGGTACGGGCCCACACGTCCGGGTTCGAGGTCAGCGCGTCCAGGACCTGCGCGATGTACCAGGCACCGTAGTTCGAGGGCCAGTTGGCGTGCTCCGAGAAGGCCTCCGGGGCCGCGATCCAGGAGACCTGGGGCAGCCGGCCGCCCTGCACGTCGGCGCGCAGGATGTCGAAGAAGCCCTCGCCGGCCTTGGCGTTCGTGCCCGTGCGGGCCTTGTCGTAGAGCGGGTTGCCCGGCTGCGCGTTGCGGTAGCTGTTGAAGTAGAGCAGGGAGTTGTCGCCGTAGTTGCCGCGGAAGGCGTCGCTGATCCAGCCCCACGAGCCGCCGGCGTTCAGGCCGTCGCCGATGTCCTGGTAGATCTTCCAGGAGACGCCCGCCGACTCCAGGCGCTCGGGGTAGGTCGTCCAGCCGTAGCCCGCCTCGGCGTTGTTGAGGACGGGGCCGCCGCCCGTGCCGTCGTTGCCGACGTGGCCGGTCCACATGTAGTAGCGGTTGGGGTCGGTCGCGCCGATGAACGAGCAGTGGTACGCGTCGCAGATGGTGAAGGCGTCGGCCAGCGCGTAGTGGAAGGGGATGTCCTCACGGGTGAGGTGCGCCATGGTGGCCTTGGTCTTGGCCGGGATCCAGTTGTTGTACTTGGCCTTGTTGAAGGCGCTCTGGCCGCCCTGCCAGTCGTGGTTCAGGCCCTGGAGGTACTCCATGCCCAGCTTGTCGCTGGTCGGCCGGAAGGGGAGCGTGACGTTCCCGGAGTTGTCCTCCTGGTTCCAGACGGACTTGCCGCTGGGGAGGGTGACCGGGCGCGGGTCGCCGAAGCCCCGCACGCCCTTCATCGCCCCGAAATAGTGGTCGAAGGAACGATTCTCCTGCATCAGGACGACGATGTGCTCAATGTCCTGGATCGTTCCGGTGGATCCCTGCGCCGGTATCGCGGCGGCGCGGGCGATGCTGTCCGAGAGCATCGTGAACGCGGCGGCGCCGCCGGTCAGCTGAAGGAACCGGCGGCGGTTGAGGTCGGCCATGGGGGAGTTGCCCTCCGGGTGTGAGTGCGTGCGTGGGGGTGCGGGTACGGCGACCGTGCGGACCGGTCGACGGGCGCCCCACAGGAGAGCGCCCCCGAACCACCGCCCGGCGGCCGTCCCATGACTGCCCGTCGTACGGCAGACGAATCCCCCGTGCCCGAACGTGAAAACTCACAACCGAACGCCCCTGGTGAGGAGATGATCACCAGGGGCGGACCAGAACCAACAGAAAGCCACGTCGAACTGCTCGGAGCCTTGCCGTGCAGGGCTGCTCGGAGCGTTGTCGCGGAGGGCTGCCCGGGAGGGCTACTCGACGACGAGCTCGACCGCGATGTTCCCGCGGGTGGCCTTCGAGTACGGGCAGAAGGCGTGCGTCTTCTCCAGGAGGGCCAGGCCGGCCTCGCCCTGGAGGTGGTCGGGGAACTCCGCGCGCATCACGACCGCGAGGCCGAAGCCCCCGTCGGCCGCGTCCTTGCCGATGGAGACCTCGGCGGTCACGGAGGCCTCGGAGATGTCGATCTTCTCCTGGCGGGCGACGACACCCATGGCGCTGGCGAAGCAGGCCGCGTACCCGGCGGCGAAGAGCTGCTCCGGGTTGGTGCCCCGGCCGTCGCCGCCGAGCGCCTGGGGGTGGGCGAGGGGGAGGTCGATGTGGCCGTCGGAGCTGACGGCGCGGCCCTCGCGGCCGTTGGCGGTGGCGACGGCGGTGTAGATCGCGTCCATGGTTTCTTCCGTTCCTGTCCGGTTCCGAGAAGGGGTGACCCCTCATTGATAGCGCACGATTCAATTGTGCACAACTCAATCGCGTGTGAGGGGTCTCGCGTATCCTGGAGACATGGAGACGCTCGACACGGTCCCGGACGCGGAGTTCCTCCGCCTCGACCACCAGATCTGCTTCTCGCTGCACGCGGCGACCCGCGCCTTCAACGGCGTCTACCGCGAGGCCCTCAAGGAGCTCGGGCTCACCTACCCGCAGTACCTCGTCATGCTCGTGCTCTGGGAGCACGGCGAGCTGCCCGTGAAGGGCATCGGCGAGCGGCTGCGGCTCGACTCCGGCACCCTGTCGCCGCTGCTCAAGCGCCTGGAGGCGGCGGGCCACGTCGAGCGGCGCCGCAGTCCCGAGGACGAGCGCTCCGTCACCGTCCGCCTCGCCGCCGAGGGGGCCGCCCTGCGCGGGAAGGCCCTCGGCGTGCCGCGCCGGATCGCCGCCGCCACGGGCCTGGGCCTGGACGAGATCGGCGAGCTGCGGGAGCGCCTCGACGCGCTGGCCGCCCGGCTCGACGCCGTCGACCCCGACGACCTCGCCTCCTGCGCGACCGGCGCGTAGGGGGCGCCCCGCCGGCCGGTCCGGGCTCGCGGCCCGGCCGGGCCGCGTCGCGCCCGCCGGAGCCTTCCTGGGCGGGGCCCGCGACGCCGGGCCGGGCCCCGGGCCGTCGCGGGCGCGTCCAGGACGACCCCCTCGCCCGTCCCGCACGGCATGCCGACGCCGAGGGGCGGTCGCGCCCGGTGCTGTCGCTTCATGTGCCGGTCGCGCGAGGCGTACCGACCGTCACGCGACGCGTTCGCACGATGACGTATCGTGGCGGGCTGTGCGATCTTGCGATCCGACCCGAACCTCCCCGGCGGTACCACTCGCCACCCTCGACCGGCTCTCCCCCGACGTGGTGCTCGGCAGCCGGGTCGTCCTCGGCCGGCCGCCGTACCGGATCGGACGGTGGGCGCTCCGGCGCGGCCTTGACGCCCGCCACACCCCGCTCACCGTCGCCGACCCGTGCGTCCGGCGGCCGCTCCGCCTCGCGGGAACCCCCGCCGCCGGAGTCCACGCCCTGCCGGTCACGGTCTCCGGGCGGCCGCTCTCCGTCGCCCGGGAGTCGGCCCTCGCGGACCATGAACGGCGGCCCGCGGAAGGCGCGTTCGCGGTGACCACGGCGGGAGTGGGCCCGCGATGACCCTCCCGGCCGAGCCGTCCCTCCCGGACCCTCCCCGCTACGGATACGCCCCCGGGGCCTGGCCGCTGCTCGGGCACCTGCCCCGCCTGGTCTTCCGGCCGCTGCCCTTCCTCGACTCGCTGCCCGGTCACGGCGACGTGGTCCGGGTGCGGATGGGGACCCGGACCGTCCACGTCGTGAGCCACCCCGCGCTCGTCCGCCGCGTCTTCACCGACCGCCGCTCCTTCGACCGGAGCGGTGTCCTGTACGAGAAGGTCCGCGCGCTCCTCGGCAACGGCCTCGCCACCTGTCCGAACGCCGAGCACCGCGACCAGCGCCTGGCCCTCCAGCCCGCCTTCCACCCGTCCCTCATGGACCGCTACACCACCGTGATGGCGGCCGAGACCGGGGCCCTGACCGCGCGCTGGCGGCCGGGAGCGGTCGTGGACGTCACCGAGGAGGCGTTCCGGCTCACGACCGCCGTCGCCGTCCGCACCCTGTTCTCCGCCGGCATCGCCCCGCGCGCCGCCGAGGAGCTCCGCGAAGCCCTCGAAGTGCTGCTGCGCGGGCTCTACACGCGGGTCGTGGCACCCGCCGTCGACCGGGTCCCCTCCCCGGCCCGCCGCCGCTACCGCCGGGCCCTGACCCGCTGGCGCACGGGCGTCGCCGCCATCGTCGCCGCCTACCGGGCTGCCGGGGTGGACCACGGCGACGCCCTCTCGCTGCTCCTCGCCGTCCGGGACGAGCACGGCCGGGCGCTGTCGGACGCCGAACTCGGCGACCAGGTCGCCACCCTGGTCCTGGCCGGCGCCGAGACCACCTCCTCGGTCGTCGCCTGGGCCCTGCGCCTCCTGGCCGACCACCCCGGGGCCGCCGCCCGGCTGCACGCGGAGCTCGACGCGGTCCTCGCCGGCGGCCCGCCCGCCCCGGCCGACCTGCCCCGGCTGCCGTACACCGCCGACGTGGTGCGCGAGACCCTCCGCCTCTACCCGCCGGCCTGGGCGATCACCCGCACCACGATCCGCGGGACCGAGCTGG
This sequence comes from Streptomyces sp. NPDC059695, assembly GCF_042733785.1. Classification (NCBI taxonomy): domain Bacteria; kingdom Bacillati; phylum Actinomycetota; class Actinomycetes; order Kitasatosporales; family Streptomycetaceae; genus Streptomyces; species Streptomyces sp. NPDC059695. Next base: position 49,563 of record NZ_JBHWFF010000002.1, on the reverse strand, counting down.
CGGGAATGCCGCTGCCGCCCGGTTCCATCGTGATCTGCTGCCTCTACCTGCTCCACCGGCGTCGCGAACTCTTCCCGGAACCCGCCCTCTTCGCCCCGGGGCGGTGGGCGTCGGGCGACGTGCCGCGGGACGCCTGGCTGCCGTTCGGGCTCGGCGCGGGCAAGTGCGTCGGCGACGCGTTCGGCACGGCCGAGGCCACTCTCGCGCTCGCCGCGATCGCCTCCCGCTGGAGCCTGACCCCGGTCACCCCGCGCCCGCCCCGCCCGGTGCCGCGCCTCGTCCTCTCCCCGGGACCCCAGCCGATGCGCCTCGCGGAACGGAGGCCGGGCGCCGCGACGCCCGGAGACCCCGGGGTCTGACTCGGGCGCGGGGGACGCCCCGCAGGAGCCCAGGTCGTACGCCTTCCGCCGCGCTGCGACGCTCATCCACGAGGCCGCCGGGCGGGAGGCGGGACGGGCGGGGGAGGAGGGCACGGGCGGGGCCGTGGCCCGTTCATCGAATTGTAAGGAGCGGCTAGCCTGATCGCTCCTATACTCGCTCCATGTCCGACATCAGCATCCGGCGCGCCACCGCCGACGACTCCAAGCGGCTCACCAGGCTCGTCCGGACCTCCGGCGCCTACCGCGGCGACTACGCCGCCATGGTCGAGGGCTACCAGGTCGGCGGTCCGTACATCGAGCACCACCCCGTCTACGCCGCCGTGGACGACGCCGACGGCGGCCGCGTGCTCGGCTTCTACGCGCTCCTCGTCGACGAGGCCGAGCTCGACCTCGCGTTCGTCGCCGACGCCGCCCAGGGACGGGGCATAGGACGGCTCCTCATGGAGCACATGACCGAGCGGGCCAGGGCCGCCGGGCTCCGCTCCGTGCGGGTCGTCGCGCACCCGCCCGCCGAGGAGTTCTACCTGCGGACCGGCGCCGTCCGCACCGGCACCGTGCCGCCCGCCGGGAGCATCCACTGGGAGCGCCCCGAGCTGCGGTACGACGTCGCGTGACCGCCACCCGGGAACAGGACCGCCGCAAGGTCCTCGCCGACCTCACCCCGCTGCGCACCTCCGCCCACTACCGCCGCCTCTGGTTCGGGAACACCGTCTCCTGGGTCGGGCAGGGCATGACGGCGCTCGCCGTCTCCCTCCAGGTGTACGACATCACCCGCTCGCCCTTCTCCGTCGGGCTCGTCGGGCTCTGCTCCCTCGTCCCGCTCGTCGTCTTCGGCCTGTACGGCGGCGCCATCGCCGACACCGTCGACCGCCGCAAGCTCGGCCTCGCCAGCGCGAGCGGCTCCGCCGTGCTCTCCATCGCGCTCGCCGCCGCCGCGTTCGCCGGCTTCCAGCACGTCTGGTTCCTGTACGGGATCGTCGCCCTCCAGGCCATGTGCACCGCGCTCAACGCACCCGCCCGCTCCTCGATGATCCCCCGCCTCCTGCCGCCCGAGCAGCTGCGCGCCGCCAACGCGCTCAACTCGATGGTCATGACCTTCGGCACGCTCGTCGGGCCCAGCCTCGGCGGCCTGATCGTCGGCTTCGCCGGCTACCAGACCGCGTACCTCGTGGACGCCGTCGCCTTCACCGCGAGCCTCTACGCGATGTGGCGGCTGCCGTCGATGCTCCCCGAGCGGACGGGCGACAAGAGGGCCTCCGTCCTCGACGGGCTGCGGTTCCTCGCCACCCGCCCCAACCTGCGCATGACGTTCTTCTCGGACTTCTGCGCGATGATCCTCGCCCACCCCCGCGCCCTGTTCCCCGCCATCGCCGTCCTCTGGTACGGCGGCGACGCCAAGACCGCCGGACTCCTCGTCGCCGCGCCCGCGTTCGGGGCGCTCCTCGGCGGCGTGCTGTCCGGCTGGCAGGGCCGCATCCGCCACCACGGGCAGGCGATCCTGCTCGCCGTCGCCGCCTGGGGCACCGCCATCGCCGTCTTCGGGCTCACCCGGAACCTCTGGCTCGGGCTGCTCATGCTCGCCCTCGCCGGGTACTCCGACACCGTCTCGATGATCTTCCGGAACACGATGATGCAGGTCGCCGCCCCGGACGAGATGCGCGGCCGGCTCCAGGGCGTCTTCATCGTGGTCGTCGCCGGCGGGCCCCGCCTCGGCGACTTCCTCGCGGGCTCCGTCGCCGACCTCACCTCGCCCGCCGTCGCCATCACCGGAGGCGGGATCGCCTGCGTCCTGGCGGTCGGAGTCCTCGCCCTGTACGGGCGCGGATTCCGCCGCTATGACGCCCTCGACCCGACTCCGTGACCATTCACCCCCGAACGGACCGACCCGTCCTGGCGGTTGGCCGCCACGGCACATAACCGCCAGGAGCGACAGGGGTCAACACCCGCCCCACGGGCCAAGACTCCTCGCGGCACCCGGAACACCCCCGACCCCGGGTCCGCGAGGAGTTCGAACGATGACGTCGAGGACCACACCCTTCGACAGAGGGAGGGCCGCGCTGCTCGCCGCGGGCGTCTCCCTCGTGATGCTCACGGCCGGGCAGACCGCCTCCGCCGCGAACACCGCACCCCCTGTGCCGGCCACCTTCAAGGCGTCCGCGACGAGCACCACCGTCACCCTCGTCACCGGCGACAGGGTCACCCTCACCGACCTCGGCGACGGGAGCAGGACCGTCACCGTCGACCGGGCGAAGGGCGCCACCGGCGCGATACGCACCCAGACCGCGAACGGCCGCGTCACCGTCGTCCCCGACGAGGCCCGCCCCTACCTGGACTCCGGCGCGCTCGACCCGCGGCTCTTCGACGTCACCGGCCTCGTCGAGCAGGGCGTCACCGGCGAACTCCCGCTCATCGTCACGTACGGCGGGAAAAACGCCCGCACCGCCGCCGCCCCGCGCGGCGCCGAGACCGTCCGCGCCCTGCCCAGCATCGGCGGCGCCGCCGTCACCGCCACCGACCCCGCCGCCTTCTGGCAGGGCTTCACCGCCCGTGGCGCCGCCCGCACCGCCGCCGCCCCGGGCAAGGTCTGGCTCGACGGCCGCGTCCGGGCCGCCATGGCCGAGTCCAACGCCCAGATCGGCACCCCGAAGGCCTGGGAGGCCGGACTCACCGGCAAGGGCGTCAAGGTCGCCGTCCTCGACACCGGCGCCGACCTCGCCCACCCCGACCTCGCGGGCCGCGTCACCGAGAGCAGGTCCTTCATCGAGGGCCAGGAGGTCGCCGACCGCGCCGGACACGGCACCCACGTCTCCTCCACCGTCGGCGGCTCCGGCGCCGCGAGCGACGGCAAGGAGAAGGGCGTCGCCCCCGGCGCCACCCTCGCCGTCGGCAAGGTCCTCAGCGACCAGGGCTCCGGCAGCGAGTCGCAGATCATCGCGGGCATGGAGTGGGCCGCCAAGGACATCGACGCGAAGATCGTCTCGATGAGCCTCGGCTCCAGCGAACCCAGCGACGGCACCGACCCGATGGCCCTGGCCGTCAACACCCTCTCCGCCGAGACCGGCGCCCTCTTCGTCATCGCCGCCGGAAACTCCGGCTACCCCGGCTCCATCGGCTCGCCCGGCGCCGCCGACTCCGCGCTCACCGTCGGCGCCGTCGACTCCGACGACCGTGCCGCCTACTTCACCAGCCAGGGCCCCCGTTACGGCGACCAGGGCCTCAAGCCCGACGTGTCCGCGCCCGGCGTGGACATCCTCGCCGCCCGCTCCCAGCTCGTCGCCGGCAGCGGCCCCTATACGACCATGAGCGGCACCTCGATGGCGACCCCGCACGTCGCCGGCGTCGCCGCACTGCTCGCCGAGAAGCACCCCGACTGGACCGGCGCCCAGCTGAAGAACGCGCTGATGTCCTCGTCGAAGACCCTCGACGCCACCGCGTACGAACTCGGCGCCGGCCGCGTCGACGTGGCCGCCGCGATCGCCGCGGACATCACCGCCACCGGCTCCGCCGACCTCGGCTTCACCTCGTGGCCGTACGAGGAGAGCAAGCCGGTCACCAGGACCGTCACCTACACCAACTCCTCCGGCACCCCGGTCGAGCTGAACCTCGCCGTCGAGGGCATGCCCGCCGGGGTCGCCGCCCTCGCCGACACCTCCCTCACCGTCCCCGCCCACGGCTCCGCGTCCACCACCGTCACCGGCGACGGCACCAAGGCCCCCGTCGGCCAGTCCTCCGGCCGGATCACCGCCACCGCCGGCGGCGCGGCCGTCGCGCACACCGCGCTCGGCCTCGTGAAGGAGGAGGAGCGCTACACCCTCACCGTCCACGTCAAGGACCGCGACGGCGCCCCCGCCCCCGCCCACCTCGGCGTCCAGCAGCTCATCGGGAACACGGACCCCTTCCCGGCCGCCGTCGGCGAGTCCGGCACGCTCGAACTGCGCCTGAAGCCCGGCACGTACACCGTCGACACCTTCCTCGACGTCCGCGGCTCGCACGGCAGGGACTCCCTCGGCCTCGGCTTCCTCACCGAGCCGGAGATCGTCCTCGACCGCGACCGCGAGATCACCCTCGACGGGCGGCAGCTGCGCGAGATCCGCGCCGAGGTCGACCGGCGCACCGAGACCCGCCAGCTCCTCATGGAGTTCGACCGCGAGGCGAACGGCGCCTCCTACGGCGGAGCCGTCCAGGTCCCCCCGACGTACGACTCGATCTTCGCCGCGCCCACCCGCAGGCCCGCCACCGGCACCTTCGAGTACCGGACCGTCTGGCGCCTCGGCAAGCCGCTCCTGGAGGCGACCGTCGACGGCGTCCGCCTCTCCGACGCCACCCCGCAGGCCGGCGCCACCCTCCTCGAAGGCGGTCACCGCCTCGGCCTCGTCGACGCGGGCACCGGCACCCCCGCCGAGTACGCCGGCAAGAACGCCACCGGCAAGGCCGTGCTCGTCCGCCTCACCGAGGGCGCCGACCCGAAGCAGCTCGCCCAGACCGCCCAGGACGCGGGCGCCAAGGCCCTCTTCGTCACCGACGACCGGCCCGGCAGGCTGATGACGTTCTTCGGCACCGCCGACTACGAGGACCGGCCGCTCGCCGTCGCCACCGTCAACACCGCCGACGCGCAGCGGCTCGCCGCCGCCGCGGCCCGCGGCAAGCGCGCCGAGCTGACCGGCACCCGCTTCACCCCGTACACCTACGACCTCTCCGAGGGACACCCCGGCGCCATCGGCAAGGACCTCGTCTTCCGGCCCGGCAGGAACGAACTCGCCACGATCGACTCCACCTTCCGGATGCCGACCAGGAAGAAGGAGCTCGGCGGCGAGTTCCGGTACTCGATCACCGACACCTTCCCGATCGGCTTCGGCTTCAAGGAGTGGATCGCCTTCCCGACCGAGCGCACCGAGTACGTCTCCACCGGCACCGGCCAGCGCTGGCACGAGTCCGTCGACCTCGGCGAGTCCCTGGAGCAGCGCGGCGGACAGTCCGTCTACAAGGGCGGCAGCCGCACCGCGCTCGAATGGTTCGGCCCCGTCTGGCACCCCTGGCTGGGCACCGGCCTCGGCTGGGGCCAGCAGCGCACCGGCAACGACCTGCGCTTCAACACCCCCGGCTGGGGCGACTCGGGCACCGACCACACCGGCTTCGGCAACGTGTGGAGCGACGACACGATGACCCAGTACACCGAGGTGTACGTGAACGGCGTCCGCGTCGACCGCAAGATGAGCTCCGGCGCCTACGCCTGGGACGCGCCGTCGGAGGAGGCCACGTACAAGGTCGTCACCGACACCGCGCTCGACGCGGACCGCTGGCGCCTCGGCACCAAGGGCCACAGCGAGTGGACGTTCCGCTCCGCGGAGACGCCCTCCGACAGGATCACCTACCTGCCGATGCTCAACCTCGGCCTCGACGTCGACACCGACCTGAACGGCGACGTCCGCGCCGGTGGGCGGCTGCCCGTCGGCCTCTCCGCCGAGTACGTGAAGGGCGCGGCCGGCACCGGCACGATCGGCACCGGCACCCTGGCCGTCTCCTACGACGAGGGCGCCACCTGGACGAAGGTCGCGCTCAGGAAGTCGTCGCACGGCTCCTCCTGGACCGGCGAGCTGCGGATCCCGAAGGGCGCGGGCTCCGTCTCGCTGCGGGCCGGGGCGAGCGACGACCGGGGCGGCTCCGTCACGCAGGAGCTGATCCGCGCGGTCGGCGTGAAGTAGCACCCGCGTGAGGCCGGGCCCCGTCGGTCGAGGGGCCCGGCCCTCCCGCGTTCACCGTCCGCCCGGCAGCGCCTTCTTCAGGATCTTCCCCATGTCGTTGCGGGGGAGCGCGTCGAGGTAGCGCACCACCCGGGGCCGCTTGTGCGGGGCGAGCAGCCCCGCCACGTGGTCGGCGAGCTCCGCCTCCGCCGGCGGCTTCTCCGCGTCCCGCGGCACCACCCAGGCCACGATCCGCTCGCCCAGGTCCGGGTCGGGCTCGCCGGTGACGGCCGCCTCCCGGACGTCCGGGTGGTCGAGGAGCGCGTTCTCGATCTCGCCCGCCCCGATCTTGTAGCCGCCGCTCTTGATCAGGTCGGTCGCCTTCCGGCCCACCAGACGCACCCCGCCGTCCGCCTCGCGGACCGCCATGTCACCGGTGCGGAACCAGTCGCCGTCGAAGGCCGCCGCCGTCGCCTCCGGCCGGTTGAGATACCCGGAGAAGAGGTTCGGACCGCGCACCTGCACCTCACCGACCGTCTCCCCGTCGAGCTCCCTGATCTCGGAGCCGTCCTCGTCCACGAGCCGCAGGTCCACGCCCGCGAGGGGAGGCCCGACGGTCCCCGGGCGCGGGTCCCCGCCCGGCAGGACGCTCGTGTTCATCAAGGTCTCGGTCATCCCGTACCGCTCCACCACCGTCCGGCCCGTCGCCGCCGCGATCCGTTCGTGGTCGTGCACGGGAAGCGCGGCGGACCCGGAGACGAGGAGCCGGGCCCCGGCCAGCGCGGCGGCGAGGGTCTCGTCCCCGTCGAGCGCGTCGGCGATCCGGTGGTACATCGTGGGCACGCCGAAGAGCATCGTCCCGCCGTCGCCCAGCTCCCGGGCCACGCCCTCCACCGAGAACGCCCCCAGGTGCCGGACCTCGCCGCCGCGGCGCAGCGGGCCCAGGATCCCCAGGACCAGGCCGTGGACGTGGAACAGCGGCAGCGCGTGCACCAGCACGTCGTCCGCCGTCCAGGACCAGGCCCCGGCCAGCGCGTCGAGGGACGCGGCGACGGCCCGGTGCGAGAGGAGGACGCCCTTCGGGGGGCCGGTGGTGCCGGAGGTGTAGACGACCAGGGCGGGGGACTCGGGGTCGACGGGAGCCGTCGGGACGGCCGCCCCGGGCCCGGCGAGCTCCACGTCGATGCGCGGGAGCTCCGCGAGGCCCGCCGGGAGCACGTCCCCGGGCCCGGCGAGCACCGCGTCGGGCGTGCTGTCCCCCAGGATGTGCGCCAGCTCCCGCTCCCCGGTGCGGGGATTGAGCGGCACGGCGGGCACACCGGCGAGCAGGGCGGCGACGACGGCGACGGCGGTACGGGGGGTCGGCGTGGCCCAGACGGCGACGCGCCCCATGCCGCCGATCCGGCCACCGAGGGCACCGGCGGCGCGGGCCAGCCCGGCGTAGGTCAGCACGTCCGCGCCGAAGCGGAGGGCGGGGCGGTCGTCGGTCGTCGCGTCCAGCTCGTGAAAGAGAGTCACCCGCGCATTCTGCCCACCCCGCCCCGTTGTGGGCAGGCGTTCCGCAAGGGGCGGAACGGGTGGGCACAACGGAACGGCGCCCCTGCCGGCGCGGGAGGCTGTAGTGCCTGGACCCGCACCGACAGGTGCAGCACCTCGTGGTGCGGGTCCAGGCGCGGAACGCGGAGGCGCCGCTAAGCGCGCCGTCCCGTGTGCCCACCCGTCCCTCCCCCAAGGACTTCGTCCAGGGGGGACCCCCAAGCGGGACGATTGCCCACACGGGCAGCGGGCGGCGTGGTCAGGGGTGGGTCGTCGTCAGGTCCGGCGGGGCGGGGGACCGGGGCTCCTCCGCGGGCCTGATGCCCCGCATCCGTCCGTACGCGTACACGCACCCCGCCAGCGCCAGGTCCGACAGCAGCATGAAGCCGATCGAGTACGACCCCTTCGCGCTGTAGATCGCGCCCATCACCAGCGGCGGCAGGAACCCGCCCAGGCCGCCCATCGCGCCGACGATGCCGGTCACGCTGCCGACCTTGGCCTGGGGGGTGACCTGGGAGACCAGGGCGAAGACGGAGCCGCTCGCCGTGCCGAGCCCGGCGGCCATGATGAGCAGGGCGGTCGTGCCGCCCGGGTACAGCGGCGGGTCGAAGGCCTGGACGATCGCGAGGAGGGCGACCACCCCGAGGGCGCCGGAGGTCACGAGCGCCGGGTGGACGCGGTCCGAGAGCCAGCCGCCGATCGGCCGGAAGACCACGGTGACCAGGGCGAAGCCGGCCGCCTTGGTGCCCGCCTCCGTCGGGTCGAGCTCGTACCAGGTCTTCAGGTACGTCGGCAGGTAGACGCCGAACGCGACGATGCCGCCGAACCCGATCGCGTACAGCGCCGACAGTTCCCACGTCACCCGCAGCCGCGCCGCCGAGCCGAGGCGGGTCGCCAGGGGCGCCGTCGGCACGGGCCGGTCAGGGCGGTCCGTGATGAGGAACGAGGCGAGCACCGCGAACGCGGCCAGGGCGATCGCGACCACGAGGAACGGCAGGTTCTCGCCGTGCTTCTGGATCCGGGGCGTGAAGTAGCCGGACAGCGCCACACCGCCCATGCCCATCCCGAACACCCCGAGCGCGAGCCCGCGCTTGGCGGGCGGGAACCAGGAGTTGACCAGGGGGATGCCGATGGCGAACGTCGTGCCGCCGAGGCCGAGGAGGAAGCCGACGACGAGCATCAGCGCGTAGCTGTCCTTGACCACGACGAGGAGCAGCACCGGGACGATCGTCAGCGCCGACACCAGCGGGAACATCCGCCGGGCCCCGTACCGGTCGGTCAGCGCCCCGGCCGGGATCCGGCCGAGGGAGCCGACCAGGACGGGCACCGCCACGAGCAGCGACTGCTCGAAGGAACTGAGGTCGAGCCGGTCGCCGTACCAGCTCGCCAGCGGCGCGATCAGGTCCCACGCCCAGAAGGTGAGTGTGAAGCCGATGGTGGCCATCACCAGGTTGCGGTAGGCCGCCGCGGTCGGGGCCTTGGTCTCGGTGGTCACCCCACCAGTCAAGATCCGGGGGAGGGGCTCTGCGCGCCGGGTGGGGCCATACGGGTCAGGGCCAGGTCACCGTCGTCGGCGGCGTGCCGTCGTCCTCGACGCGCAGCCGGGCGCCGTCGTCCCCCGCCGACACCTCGACCGTGATCGCGCCGATCCCGGGCCGCCGGTGCGCCGCCGCGAGCGCCCCGCGCAGCACGGAGAGGAGCCTGACCGCGGTCTCCTCCTCGACGAGCGTGTCGACCGCCCCGGCGAAGTGCACCGACGGCTGGAAGCCCAGCAGGGCCGCCGCCCCGCCGGTCTCGCGCAGCACCCGTCCCCGGAAGGAGGCGGGCGCGTCCGCCGGCGGCTGCTGGAGCGCGAAGATCGTCGTCCGGACCTCCTGGATCGTCGAGTCCAGTTCGTCGACGGCCCGGCCGAGCAGCGCGTCCTCGTCGGAGGTGCCGCCCGCCCGCCGCCGGGTGGACTCCAGCATCATCTCGGTGGCGAACAGCCGCTGCACCACCAGGTCGTGCAGGTCCCGCGCGATCCGGTCGCGGTCCTCGAAGACCGCGAGCCGCTCCCGGTCGTGCCGGGCGCCCGCGAGGACCAGCGCGAGCGCCGCCTGCGAGGCGAACTGCGAGGCCAGCAGCCGGTCCACCGCCGAGTAGGGCGCGGCGCCGCGCCGCCGGGGCAGGGCGAGGGTGCCGATGAGCTTCCCGCCGCTCTGCAGCGGCAGCATCATCGACGGGCCGAAGCGGGACCGTACACGGGTGGTCATCCGGGGATCGGTCGCCGAGTCCTCGACGAACACCGGCTCCCCGCCGAGCAGCTGGACCAGGACCGGGGAGCCGGGGGCGATCGTCGTGCCGACCAGGTCGCCCGGGTCGTCCGTGGTGGAGGCGGCGACGATCTCCATCCCGCCCTCCCCGGTGGGCTGGAGGACCACGCCGGCCGAGGCCCCGGCGAGGATGCGGGCCTGTTCGGCGACGGTCGTCAGGGCGTTCTCGGCGGTGGCACCGGTGAGCAGGGCCGTGGTCACGGCCGCCGCGCCCTCGATCCAGCGCTCCCGCTGCCGGGCGGTCTCGTACAGACGGGCGTTGCCGATGGCGATCCCGGCCTGGGAGGCGAGGACGCGGAGCAGCGCCAGGTCCTCCTCGGTGAAGCCGCCGGCGCACTTCCCGGTGAGGTACAGATTGCCGAAGACCTCGGTGTGGACGCGGATCGGGACGCCGAGGAAGGTGCGCATCTCCGGGTGGCCCGCGGGCACGCCGCAGGACCGCGGGTCTGCCGTCAGGTCGTCGAGCCGCAGCGGCTGCGGGTCCTGGACGAGGACGCCGAGGAGCCCGGTGCGGCCGTCGGGGAGGCGGCCGCACCGCCGCCGCTCCTCGTCGGTCATGCCGGAGGTGAAGAGCTCGGTGAGACGGTGGCGGGGGGGGGGGGGGGGCCCGGGGGGCCCCGGGGGGGGGGGGGGGCGCGGGGGGGGGGGGGCCCGGGTGGGGGGGGGGGGGGGGGTGTTTGAGCTGAGGGGGGGGCGGCGGCT
>NZ_JBHWFF010000002.1:0-38942 GCF_042733785.1 Streptomyces sp. NPDC059695 | reverse complement strand
GGCGGGCGCGGCCCCCCCCCCCCCCCGCCGCCCTCATGTTTGTCTTTTGCGGTCTGTTTACGGGCGGGGGTGGGGGGGGGGCCGCGGGCGCCCCCCCCCCCCCCCCGCCCCGTACCGGGCTCCGGTCAGCTCGGTGGCGGACTCCACGATGTGCTGGAGGGTGGTGCGGAGTTCGAGGTCCGAGCCGACGCCGAGGACCGCTTCGAGCAGCATGGGCAGGCGGGGGGTTCCCGGGCCGTCGTGGCCGCCGTCGTCGGTGCCGGCGGCCCCGGCGTCCTCGTCCATGATCGTCATGGTCTCATTGTCGTACGAATCATCCGGTTTCGGCGGGTTCAGTCCTCGTCGTCGTCGGCGAACGGGTCCCGCTCCGCCAGCGGGTCGAGCACCATCGGCTGGACCTTGCCCTCCAGCATCGCGCCGAGACCCATGACCGCGCACACGTCCGGCCGTTCGGCGATGTGCACCGGCATCCCGGTCGCCTCGCGCAGCATCTGGTCGAGGCCGGGCAGCAGGGCGCTGCCGCCCACCATCATGATCCCGCGGTCCGCGAGGTCGGCCACGAGGTCCGGCGGGCACTCCCGCAGCACCTTCCCGATGCCGTCGAGGACCGCCGTCAGCGGGGTGTGGATCGCCTCCCGCACGGCGGCGGTGTCGACGGTCACCGACCGGGCCAGGCCCGTGGCGACGTCCCGCCCGTGGATCTCCGTCCAGGCGGGCCCGTGCGTCGTCAGGCCGTTCCCGCTGAGGGCCAGTTGCAGCGGACGCACCGACTGGCTCGGCAGCATCAGCTCGTGGTGGTGGCGCAGGTGCTGGATGACGGCGTGGTCGATGGCGTCGCCGCCGACGGGCATCCGCTCCGCCGTGACGATCGCGCCGAGCGACAGCACCGCGACCTGCGTGGTCGCCGCCCCGCACACCAGGATCATGGTCGCGGTCGGCTGCTCGACGGGAAGTCCGCAGCCCACGGCCGCCGCGATCAGGGTGTCGACGAGCTCGACCCGGCGCGCCCCGAGACCGACGAGGGTCTCCACGGCGGCGCGCTGCGCCAGCGGATCGCTGTCGTGCGGGGTGCAGGCGGCCGCGCGCAGCCGGGGCTTGCGGCGCAGCTGACGGCGCAGCTTCTCGCCGAGGAGGTGACGGAGCATCCGCTGCGCCATCTCGATGTCGACGACCGTGCCGCCCGAGACCGGGCGGACGACCCGGATGTAGTCGGGGGTGCGGCCGGTCATCTTCTCGGCGAGGGCGCCGACGGCGATCAGCGCCCCGGTGCGGGTGTTGACGGCGGCGACGCTCGGCTCGTCGACGACGAGTCCGGCGCCCTTGACGAAGACCCGGGTGCGGGCGGCACCCAGGTCGACGGCGACATGGCAACGACGCAGCTGCTCAAGGCTGACGGTCACGGCGGATCCTCCGGAGTGCGGTGCTGGCACGGGCGAGGCGGGTCGCGGCGATGCGCGGTCCTGTTCGCATCGTCCGGCCGTCCGGGGCTCGGCGCGCGCTGGGCTGCGCCGCCCGGGGCGCCGGTGCGGGCGGTGCCGGAGGCCGCACTCCGGGTGAGGGAGCGTGCGGAGGCGATCCTTCCCGAAGCGGGAGAATCACGACGCACCGCCGACGACCTGCGGTTTCCACACAGGATCCTCACTTCTGTGCCTACCTGACGCCGCACCGGGCCGCATAGCCTGCGGGCCCCATGGACTACTGCCACGCGTGCCGGCGGCATCTCAACGGGGCCCTCGCCTGTGCCGGGTGCGGGACTCCCGTCGAGGAACTGCGGTACGAGACCCCCCACATACCGGTCCCCACCCCGGACCGCGGCTACGGCGAACCGGCCGGGCCCATGTACGGCGAGCCCGACCGGCCCGCGGCGTACGGCGAGCCCGACCGGCCCGTGTTCCACGAGGACCGGCCCGAGGCCCAGGACGGGCCGGGCCGGCCCGCGCCCGAGCACGTCTACGAGCTGGACGTGCTCGAACCGCCGCGCCCCGCTCCCGGCGGCCGGCGCGCCGCCCGGGGCCGGTCCGCTCCGCGGCGGGGCAGGAGGGCGCGCTCGCGCGGGGGCCGCACGGTCCTGGTGGGGACGGTCGGCCTGGTCCTCGCGGCCGGGACGCTGTCCCTGGCGCGGCTCGCCCTGGAGGATCCGCCGCAGAACGGCGCCGCCATCGCCGTGGAGGAGCTGGAGGCCACCGAGACCCCGCTCTCGCCCGCGCCCGTGGAGACCTCCGAGGCGCCGGAGGGTTCGAGCCCGTCCCCGGTGACGGGCGCGCCGAGCGCCGTCCCCACGCGCCCCCGTCAGGTGAGCACGGGCTCCGGCCAGGGCCGGGTCCCGGGATCCGGCGCGGCGGGCGGCTCGGGCTCCGGCCAGGGACCGGGCACGGGCTCCGGCTCCGGTGCGCGTCCCGGCGCGGGCACGGGCTCCGGTACGGGTGACGGCACCGGTCAGGGGGGTGACGGCGGGCCGACCGCCGCGCCGACGACCACCGGCCCGGCCGCCCCGTCCGCCCCGCCCTCCGGGACGGCGACGCCGAGCGGCCCGACGCCGACCGGCTCGACGGCCCCGGGCGGCCCCGTGCCGTCGACGACCGGCCCGACACCGAGCCGGACCCCGGCACCCGACCCCACGCCGACGTGCACCCGTTTCCTCTGGTGGTGCGTGTAGGCGTTACGCCACGTCCGCGCCCAGCATCCGCTTCAGCAGGTCCCGCAGCAGGGTCCGCTCGGCCTCGCTGAGCTCGCCCAGCGGCTCGCGCGCGAAGTCCAGGGACTCGCGCAGCCGGCGGGCGGTGTCCCGGCCCTCGTCCGTGGGGACGGCCAGCTTGACCCGCCGGTCGTCCGGGTCGGGCCGCCGCTCGACCAGGCCGCGGGCCTCCAGGCGGTCGACGATCCCGGTGATGTTGGACGGCTCGCACTTGAGCTTCTGGGCGATGCGGCGCATCGGCAGCGGATCGAGCGAGAGCAGGCCGAGGACGCGGGCCTGGGCGCCGGTCAGCGCGTGCTGCGCGGCCGCCTGCTCGTACTCCTCGTAGTAGCGCGCCACGACCGTGCCGATCAGCTCGACGACTTCGAGGGTCAGGGGGTCCGTGCGTGAGGTGGCCATGGGCACCATCCTACCCAGATACTTGACAACATGAAATATCCAGGCGCATGGTTGTTTCAGTCAGTGAATCTTTTTCGATGTCAAGCTTTCCCCGGAGGTCCTGCTCATGTCCGTCCTTCCCGCGTCCAGCCGTGAGTGGCACCTCGTCTCCCGTCCGCACGGCTGGCCCGTCCCGGCCGACTTCGCCCTGCGCGAGACCCCGGTCGCCGAGCCCGCCGAGGGCCGCATCCTCGTGCGCAACCTGCACTTCTCCGTCGACCCGTACATGCGCGGCCGGATGAACGACGTGAAGTCGTACATCCCGCCGTTCCAGCTGGACCAGCCGATGGACGGCGGCGCGGTCGGCGAGGTCGTCGCCTCGAACGCCGAGGGCTTCGCCGTGGGCGACCACGTCCTGCACGGCCTCGGCTGGCGTGAGTACGCCGACGTCCCGGCCCGGCACGCCACCAAGGTCGACCCCGCGCTCGCGCCCCTCTCCGCGTACCTCGGCGTGCTCGGCATGACCGGCCTCACCGCCTACGCCGGCCTCTTCGAGGTCGCCTCCTTCAAGGAGGGCGACGCCGTCTTCGTCTCCGGCGCGGCCGGCGCCGTCGGCAGCCAGGTCGGCCAGATGGCCCGCCTCAAGGGCGCCTCCCGGGTCATCGGCTCCGCCGGCTCCGACGAGAAGGTGAAGTTCCTCGTCGAGGAGCTCGGCTTCGACGCCGCCTTCAACTACAAGAACGGCCCGGTCCGCGACCAGCTCCGCGAGGCCGCCCCGGACGGCATCGACGTCTACTTCGACAACGTCGGCGGGGACCACCTCGAAGCCGCGATCTCCTCGCTCAACGTGCACGGCCGCGCCACCATCTGCGGCATGATCGCCCAGTACAACGACACCGAGCCGGTCCCCGGCCCGCGCAACATGGCCATGATCATCGGCAAGCGGCTGCGGCTCCAGGGCGTCCTCGTCGGCGACCACTACGGCCTGCAGGAGCAGTTCGTCCGTGAGGTCGGCGGCTGGCTCGCCTCGGGCGAGCTGAAGCACCGCGAGACCTTCGTCGAGGGCATCGAGAACGGCGTCGACGCCTTCCTCGGCCTGCTCCGCGGCGACAACACCGGAAAGATGATCGTCTCGGCGACCCGCTAGTCTTCCCTCAGCCGTCGCGATCGTGGGCGCGAGTCGCGGCGAACCGCAGAAGGAAGTACCCAGCATGTCCATTCAGCAGTCCGACGTTCTCTACACCGCCGTCGCCACCGCCGAGAACGGCCGTGACGGGCGCGTCGCCACCGACGACGGTCAGCTCGACGTCGTCGTGAACCCGCCCAAGGCCATGGGCGGCTCCGGCGCGGGCACCAACCCCGAGCAGCTCTTCGCGGCCGGCTACAGCGCCTGCTTCCAGGGCGCGCTCGGCGTCGTCGCCCGCAACGAGAACGCCGACATCTCGGGCTCGACGGTCACCGCCGAGGTCGGCATCGGCAAGAACGACGACGGCTTCGGCATCATCGTCAAGATCTCGGCGACCATCCCGAACGTGGACGCCGAGACGGCCAAGAGCCTGATCGAGAAGGCCCACCAGGTCTGCCCGTACTCCAAGGCGACCCGCGGCAACATCACGGTCGAGCTCGCCGTCTGATCCCGGACGCGCACCGCACGAGGGCCGCACCCCGACCGACCGGGGTGCGGCCCTCGTCGTGTCCGGACGGGCGTGCGGCATCATGTCCGTGTCGGTGGACGGGGGGGAGCGCGGTCGTGGCGTACGACGGGTCGGAACAGGGCGGTCCCGAGCTGATCGGCGGCCGGTACCGGCTGGGCGAGCGACTCGGCCAGGGCGGCATGGGCGTCGTCCGGCGGGCCACCGACGAGCTGCTCGGACGCCAGGTCGCGGTCAAGACCCTCGCACTCGACTCCGGCGCCGACCCCGCCGACGCGCTGCGGGAGGCCAGGGTCGTCGCCCAGGTCCGCCACCCCCATGTGATCGTCGTCCACGACGTCGTCGAGCACGAGGGGCGCCCCGCCCTGGTCATGGAGCTCGTCGACGGCGGCTCCCTGGCCGACCGGCTCGCCGCCGGACAGGTGTTCTCCCCCCGGGAGACCGCGCGGCTCGGACTCGACCTGCTCGACGCGCTGACCGCCGCCCACGCCCGCGCCGTGCTGCACCGGGACGTGAAACCCGCCAACGTCCTCCTGGAGAAGGACAGCGGCAGGGCGGTCCTGACCGACTTCGGCATCGCCAGCCTCCCCGGCGCCACCACCCTCAGCAGGACCGGCGCCTTCATCGGCACCCCCGAGTACACGGCACCGGAGCGGATGCGGGGCGGCGACGCGGGGCCCGCCTCCGACCTGTGGTCGCTCGGCGCGGTCCTGTGCGCGGCGGCCACGGGCACCTCGCCGTTCCGCCGGGACTCGATCGGCGCGGTCCTGCACGCCATCGTGTACGAGGAGATCCGGCCGTCCGCGGCCATGGGACCGCTCGTACCCGTCGTCCGTGGCCTCCTGGAACGGGACCCCGAGCTGCGCCTCGGGGCCGCCGAGGCGCGCCGGATGCTCGCCGCGTGCGCGGCCGGCGAGGCCCCGACGGCGGTCGCCCCCGTCCCGACCGTGCGCGACGGCGCTCGGCCGGCCGTCCCCGGCGGGACCCTCCCGGACACGGCCGCCGGGAATCCGCGCGGCGGCCGGCGGGGACCGCGCGCCCTGCCGTTCGTGACGGCCGCCGTCGCGGTCTGCGCGGCGGCGGCGACGGTGGCGGTGCTGCTCGCGATGCAGGACGAACCGCCGGCGGGGACGGCGGCCGGAGCGGCCGGCACGACCGGCGCCGGCTCCACGGCGACGTCGGCCCCGCCGAGCACCCCGGCCCCGGGCCGTACCCCGGTCTCCGGGACGGGCGGAGCGTCCCGGGAGGTCACCGACGAGCGCGGCTTCAGCCTGCTCGTCCCCGCCGGGGCGATCCGCACGACCGACGGCGAGCGGGTCATCTACACCTCGCCCGACGGAGCCGTCCGCGTCGGGGTGCGGATCCGGCCGGTCCCGCCCGGCGGGGCGATCGGGGTGATGCGCGCCTCCGACGAGGACGGCCCGAGGAGCAATCCGGGGTACCGCGGGGCCACCGTGGAGGAGACGACGCGCCGGGGGCTGCCCGCCGCCCGCTGGGAGTTCACCTGGGACGGGTTCACCCGCGCCGAGGGGGCCCGGCACACCTTCGACATCGCCTGGGAGGAGGGCGAGACCCTGTACGACGTGTGGGTGTCCGCGCCGGTGGGCCGCCTCGACGAGGCCAGGAGCCGCTTCGGGGCGACCGTGGAGTCCTTCCGCCCGACCGGCGGTTAGGGTGACCTCCATGCGTGATCTCGGGGTGGGTTTCAAGTACCTGTTGCAGGGCCAGAAGTGGGTGGGCCGGCACGGACGGTGGTTCGGCTTCGGGCTGCTGCCCGGACTCGTGACGCTCGTCCTGTACGCGGCGGCGCTCGTCGGCCTCGGCTACGGTGCCGACGACCTGGCCGCGTGGGCGACGCCGTTCGCCGACGACTGGACCTCGCCCTGGCTCGCGCTCTTCCGCGGCACCCTGACGGCCCTCGTCTTCGCCTTCGGGCTCTTCCTCGCGGTCATCACCTTCACCGCCGTCACCCTGCTCGTCGGCCAGCCCTTCTACGAGTCGCTCTCCGAGGAGGTCGACCGCAGCCAGGGCGGCGAGGTGCCCGAGTCGGGCCTGCCGCTCTGGCGCGAACTGTGGATCTCGGCCCGTGACAGCCTGCGGATCCTGCTGCGGGTCGTGCTCTACGGCATCCTGCTCTTCGCCTGCGGGTTCATCCCGGTCGTCGGCCAGACCGTCGTCCCCGCCATCGGCTTCTGCGTCTCCGGCTTCTTCCTCACCGAGGAGCTGACGGCCGTCGCGCTCCAGCGCCGGGGCGTCGAGCTCAAGGAGCGGCTGCGGCTGCTCCGCGGGCGCCGGCTGGCCGTCCTGGGCTTCGGCGTCCCGCTGACGCTCGCCTTCCTGGTCCCCTTCGTCGCCGTCTTCCTCATGCCGGGAGCGGTCGCCGGTGCCACCCTGATGGCCCGCGACCTGCGGGGCGAGGACGGCGGGGACGGCGGGGACGACACGGACGGGGACGACCGGAACGGCGGCGACGTCCCCTCCGCGGGCGACGAGCGGGGATCGCACCACCTCTCCCGCTGAGCCCACCGGGTCCGTTGAGCCGGCCGAGCCCGTTGAGCCCGCCTGGTCCGCTGAGCCCACCGAGCCCGTAGAAGCCACTGAGCCCGTTGAGCCCGCCGGGCCCGCTCAGATCTCCAGGACCGGGTGCAGTTCCGGCCGCGCGTCCCACCAGGCCCGGTGGAAGGCGTTGTTGCCGACGTTCGCCAGATAGGCGCGGGCCGCCGCCCCGTACAGCAGCTCCGCCTGCGGGGCGGGGACCGCCGCCCGGTTCCAGGCCAGCCGGATCCGGCCCGTCACCGGGTCGCCCTCCAGGGGGCGCAGCACCGTGCCCTCCGCCGCCGGGGCCGTCGGCTGGCTCATCGAGATCGCCCGGCCCGCGGCGATCAGGTCGTAGTGCATCTTGCGGTCCGCGACCCGGTGCCGCAGCGAGGGCGTGAACCCGGCCTTCTCGCAGGCCGCGACCAGCGCCTCGGGGCCGCCGTCGTCGTCCTCCACCAGCGTCATCCAGGACTCGTCGGCGAGCTCGGCGAGCGCGATCCGCTCCCGGCCCGCCAGCGGGTGCGCCGCCGAGAGACGCACGCAGAACGGCTCCTTGGGGACGAGGGTGCGCGCCGTCGTCCCCTCCGGCAGCGGCACCTCGTGGTCGTTGACCTCCCCGTACAGCACGGCGTCGTACCGCCCGGCGCCGAGCTGCCGGGTCAGCGTCGTCGCCGAGTGCTCCACGGTGACGGCGATCTCCTGCCCCGCCATGACCCGCTCCAGCTCGCCGAGCAGCCGGTCGACGAGGACGAGCAGGATGCAGCCGAGGCGCAGCGGGGTGTGCGGGGCGACGGCCCGTGCCCCGGCGGCCAGCGCGTCCATCTCGCCGAGCACGAGCCGCGCCTTGGAGAGCACGAACTCACCCAGCGGGGTGGGCTCCACGCCGTGCCGGCCGCGCAGGAAGAGCTCCCCGCCCGCGACCCGCTCGATGCGGCGGAGCTGCGCGGAGAGGGCCGGCTGAGAGACCCCGAGCCGCCCCGCGGCCCGCCCCAGACTGCCCGCCTCCGCTATCCGGCAGACGGCCTCAAGATGCCTCAAC
Organism: Streptomyces sp. NPDC059695; assembly: GCF_042733785.1. Classification (NCBI taxonomy): domain Bacteria; kingdom Bacillati; phylum Actinomycetota; class Actinomycetes; order Kitasatosporales; family Streptomycetaceae; genus Streptomyces; species Streptomyces sp. NPDC059695. The sequence continues at coordinate 30,640 of NZ_JBHWFF010000002.1, read as the reverse complement.
TCCAGCTGCATTTCAGCAGCGTACGCAGCGGCGCACGGGCGCACCATAACCCGCGTCTTATGCCGCGTGAGATGTCCCGAACTAGCCATGTCCACGCCCATACTCGGCGCGACGATCCGTCTCCCCCACCACGATCCACACCCTGATCGGAGCAGACGTTGCACCCCACCAGACTCACGGCGACCGTGGCCGCCCTGGCGCTCTCGGCGAGCCTCGCGACCGCCCTCGCCGGCCCCGCCGCCGCGGCACCGCAGGCCCAGCCCGTACCGCCCGGGCACGGCAAGGCCCTCGCGCTCGCCGCCGCGGACAAGGCGGCGGCGAGCGGCCTGGACGAGCTGCGGCACGGCGCCGGCGAGGACCTCGTCCGGACGTCCGTCACCCCCTGGACGAACGGCCTGTACTACGCCTCGTACGAGCGCACCTACCGCGGCCTCCCGGTCGTCGGCGGCGACGCGGTCGTCGTCTCCGACAGCGCCGGCAAGGTCCGCGAGGTCACCGGAGCCACGGCCCCCGCCATCAGGGTCTCCACGAAGGCGACGGTGACGGCCGCCGCGGCCCTCGCCACCGCCCGCAGGCAGCTGGCCTCGGTCGAGAGCGCGAGCGCACCGGAGCTCACCGTGCTCCTCAAGGGCGGCAAGGCCGTCCTGACCTGGCACACCCTGGTCATCGGCCGCACCGCCGAGGACGCCCCCAGCTCGCTCGACACCTTCGTCGACGCGCGCACCGGGTCCGTCACCCGCGCCACCGACAAGATCCTGCACGCCGACGGCCGCGGCTACCACAACGGCAACGTCACCATCGACACCGCCGCGAGCTCGATGACCGACACCAGCCGCGGCTCCTTCAAGTGCGGCGGCCAGAACGGCAGCGCCTACACGGGCTCCTCGCCGTGGGGCAACAACGGCGCCAACGACCTGGTGACGGCCTGCGTCGACATCATGTACGCGGCGCAGAAGGAACACTCCATGCTCAAGGAGTGGTTCGGCTACAACGGCCAGAACGGCCAGGGCGGCATGGTCCCGGCCCGCGCCGGGCTGAGCGAGGTCAACGCGTACTACGACGGTACGAAGACCACGTACGGCCGCAACCAGAACGGCACCATGCAGCTCACCGGCATCGACGTCGTGGCGCACGAGTACGGTCACGAGATCTTCGACCGGACGCCGGGCAGCTCGGGCTCGTCCAACGAGAACGGCGGCATGAACGAGTCGACGGGCGACATCTTCGGCGCGCTCACCGAGCACTACGCCAACAACCCGAACGACACCCCGGACTACACGGTCGGCGAGAAGCTGAACTTCACCGGCAACAACCAGCCGATCCGCAACATGTACAACCCGTCGCTCATCAACAACGACCCCAACTGCTACACCCAGCTGACCTCCGGCACCGAGGTGCACGCGGCGGCCGGTCCGCAGAACCACTGGTTCTACCTGCTCGCCGAGGGCTCCAACCCGGGCGGCGGCAAGCCCAACAGCCCGATATGTTCCGGCGGCCCGTCCTCCGTCACCGGCGTCGGCATCCAGAAGGCCGGCAAGATCTTCATGGGCGCCCTGCTCATGAAGACCTCCTCCTGGAACCACCTCGCCGCCCGCAAGGCGACCCTGACGAGCGCCAAGAACACCTACGGCAGCGCCGAGTGCAACGCCGTGAAGGCGGCCTGGAACGCGATCGGCGTGCCGGCCCAGTCCGGTGAGACCGACTGCGGCGGCACCACCACGCCGGACTTCTCGCTCGCCCTGAACCCGTCCTCGGGCTCGGTGCAGGCCGGCGCCTCCGTGACCTCCACGGTGAACACCTCCACCACCGGCGGCAGCGCGCAGACCGTGCAGCTCTCCGCGAGCGGTGCCCCGAGCGGGGTCACCGTCTCCTTCAGCCCCGCCTCGGTGACCTCCGGCTCCTCGTCCACGATGACCGTCCAGGTCGCCGCGGGCACCGCCAACGGCACGTACCCGATCACCGTCACCGGTACGGGCTCCGCCACGCACACGGTCACCTACCAGCTGTCGGTCGGCACCACGACCCCGCCCACCGGCTGCGACAACACCCAGTACACGTATCAGGGCACCCTGACCTCCGGTCAGGCCGCGGTCCAGCCCAACGGCTCGTACTACTACTCGGCGACCTCCGGCACCCACGTGGGCTGCCTGCGCGGCCCGGCCGGCACCGACTACGACCTGTACCTGCAGAAGTGGAACGGGTCGGCGTGGGCGGACGTGGCCGTCGGCGGCACGGCGACCGCCGACGAGAACACCAGCTACTACGGCACCGCGGGCTACTACCGGTACGTGGTCCACGCGTACAGCGGCTCCGGCGCGTACACGCTGGGCCTGAGCGCCCCGTAACGGGGGCGGGGGGCCGTCGCGGACCGGGGGTTCCGTGACGGCCTTCCCCGGGCCGGGGGGGGGGGGGGGGCCCCGCGCCCCCCCCGCCCCCCCCCCCCCCCCCCCCCCCCGGGCCCCCCCCCCCCCCCCCCCCGGGCCCCGCCACCCCCCCCCCCCCCCCCCCGGGGGGGGGGGCGGGGGCGGCGCCGCGGCTGCCCGCGGCGGGTCTCCCGGGGCCTGGGCCCGCTTTCCCCCCCCGGCCCCCCGGCCTCCGCGCGCTCAGCCCACCTCGGCGAGCACGAACCCGGGGCCCTCGGGGCCCGCGTCCGCGATCCGCCCGCCGTCCGGGCCCCAGGCCCCGGCCCTGCCGGTGCCGACGCCGTCCTCGTTGGCCCCCAGGACGTTGCCGAGGACCACGTACAGACCGAAGTCGCGGGCCCGCACCGGATACACCGTCTCGAAGGAGTCGTTGTCGGCGCCCAGCACGGAACTCGCCAGGTACACCGAGCATCCGTCCGCCGCCGCCCGCGCGGCCAGGTCCGGGAAGCGGTTGTCGTAGCAGGTGGCCAGGGCGAACCGGACCCCGTCGAGCGCGAACCGCCCGTCGGCCGTGCCCGCCGCGAAGACCTCCGCCTCGACCCCGTACAGGTGCCGCTTGTCGTAGCGGGCGAGGAGCGAGCCGTCCGGGCCGATGACGAGCGTGGTGATCCCGCTGCCCGCACCCTCCGTGCGCACCGGCCCGTTGACCACGGCCGCCGCGCCCACGGCCCGGCAGGCCTCCCGCACCGGGTCGAGGCGGGCGTCGTCCTCGGCGAGGACCAGCGCGGGCGTGTCCCGGATCAGGGACGGCTCGTACCCGGTGAGCGACAGCTCGGAGAAGACCACGACCCGGGCCCCCTCCGCCCCGGCCGCCCGGACCAGAGCGGCGATCGTACGGACGTTGGCGTCGATGTCCCCGGCGACCGGGGAGAACTGGGTGGCTGCGACGATCATGGCCGCCATCATCTCGCGGCCGCCTGTAAGGATCAAGTGGCGCTAGAGGGTATTAGTTCCTCCGCCGTGTCGCGGAGCAGGCCGAGGAAGGCGGTCGCCGCGGCCGTCGGGGCCGTGGGAGTGGCCGCGCAGATCCGGCGGTACGGGACGTCGTCCGGGTGGATCGTCACGAGCGCGACGTCCCGGCGCACCGAGGCCGCGGCGAGCGCGGGCACGAGCGTGACGCCGAGCCCCGCCGCGACCGCCCCCAGCTTGGCGATCCAGTCGTGCGCGAGCAGACCCGTGCGCGGCCGGAACCCGGCGGCGACCGCCGGACGGAACAGGGTGTCCTCCAGGCGCTCGTTGCCGACGATCCACTCCTCCCGGGCCAGCTCGGCGAGCCGCACCGCCCGCCGCCGCGCGTACGGGTGTCCCTGCTCCAGGGCCACCAGCATCGGCTCGTCGAGCAGGGGGTGCAGCGTCACGCCGGGCGGCGGGACGGCGGCGGCCGCCGGAGCGACCACCGCGAGGTCCTCCTCCCCGGCCGCGACGAGCCCGAGGTGCTTGGCCGACGGACCCTCCACGCGCGCGACCACGACACCCGGGTGCCGCTCCCGGAAGACGGCCTGCGCGCGCGGTACGAGGGAGGCGGTCGCGCTGGAGAAGGCCCCGAGCCGCAGCAGCCCGCCGTCGAGCGTGCGCAGGGCGGCCAGTTCGGTCCGTGCGGCGGCCAGCCGGTCCCGCACCGCCTCGGCGTGCGGCAGGAGCACCCGGCCAGCCTCGGTCAGCCGCACCCCGCGCGGCAGCCGCTCGAACAGCTCCGCGCCCATCTCCTCCTCCAGGGCCTGGACCTGACGGGACACCGCGGACTGCGTGTATCCGAGGGCGTGGGCGGCGGCCGTGAGGGAGCCGGCGCGGGCGACGGCGAGGAAGGCCTCGTACAGGCCATGCGAGACGGGCATGGCAGCCATGCTAGACATTCGCTTGTCGCATGCGTGGGCCGGATCTAGCGTCGACGCCATGGAGAAGACCCCGCAGAACATCCCGCAGAAGACTCCGCTGAACACCCCGCAGAACACCCCGCAGAGGACCGCCTTCCTCGGCCTCGGATCCATGGGCCTGCCGATGGCCCGCCGCCTCCTCGACGCCGGACACCCGCTCACCGTCTGGAACCGCACCGCCGCGAAGGCCGACACCCTCGTCGCCGACGGGGCCGTCCTCGCCGCGACCCCCGCCGAGGCCGTCCGGGACGCCGACGTCGTGGTCACGATGCTCGCCGACCCGGACGCCGCCCTCGCCGTCGCCGACGCGATGGTCCCCGCGCTGCGCCCCGGCACCCACTGGATCGACACCTCGACGGTCGGCCCGGACACCGTCGCCGCCCTCGCCGCGCGGCTCCCGGCCGGGGTCGCCCTGATCGACGCGCCCGTCATGGGCAGCGTCGACCGGGCCGCCGCCGGCGAGCTGATGATCCTCGCGGGCGGCGACACCGCGCCCGTCGCCGCCGTCCTCGACCGGCTCGGGACCGTCACGCCCTGCGGCGGGCCCGGCACGGGCGCCGCCCTCAAGCTGGTCCTCATCAACGCCGTGATCGGCGGGGTCGCCCTCGTCGCCGAGTCCCTCGCGCTCGCCGGCGCCCTCGGCCTGCCCCGCGAGCTGGCGCTCCGCACGCTGGGCGCCGGCCCGCTCTCCGGCGCCGTGGGCCGGGCCACCGCCACCGGCTCGTACTTCCCGGTCGCCCTCGCCGCCAAGGACGTCGCCCTGGCCACGTCCGCGGCGAAGCTCCCCGTCCTGGAGGCCGTCCACGCCCTCCTGACCGCGGACCCGGCCCTCCTGGCCGAGGACCTGGCGGCGGTCGCCCGCTAGCCGCGCTCCCCGGAACCGTCCCCGCCGTGCAGCAGCCGCAGGAAGTCCCGGAAGGCGCCCGGCATGTCCACCGCCGACGGATCCAGCAGCCACTGGTACTGGAGGCCGTCCATCACGGCCGTGAGCAGCGGCGCCGCCCGCTCCGGGGTGAGGCCGCCCGGCAGCCGCTCGCCGAACTCCAGGCGCAGGACGTCCGCCATGTTGGCCCGCACCTGCGCGTACCGCTCGGTGAAGAACTCCCGCGCCGGATGCCCGTCGGTGACGCTCTCGCCGAGCAGCGCGGAGAAGGTCTGCACGATCCCCGGCCGCATCGCGTTGTACTCGACGAGGGACTCCAGGAGGTCGAGCCGCCAGCCCTCCCGGTCGCGGCCGCCGCTGGTGTCCCAGCGGTCCCGCTCCTCCAGGACCGCGACGAGCAGCGCCTCCTTCGTCGGGAAGTAGTGCAGCAGTCCCTGCTGGGTCAGCCCGACGCGCTCGGCGACGGAGCCCAGGGTGGCGCCCCGGTAGCCGCGCTCGGCGATCACTTCGAGGGCGGCGCGCAGGATGTCCGCGCGTCGCTCCTCGCTCCTGGCCCGCACCATCGCCCGGCCCCTTTCGCAGGTTCGTCCGACAGGACCGTACCTCTTCACCGTGACACGAAAGTAACAGGATGATTACATCACCTACCGATCTACAGGTAGGTGGGTGCACGATGGGCGCATCGGGGTCATTCGGTACGTCAACGAGGAGGTACGGCCATGGCGGAGACCAGCGCGGAGACCGTGAGGGACGCGGTCGTCGAGACGGCGCTCGGCAAGCTCGACCTGGACACCAAGACCAGGCTGCTCGCGGGCCAGGACATGTGGTCCCTGCCCGCCCTGCCGGAGATCGGCCTGCGGTCCCTGGTCATGTCCGACGGGCCCATCGGCGTCCGCGGCGTCCGCTGGACCGCCGACGACCCGTCGGTCGCGCTCCCGTCCCCGACCGCCCTCGCCGCCACCTGGGACCCGGCGCTCGCCCGCCGGGCCGGCCGCCTCCTCGCCCAGGAGGCCCGCCGCAAGGGCGTCCACGTCGTCCTCGCGCCCACGGTCAACCTGCACCGCACCCCGCTCGGCGGCCGCCACTTCGAGGCCTACAGCGAGGACCCGTACCTCACCGGCGCCATCGGCACCGGCTACGTCCAGGGCGTCCAGGACGGCGGCGTCGGCACCACCGTCAAGCACTTCGTCGCCAACGACGCCGAGACCGACCGCTTCACCGTCGACAACCGGATCGCCCCGCGCCCGCTCCGCGAGCTCTACCTCGCCCCCTTCGAGGCCATCGTCAGGAACGCCCGTCCCTGGGGCATCATGACCGCCTACAACCAGGTCAACGGCGTGACGATGACCGAGCACCACGAGCTCGTGAACGAGGTCCTGCGCGGCGAGTGGGGCTTCGACGGCTTCAACGTCTCCGACTGGATGGCCGCCCGCTCGTCCACCGGCGACATCCGCGGCGGCCTCGACGTCGCCATGCCCGGCCCCGGCACCGTCTACGGACCGGCCCTCGCCGCCGCCGTCCGCTCGGGCGAGGTCGAGGAGTCCCTGGTCGACGCCGCCGTCCGCAACGTCCTGCGGCTCGCCGCCCGCGTCGGCGCCCTCGAAGGCGCCCCGCCGGCCGTCGCCGAGCCCCCCGCCGCCCTCGACGGCGACGCCCTCGCCCGCGAGATCGCCCGGCGCGGCTTCGTCCTCGTACGCAACGAGAGCGGCGCCCTGCCGCTCGCCGCGGGCACCACCGTCGCGCTCTCCGGCGCCGCCGCCCGCGACGCCCGGATCCTCGGCGGCGGCTCCGCCCAGGTCTTCCCCGACCACCTCGTCTCCCCGCTCGACGGCCTCACCGCCGCCCTCCCCGACGGCGCGCTGACCTTCACCGTCGGCGCCGACCCCAGCGAGGAACTCACCCCCGCCGATCAGGGCTTCACCCTCCGCGCCCGGTGCCGTGACGCCGAGGGCCGCCTCCTCGGCGAGGGCTCCCTGCCCAACGGCCAGGTCCAGTGGATCGGTGACGACCTCCCCGAGGGCGTCACCCACCAGGCCCTCGCCTCCATCGAGGTCGTCGGCACCTTCACCCCGCGCGAGTCCGGCGAGCACGCCTTCGGCACCCGCGGCCTCGGCGCCTTCACCCTGTCCGTCGGTGGCGCGACCGTCTTCGACGGCGTCCAGGCCATGGGCCCCGAGACCGACCCCTTCGAGGCCTTCTTCGGCTCCCCGGTCGAGCGCGCCAGGGTCGTGCTCACCGCCGGCGAGACCGTCGAGGTCTCCCTGCTCCACACCCTCGACAAGGAGTTCGCGGCCCCGCTCCCGGCCGTCATGTTCTCCTTCGTCCACCTCGGTCCCCGCCGTGACCCCGACGAACTGATCGCCGAGGCCGTCGAGGCCGCCCGCGCGGCGGACACCGCCGTCGTGGTCGTCGCCACCACCGAGCGCGTCGAGTCCGAGGGCTTCGACCGCAAGGACCTCGCCCTCCCCGGCCGCCAGGACGACCTCGTACGGGCCGTGGCCGCCGCCAACCCGAACACGGTCGTCGTCGTTAACGCGGGCTCCCCGGTCGAACTGCCCTGGCGCGAGGACGTGGCCGCGATCCTGCTCAGCTGGTTCCCGGGCCAGGAGGGAGGCGCCGCGCTCGCCGACGTCCTCACCGGAGCCGAGGAGCCCGGCGGCCGCCTCCCCACCACCTGGCCCGCCGCCCTCGCCGACGTCCCCGTCACCGAGGTCACCCCGGTCGACGGACGACTGCACTACACCGAGGGCGTCTTCATCGGCTACCGCGCCTGGGACAAGGCCGGGGTGAACCCCGCGTACCCCTTCGGCCACGGCCTCGGCTACACGACCTGGTCGTACGACTCCCTGGTCGCGGCCCCGGACGCGGCCACCGTCCGGATCACCAACACCGGTGACCGGCCCGGCCGCGAGACCGTCCAGATCTACCTGGCGCCGGTCGACGACACCGTCGAGCGCCCCGCCCGCTGGCTCGCCGCCTTCGCGAACGTCGAGGCGGCGCCCGGCGAGACCGTCGAGACCGTCATCGCGCTGCCCCGCCGCGCCTTCGAGATCTGGGACGACGAGAAGGACGACTGGACCCTCGTCACCGGCGCGTACGAGGTCGTCGGAGCCCGCTCCCTCGCCGACGCGCGGCTGACCGCCACCCTGGAGGTCTGACCTCCCGGGATCCCCGAGAACCGGCCCCGGGGCGGCACCTGACAACCGCCCCGGGGTCCCTCACTCCTTCGTGATCCGCCGGTACGCCAGCTCCGCGAGCCGCGCCTGCCCGTCCCTGCTCGGATGGAACCAGTCCCAGGGGCTCAACTGCCCGCCGTCGAAGCGGAACCCGAAGACCGCCCCGTCGTCGTACCGGCAGCGGGCGTCCTTCGCGCAGACCTCCCGCAGGACCCCGTTGTACGCCACCACCCGGTCCCGGACCGCCGCACGCCGCCGCTCGGCCGCCGGACCCAGGTCCTCCGCGTCCGCCAGCATCGCGCCGCAGATCCCCAACTTCCATACCTGGAGCCCCATCGGGCTCACCCTTCCCGTGGACCACAGGTGCTTCAGGTCCGGCACGCTCGCCACGTACACCTGCGCCTTCGGCGCGCCGGCCCGCAGCCGGGCGAGGGCCTTCTCGAACGAGGCGCGGAAGTCGGCGACCGGGGTCATCAGGTCCGGGGTCGGCCGGCAGGCGTCGTTGGCCCCCATCATCACCGTCACGAGCTCGGGCTTCTCGGCCGCGGCCCCGGCCATCTGGTCCGGAAGCTCCGCCATCCGCGCGCCCGTCCGGGCCAGGTTCCAGCTGTGGGTGGCCACCCTCGCAGGGCCCAGCAGCCGCAGCGCCAGGCTGTTGACGGTGGTGTCCGTCCCGGTCGCCCACGACACCTCGGGGCAGTCCGACAGGACGGAGCACGCGTCGAAGGCCCGGGTCACGGAGTCGCCGACGGCCGCCACGGAAGCGGGGGAGACGTCCCACAGGGGGGTGGGCCTCGGCGTCGGACGCGCGGTGGTCCGGGCGCTCGGAGCCGCCGCCTCCGGGTCCCCGGCCGTACATCCGGAGAGCACACCGCCGCACAACAGTGCGGCCGTGGCGGCTGCGACAGCGGTACGGAATCGGCGTCGGCCGCGCATCCCGGGCCCCTCCTTCGGCGTCCTGGCGGGTGAAAGCTTCGTGTTCCCCCGCCCCCGGACCGACCGTACGTCACACCGATGACGGTGCGGCACGGTAGCTTTTCCCCCGTCGAACCAGAGGCGCCTTCGCCGACCGGCTCCGGTAAATTACATCACGTCACATGCTGTCCCCTTTTGGATGGTTTGCGACGTTCTGCGCCTGATGCTGTTTACTGAGGCCGCTGGACAAGGCGAACCTCGTCCCACACTGGAGGTCCCGGTGACGACACGTGGAGTCCTGTACGTACACTCCGCACCGCGTGCGCTGTGCCCGCACGTCGAATGGGCGGTCGCGGGCGTCCTCGGTGCGAGGGTGCAGCTCGACTGGATCCGCCAGCCGGCGTCCCCCGGCACCTGGAGAGCCGAGTTCTCCTGGAAGGGCAGGACCGGCACCGCCTCGGAGCTCGCCTCCGCCCTCCGCGGCTGGCAGATGCTCCGCTTCGAGGTCACCGCGGAGCCCTGCGCCACCGCCGAGGGCGAGCGCTACAGCGCCACCCCCGACCTGGGCATCTTCCACGCCGTCACCGGCCTGCACGGGGACATCCTGGTCCCCGAGGACCGGCTGCGGGCCGCCCTCGCGCGCTCCGCGCAGGGCGAGACCCAGCTGGAGGCGGAGATCGCCAAGCTGCTCGGGAAGCCCTGGGACGACGAGCTGGAACCCTTCCGGTACGCGGGCGAGGGCGCCCCCGTCCGCTGGCTGCACCAGGTCGTCTGACCCCCGCTCACCGGCGGGTCGTGGAGTCCCGGCCGGGCGCCCGCGCGGGCGCCGTGCGCGACCCCGCTCGCCCTCCGTGCCTGCGACCCCGCTCGCCCTCCGCGCCTGCGGCGGCAGGGGCCGGGCACCCCGGCCGCGCCCGTGCCGCGCTCCGGGCCGGAGACGGGACGCTCCCGACCCCGACGCCATCGGCGACGTCCGCGGACCGCCGGGCCGTCCGCGACGCCCTGCCGGCCACCCCCGCCGAGCGGGAGCCACCGGCCCCGGTCCCCCTCTGCCGACGCATGACGAAGGCCCGCCCCCTCACGGGGGCGGGCCTTCGTCATGCGTCGCGCGTCAGACCGTGCGGAACGCCAGGACCACGTTGTGGCCACCGAAGCCGAAGCTGTTGTTGATCGCGGCGATCGTTCCCTGCGGGAGCTCGCGGGGCTCGTCGCGGACGATGTCCGCGTCGACCTCGGCATCCAGGTCGTCGACGTTGATCGTCGGCGGGGCCAGGCGGTTGTGGAGCGCCAGGACCGTCGCGACGGTCTCGATGCCGCCCGCACCACCCAGCAGGTGACCCGTCATCGACTTCGTCGCGGAGATCGCGACGTGGTCCAGGTCGTCGCCCAGGACCTTCCGCAGCGCCTTGATCTCGGCGACGTCGCCCTGCGGCGTCGACGTGGCGTGCGCGTTGAGGTGGACGACCTCGGACGGCTTGAGGTCCGTGGAGTCCAGGAGGTTCTGCATCGCGGCGGCGATGCCCCGGCCGGTCGGCTCGGGCTGCGCGATGTGGTGGCTGTCGGCCGACAGGCCCTGGCCCAGCACCTCGCAGTAGATGCGGGCACCGCGCGCCTTCGCGTGCTCCTCGGACTCCAGGATCACGACGCCCGCGCCCTCGCCGAGCACGAAGCCGTCGCGGCCGGTGTCGTAGGGACGCGAGGCCTTCGTCGGCTCGTCGTTGTTCTTGGACATCGCCATCATGTTGGCGAAGGCGGCGATCGGCAGCGGGTGGATCGCGGCCTCGGTACCGCCGGCGACGACCACGTCGGCACGGCCGGTACGGATCATCTCGACGGCGTAGCCGATCGCCTCGGCACCCGACGCGCACGCGGAGACGGGGGTGTGGACGCCCGCCCGGGCGTTCACCTCCAGACCCACGTTCGCGGAGGGGCTGTTCGGCATGAGCATGGGCACGGTGTGCGGGGAGACGCGGCGGACGCCCTTCTCCTTCAGCACGTCGTACTGGTCGAGCAGAGTCGTCACACCGCCGATGCCGGAGGCGATGACGGAGCCGAGCCGCTCGGGCACGATCTTCTCGTCCTCACCGGCCGGGCCGGTGTAGCCCGCGTCGGCCCAGGCCTCACGGGCCGCGATCAGCGCGAACTGCGCCGAGCGGTCCAGCTTGCGGGCCAGCGGGCGGGGCAGCACGTCGCCGGGGTCGACCGCGGCGAGGGCCGCGATCTTGACGGGCAGTTCGGCGAAGCGCTCGCCCTCGAGGGGCTTGACGCCGGAGCGTCCCGCGATCAGACCTTCCCAGGTCGATGCGGAGTCGCCACCCAGCGGTGTGGTTGCGCCGAGACCGGTGACGACCACGGTGCGATTGGTCGAGCTCACAGGAATTCTTTCTCCACGTGTGTGATGGTCGAAGTACGGCGCCACCGCCGGGTGGCGAACCGAGTCAGCGGGGACCGAATCAGTCCTGGTGCTTCAGGATGTAGTCGGCGGCGTCGCCCACGGTCTTGAGGTTCTTGACGTCCTCGTCGGGGATCTTCACGTCGAAGCGCTCCTCGGCGGCGACGACGACCTCGACCATGGACAGCGAGTCGACGTCCAGGTCGTCGGTGAAGGACTTGTCCAGCTGGACGTCCTCGACCGGGATGCCGGCGATCTCGTTGACGATCTCGGCGAGGCCCTTGAGGATCTCTTCCTGGGTGTCAGCCATAGTGCTGCTCCTTCTTGCGGTTACTTCGGTACAGGGGCTTCCGGAAGATCCGGTGTGCCTAGGGGAGGGTAACGACCGTCGCGGCGTAGACGAGACCCGCCCCGAAGCCGATGACGAGCGCGGTGTCGCCGCTCTTCGCCTTCCCGGTCGCCAGGAGCCGCTCCATCGCGAGCGGGATCGAGGCGGCCGAGGTGTTGCCGGTGGTCTCCACGTCACGGGCGACCGTGACGTGCTCCGGCAGCTTCAGAGTCTTCACCATCGAGTCGATGATCCGCATGTTCGCCTGGTGCGGGATGAAGACGTCCAGGTCGTCCGCCGAGATGCCGGCGGCGTCCAGCGCCTGCTGGGCGACCTTCGCCATCTCGAAGACGGCCCAGCGGAAGACCGCCTGGCCCTCCTGCGTGATGGCGGGGAACTTGATCTCGCCCTGCTCGTTGAGCGGCAGCTGCGAGACGTCGCCGGAGGGGGTCCCCTCTGCTCGAGCGGAGCCGAGAGCTTGGGGGTGGAACTCGTTCCACGGCACGGTCTGCTTGATCGTCTCGGACTTGTCGCCCTCGGAACCCCAGACCGTGGGGCCGATGTGCGGCTCCTCGGACGGGCCGACGACCACGGCGCCGGCGCCGTCGCCGAACAGGAAGGCCGTCGCGCGGTCCTCCAGATCCGTCAGGTCGCTGAGCCGCTCCACGCCGATGACCAGGACGTACTCCGCCGAACCCTCGACGATCATGCCCTTGGCGAGCGTCAGGCCGTAGCCGAAGCCCGCGCAGCCGGCGGAGATGTCGAACGCGGCCGGCTTCCCGGCGCCGATCTTGTCGGCGATCTCGGTGGCCACGGCCGGGGTCTGCTTGAAGTGCGAGACCGTGGAGACGATCACGGCACCGATCTGCTCGGGGCTGATCCCGGCGTCGGCGATGGCCTTGCCGGAGGCCTCCACCGACATGGCGGCGACGGTCTCCTCCGGGGAGGCCCAGTGCCGGGTGGCGATGCCGGAGCGCGAGCGGATCCACTCGTCGGACGAGTCGATCTTCTCGAGGATCACCTCGTTCGGCACGACCCGGGTGGGGCGGTAGCCGCCGACACCGAGGATCCGCGCGTACGGGGCGCCCTTGCTGGGCTTGATCTTCGACATGTTTCTCGACACTCCTTGTCAGACGGCCGCGTGCTCGGCGATGAGCGTACGGGCCGCGTCGAGGTCGTCGGGAGTCTTGAGCGCGACCGTGGCCACGCCCGGCAGGGCCCGCTTGGCGAGGCCGGTGAGGGTGCCGCCGGGGCACACCTCGATCAGCGCGGTCGCGCCGAGCGTCTGGAAGGTCTCCATGCACAGGTCCCAGCGGACCGGGTTCGCGACCTGGCCGACCAGCCGGGCCACGACCTCGGCGCCGTCGGTGACGACCTGGCCGTCCTTGTTGGAGACGTAGCGGGTGACCGGGGCGGCCGGGGACAGCTGCTTCGCCGCCTCCTCCAGCTTCGCCACGGCCGGGGCCATGTGGTGCGTGTGGAACGCGCCGGCGACCTTGAGCGCCACGACCCGGCGGACGCCCTCGGGCTTGTCCGCCTCCAGGGCGGCCAGCTGCTCCAGCGTGCCGGCGGCCACGATCTGGCCGGCGCCGTTCACGTTGGCCGCGGTCAGGCCGAGCTTCTCCAGGTGCGGGACGGTCACCTCGGGGTCGCCGCCGAGCAGCGCCGACATGCCCGTCGCGGTGATCGCGGCGGCGTCGGCCATCGCGAGTCCACGGGTACGGACGAGGCGGAGCGCGGCCTCGGCGTCGAGGACGCCCGCGAAGGCGGCGGCGGTGAACTCGCCGACGCTGTGACCGGCGACGACGCCGGGGGTCACCTCACCGAGCGCGGCCGCGGAGAGCAGGCCGGCGGCGACGAGGAGGGGCTGTGCCACGGCGGTGTCGCGGATCTCGTCCGCGTCCGCCTTCGTGCCGTAGTGGACGAGGTCGAGCTCGATCGCGTCCGACCAGGCCGCGATGCGGTCGGCGGCGCCGGGGAGTTCGAGCCAGGGGGTCAGGAAGCCGGGCGTCTGAGCGCCTTGGCCGGGAGCGACGAGTACGAGCACCCTCACACTCTCTCTTGGGGACGGCTTCGAGCGCCCGTGGGGACAAGGACGAAGAACCGTCGGGGGAATTGTTGGTGTTCGACAAAAGTCTAGGACTGCTGATCTCCGTCGGCCAAGCGTCCGAGGATGAGAGCGATCCGCAGCGTGAAAGCGGAGCGCACATCGGAGGGTGACCAGCCGGTGACGTCGGTCACACGTCGGAGCCGGTAGCGCACGGTGTTCGGGTGGACGAAGAGCATACGGGCCGCGCCTTCCAGGCTGCTGGCCTGCTCCAGATAGACACTGAGAGTTTCGAGCAGCGCGGAGCCCGCTTCCTCCAGCGGTCTGTAGATCTCCTCCACCAACTGCTCGCGCGCCGAAGGGTCGGACGCGATGGCGCGCTCCGGGAGGAGATCGTCCGCCAGGACCGGGCGCGGCGCGTCCTGCCACGCAGAGCAGGCCTTGAGCCCGGCGGCGGCGGCCTGCGCGGAGCGGGTCGCGGCGAGCAGGTCGGGGACGACGGGACCGGCGACGACGGGGCCGGGCGCGTACGGCCCGATGAGCGCCTTGGCGACGGCGAGGGGATTGTCGTTGCCGCCCGCGATGACGACGAGCCTGTTCCCGAGGACGCCGGTGAGGACCTGGAGCTTCGCGTGCCGGGCGGCCCGGCGGATCGCCTCCACGGTCAGCTCGCTGTCCCCGTCGGGGGCGGTGCCGAGGACCACGCACACATGGTCCGGCGAGTTCCAGCCGAGCGCGGCGGCCCGCGACACGGCGCCCTCGTCGGCCTCGCCGGAGAGCACGGCGTTCACCACCAGCGACTCCAGGCGCGCGTCCCAGGCGCCCCGGGCCTCGGCGGCCTGCGCGTAGACCTGGGCCGTGGCGAAGGCGATCTCCCGGGCGTAGACGAGGAGCGCCTCGCGGAGGACGGACTCGTCGCCGGGGGCGGCGACCTCGTCGATGGCCGACTCCATGACCTCGATGGTCGTCCGGACCATCTCCACGGTCTGGCGCAGGGTGATCGCGCGGGTCAGCTCGCGGGGGGCCGTGCCGAAGACGTCCGTCGAGATGGCCTGCGGGGTCTCCGGGTGCCGGAACCACTCGGTGAACGCGGCGATGCCGGCCTGGGCGACCAGACCGATCCACGACCGGTTCTCGGGCGGCATCGCGCGGTACCACGGCAGCGTCTCGTCCATGCGGGCGATGGCGCCGGCGGCGAGCCGCCCGGACGACTGTTCGAGGCGCTTCAGGGTCGCGGCGTGCGGATGGGCGGCGTTCACGGGTTCAGGCACGGGGACAAGACTGCCTTATCGGGACGCCGGCGTGCGGGGTCGGGGCTCTTTCCCCGGGCTACGGTACGTCCGTGATACGCATCCAGCGCGCGGGCGACCGGTACCCCGGAGGCGACCCCGGGGCCGGGATCGAGACCCGGCACGCCCTGTCCTTCGGACCGCACTACGACCCCGACAACCTCCGCTTCGGCGCGCTCCTCGCCTGCAACGAGGAGCGGCTCCGGCCCGGCGCGGGCTTCGACGAGCACCCCCACGCGCACACCGAGATCGTGACCTGGGTGGTGGAGGGCGAACTCACCCACGCCGACACCGCCGGGCACACCTCGGTCGTCCGCCCCGGCGACCTCCAGCACCTGAGCGCGGCGGGCGGCGTCCGCCACGTCGAACGCAACGACGGCGACGACCCCCTGACCTTCGTCCAGATGTGGCTGGCCCCCCTGTCACCGGGCGGCGACCCCTCGTACGACGTGGTGCGCGGGCTGTCCGCCCCGTACGAGCTCCCGGCGGCGGGGGCGGTCCTGCGCGTGGAGCGCCTCGCGGCCGGCGAGTCCACGGAACTGCCGGCGGCGGACTTCACCTACGTGCACGTGGTGCGGGGCGGGGTGTCGCTGCGCGGGGAGGAACTGTCCCCGGGCGACGCGGCGAGACTCACGGACGAGGAGACGACGCCCCTGCACGCGACGACCACCACGGAGCTCCTGGTCTGGACGATGAGCACCCCTTAGCCGCCCCCCGTTGTGGGCTGCGCCCCGCCCGTTGTGGGCAGGCGTTCCGCAAGGGGCGAAACGGGTGGGCACAACGGAACGGCGCCCTTGCCGGCGCCAGAGGCTGTAGAGCCTGAACCCGCACCGACAGGTGCGCCGCCCTCGTGGTGCGGGTCCAGGCACGGAACGCGGAGGCGCCGCTTAAGCGCGCCGTCCCGTGTGCCCACCCGTCCCGCCCCAGCGGGACGATTGCCCACACGGGCAGCGGCGGGAGGCCCGCACGCGCAGCAGGCGAGGCGACACACGGGCTGCAGGCGCGTCAGCGCAGCGCGCTCTTCGTCTTCCACTGCTCCCAGCTCAGATTCCACGCCCCGTAGCCGTTCCCCTCCGCCACGATCCCCTTCGTCTCCCGGCCCTTGATCTCGAACGGGTCGCCCACGTTCACCGACGCGTAGAACGACGCCGCGTTCTCGTTGCTCATGCCGATGCACCCGGAGCTCTTGTTCGCCTTGCCGAAGTACGGCGCGTTCCACGGGGCCGCGTGCGCGTACATGCCCGACCAGGTCAGGCGCATCGAGTAGTCGACGTCCTTGTCGTAGGCGTCGCCGAGGCCGACCGTCTCCGAGTTCATGTTGATGGTGCCCTCCTTCGCCATCAGCACGGCCGTCCCCCGCCAGGACCGCTTGTCGCCGCCCGGGGTGCCGCCGGAGACGGGGATGGTGCGGACCGTCCGGCCGTCCCGTTCGACGCTCAGCCGGTGCGCGTCGAGGTCGACCTTGACGACCTGCGCGGCACCGACGGTGAAGCCGGTGCGGTAGTCCCGTACGAACCAGCCGCCGCCCGAGTCCGTGCCGTCGAGGTCCGCTTCGAGGGTGACCTTCGTGCCCGGCTTCCAGTAGTCCCGGGGGCGCCAGTCCGCCCTGTCCCGGCCCGAGTAGTCCTTGACCCAGCCCCAGGCGCCCTCGGTGCCGTTCGAGGTGGTCACCTTGAGCTGCTTCTCCACGTCCGCCTTCTTCGTCACCGGCAGGTCGAAGACGATCGAGAGGGGGTGGGCGATGCCGACGGTGGTGTTCTTGCCGGGGGCCAGAGTGACCTTGTTGACCTTGTCGGCCTCGGGGGTGGAGAAGGAGGACCGGCTGGTCGACTCCTTGCCGTCGGCGGTACGGGACGTCACCTCGACCGTGTAGGAGGTGCCCGGCGCCGCCTTGCGGTCCGAGGACCAGCTCGTGCTCCCCGTCCCCGTACGGCCCCGGAGGATCCCGCCCTCGCCGTCGACGACCTTCACCGCGGTGAGCGTCCCGCCGGTCGCGGTCACCGACACCGGCTTGCCGGCGGCCCGGTCCACGACGGTCACCTTCACCGGGGACGCGTCCTTCGCCGCCCCCGGCCCCGCCCCGGACGAGCCCCCGTCCGCAGCCTGGGCCGTGCAGGCGGTGAGGGAGGCGACGAGCGCCACGGCGGCCAGGACGGGACGGGACATGCGTATCGGCGGCGCGGTGCGTATCGGCAGCACGGAAGACCTCCGCGGTGTGAGGAAAGGGTGGGATGTCCTGGACTTTAAGGCGCCCCCGCACCCCCGTGGGGCCCCCGGCGCCTCTGTGACGAGGGCTGCGGCAGAACCGTCACCGTCCCGTCACAATCACCGCGCGCACCGGTCGAATTCGGCTGTGAGCCTGCTGTGCGCCCCACCACCGAGGGGCGGAACAAGGAGGCTCCCGTTGTGTCAGCGCTGCTCGTGACGGCCGCACCCACCGACCGCCGCGCCCCCGCAGGACCGGTCAGGCTCGGGCCCGTGACCCCCGAGGCGTACCGCGCGTTCCTCGAGACCCGCTGCGGCGCGGACGGGCCCAGCTTCCTCCAACTCCCCTCCTGGGCACAGGTGAAGGACGGGTGGAGCCACCAACTCGTCGGCTGGGGGCGCGAAGGGGCGGCGCTCTCCGGCGTCGCGCTCGTCCTCCTCCGCCCCTTCCCCGGCACCCGGAAGTACTTCGCCTACCTGCCCGAGGGCCCCGTCGCCGACTGGGCCGATCCCGACATGGACGGCTGGCTCGCCCCGCTCCTCGGCCATCTGCGCTCCCTGGGCGCGTTCGCCGTCCGCATGGGCCCCGGGCCCGCCTACCGCCGCTGGAACGCCGCCACCGTCAAGGCCGGTACCGGCACCGGCCGTCGCCTCTCCGACGTCCTCGCCGACGAGGTCGACCCGCTGGGCACGGCCGTCGCCGAACGGCTCCGTGCCCGCGGCTGGCGCAAGTGCGGCGGCGACTCCGAGGACGGCGCCGACGCCCAGCCCCGCCACGTCTTCCAGGTCCCGCTCACCGGCCGCAGCACCGACGACCTGTGGACCGGACTCAACCAGGAGTGGCGGCGCAACGTCCGCAAGGCCCGCAAGTCCGGCGTCGAGGTCGTCGTCGGCTCCGCCGCCGACCTCCCCGAGTTCTACCGGCTCCTGCGCATCACCGAGGAACGCGACGGCTTCCGCCTCGGCCGTTCCCTCGCCTACTACGAGCGCCAGTACGCCGTCCTCAACGCCGAGCAGCCGGGCCGCATGCGCCTCTACCTCGCCCGCCACGAGGGCGAGATCCTCGCCGCGCACACGATGCTCACGGTCGGCGGCCGCGTCTGGTACCAGACCGGGGCCTCCGCCGACCACCGCCGTGAGGTCCGGCCCTCCAACGCCCTGCAGTGGCGCATGCTCCTGGACGCCCACGCCCTCGGCGCGGCCGTCTACGACCTGCGCGGGGTACCCTCCACCCTTGATCCGGACGACCGTGCCCACGGGCTGCTCCGCTGGAAGCTGGGGACGGGCGGACAGGTCGTCGAGACGCTGGGGGAGTGGGAGACGCCGATGCAGGGCACGACCAACGGAGCGCTGTACCGCGCCTTCCAGGCCTACATGGCCCGTCGATGACGGCGACGCTCACCGCGCCTCGTGAGCGGAAGAAGGCCTCCGCGCTGCGCAGCGGCGCCCTCATGGCCGCGGGCTCGCTCGTCTCCCGCGCCACCGGCTTCGTCCGGGCCTCGGTCGTCGCCGCCGCGCTCGGCGCGGGCCTCGTCGCCGACGGGTACGCGGTGGGCAACTCGGTCCCCACCATCGTCTACATGCTCCTCCTCGGCGGCGCCCTCAACGCCGTCTTCGTCCCCGAACTCGTCAAGGCCGCCAAGGAGCACGAGGACGGCGGCGTCGCCTACACCGACCGCCTCCTCACGCTCTGCGCGCTCGCCCTGGCCGCGCTCACGGCGGTCGCGGTCCTCGCCGCCCCGGTGATCGTCGACACGTACACCGACTACGTGGGCGGACAGCGGGACATGACCATCGCCTTCGCGCGCTCGTGCCTGCCGCAGATCTTCTTCCTCGGCCTCTTCACCCTGCTCGGACAGGTCCTGAACGCCCGGGGCCGGTTCGGCGCCATGATGTGGACCCCCGTCCTCAACAACGTCGTCGCCGTCTCCGTCTTCGGACTCTTCCTCGTCGTCGGCGACGGCGGGGAACTCACCCCCGGGGAGACCGCGCTCCTCGGCTGGGGCACCACCGCGGGCATCGCCGTCCAGGCCCTGGCCCTGCTGCCGTCGCTGCGGGCCGCCGGCTTCCGCTGGCGGCCCCGCTTCGACTGGCGCGGCAGCGGCCTCGCCGCGCCGCTGCGCTCGGCGGGCTGGCTGGTGCTGCTCGTCCTCACCAACCAGGGCGCGTACTGGGTGACGACCTGGCTGGCGACCACGGCGGGCGACACGACGGAGAGCGGCGGCGCGGGCCTCGCCGCGTACAACAACGCCTACCTCCTCTGGACCGTCCCGCACGGCATCGTCACCGTCTCCCTCGTGACGGCCCTGGTGCCCCGGATGAGCGGCGCGGCGGCGGACGGCGACCTCGCCGGCGTCCGGCGCGACGTCTCGTACGCGCTGCGGACCAGCGCGGCCGCCGTCGTCCCGGCCGCCTGCGCGCTCCTGGCCCTCGCCGTCCCGCTGATGACGGTCGTCTTCCGGTACGGGGCGACCACCGGCGACGACATCCGCGCGATGTCCTGGACCCTGATGGCCTTCGCACCCGGCCTGGTCGCCCTCTCCGGCCAGTACGTGTGCACCCGCGCGTTCTACGCCCTGCGCGACACCCGGACCCCGTTCTTCCTGAACCTCGTCATCGCGGCCCTCAACGCCGGACTCTCCCTGACGGCGTACCACGTCCTGCCGACCCGCTGGGCGGTCACGGGCATGGCGGCGGCGTACTCGCTGGCGCTGTGGGCGGGCTGGGCGGTGACGGCGTACGCGCTCCGCCGCCGCCTGGGCGGCGCGTCCGGCGGGGCCTTCCCCGCGCTCGCCCGGCTCCTCGTCGCGGCGGTGCCGGCGGCCGGATACGGACTGTTCACGGCGGACGGGACGGCGGTGGCGGGACCCGTGGTGGCGGGACTGGCCGGGGCGGCGACGATCCTCGCGACGTTCGCGCTCCTGGCCCGCCCCCTCCACCTCACCGAACTCCAGAACCTCCTCACCTCGGCCAGAATCCGCCTCCGCCTCTGACGGCCCACCGCGGGCGCGGGCCCACACGGGGCGGTGCCCCACGCCCCGTGTGGGCCATCGTCCCGGCGGAACGCACGCCCACCACGTCCCCGTACGGGGGACGACATCGACCTTGGGATACTCCACACATGCCCCGCGTGCTCCTGATAGAAGACGACCCCTCCGTCCGCGAGGGCGTCGAGCTCGGCCTCCGCCGCCGCGGGCACGACGTGCGCACCGCCCCCACCGGCGAGGCGGGGCTCGCCGCGCTCGGCGAGTTCCGGCCCGACCTGCTGCTCCTGGACCTGATGCTGCCCGGCATGAACGGCGTGCAGGTCTGCCGCCGGGTCAGGGAGAGCAGCCAGCTGCCGATCATCATGCTCACCGCGCGCGGTGACGACTTCGACGTCGTCGTCGGGCTGGAGGCCGGGGCCGACGACTACATCGTCAAGCCCGCCCGTACCGAGGTCATCGAGGCCCGGATCCGGGCCGTGCTGCGCCGCATCGAGGAGCCCGGCACCGGCCGGTCCGCCGTCGAGTTCCACGGGGAGCTCGCCGTCGACCGGGCCGGCCTGACCGTCGCCAAGTCGGGCGAGCGCATCGCCCTCGCCCCCTCCGAACTGAAGCTGCTGCTGCACCTCACGGCCGCACCCGAGCAGGTCTTCAGCCGCCAGCAGCTGCTCGAACACGTCTGGGAGCACAGCTACCACGGGGACGCCCGGCTGGTGGACGCCTGCGTCCGCCGCCTGCGGAACAAGATCGAGGACGCCCCGGGCGAGCCCCGGTACATCCAGACCCTGCGGGGCTTCGGCTACCGCTTCGGCCCCCTGTGAAGGCCTGCGTGAGCCCGGAGCCGGACGGCGCGCACGAGGCGCCCGGCACCGGACCGGCGGCCCCGGGACGCCGCCGCGCCCGCACCCCCCGCCTGCGCCCCTTCGGCCTCCGGACCCGCCTCGTCCTCGCGTTCCTCCTCGTCGCGGCCGTCGGCTGCGGCACCACCGCCGCGCTCACCTACCGCGCCGCCCGCAACGCGATCCTGGAGCAGACCCAGAACACCGCGGTCTCCGCCTTCCGCGACCAGGTGGACCCGCTCGTCCTCAGCCTGCCCGTCGACTCCCGCCAGCTGCACGACGTGCTCCTCAGCATCGCCAAGCAGGGCAAGCCCCGTCCCTGGCGCGTCTACGCCGAGTACGGTTCGGTCCGCGTGTCCTCCGCGGACCGCCCCACCTCCTCCGTCATCACCCCCGAGCTGCGGGCCCGTGCCCAGGCCGGGCCGTTCACCCCGCACAGCAGCTTCCAGCGGGTCGTGAAGAACGGCACCCCGTACCTGACGATCGCCGTCCCCGCCGTCTTCCGCACGCACCACGAGCAGGGGACGGGGCAGCCCACCGGTCTCGTCTTCTACGCGGTGATGGAGCTCGACGAGGAGGAGGGGAACATCGAGGCCATGGTCGCCGCGGCCCGCGACGGCGCCCTCCCGGCCCTCGCCGTCGCCCTCATCCCCGCGCTCATCGCCTCGCGCGGCGTGCTCCGTCCCGTACGGGAACTGCGGCGCGCGGCCCACAGCATGGGCCGCGGCCGGCTCGACACCCGCATCCACGCGAAGGGCAGCGACGAACTCGCCGATCTCGCCCGGACGTTCAACGAGACCGCCGCCGAGCTGGAACGTTCCGTCACGGAGCTGCGCAACGCCGAGGCACGCGCCCGCCGCTTCGCCTCCGACGTCTCGCACGAGCTGCGCACCCCGCTGGCCGGGATGCTCGCGGTCACCGAGGTCCTCGACGAGGACGCGGGGAGTCTCGACAGCGACACCGCGCGCGCCGTCCGGCTCATCAGCGCCGAGACCGGGAAGCTCGCGGTGCTGGTCGAGGACCTGATGGAGATATCCCGCTTCGACGCGAGGGCCGCCGAGCTCCACACCGACGAGGTCGACGCCGCCGACTGCGTCCGCAAGACCCTCCAGCACCGGCGCTGGACGGATCCGGCGCAGGTGGTCCCGTACCTTGGGGAGGGAATCAGGGCCCGGCTCGACCCGCGCCGTTTCGACGTGGTCGTCGCCAACCTCGTCGGCAACGCGCTGCGGCACGGGGCGGCGCCGGTGACGGTCAGGCTGTACGCGGAGGGGGACGAGCTGGTGACGGAGGTCGCCGACCGGGGGCCGGGCATCCACCCGGACGTCCTGCCGCACGTCTTCGACCGCTTCTACAAGGCGGACCAGGCGAGGACCCGTTCGGCGGGCAGCGGCCTGGGCCTGGCGATCACCCTGGAGAACGTCCGGCTGCACGGCGGCACCGTCCGCGCCGCCAACGACCCTGAGGGCGGGGCCGTCTTCACCGTACGGATGCCCCGGTGAGGCGCCCCGCGAGTGCCGCCGCGGAGACCCTCGCGGAGGCCGCGCGGCGCCGGACCGACGCCTCCGCACGGCGCACGCGGCGCACGCGGCGCCGCGCCCTCGCCGCGGCCCTGCTCGGCGTCCTTTCGCTCGCCGCCTGCGGCATACAGCAGACCGACGTCGTCGAGGCGGGCGGCGCCGCGACCATCGCCGTCCCCCCGGCGCCCGAGTTCCGGATGGTGCTCTACTTCCTCGGGCCGGACGGCCGCCTGGTCCCGGTGGTCCGTGAGTACGGGCTGCCGATCCCCGAAGCGTCGCTCAGCTGGGGCGGCTCGGAGACGGAGGCCGACCGGAAGGCCAGGGGAGCGGTCTCCGGGCCGTCGTCGCAGGAGCACGGCGCCCGGCCCGCCACGGACAAGGTGCTCGCCGCGCTCCTCGCGGGCCCGGCCGCCGCCGACACCGCGGCCGGCCTGACCACGGACCTCCCGAAGGGGCAGCAGGCGCCGCGGACCGAGCAGGTCACGGCGGCCGGGATCACCCCGGAGGGCCGCCGCACCGTCCGGATCCGCTCGCCCTTCCCCGTCAGGGACCTGTCGGACGCGGCCGTCCAGCAGCTGGTGTGCACGGCCGCCTACGCGGAGGACGGCGGGGGCATGGTCGAGGCGATCCTCATGGGCGCCGACGGCGCCCTCCCGGCGACCCGCTGCGAACGCTGAGCCGTTCGCGAGGCGCGGTCAGCGCGCCCGCAGATCCGCCAGCACCGCGTCCGTGAACGGCGGCCAGGCCTCGACGGCCCACGGTCCGAAGGGCCGGTCCGTGAGGGCCACGCACGCCGCCCGCGCGTCCGGGTCGATCCACAGAAACGTTCCGGCCTGCCCGAAGTGCCCGAAGGTGCGCGGCGAGGAGCTCGCGCCGGTCCAGTGCGGGGACTTCCCGTCGCGGATCTCGAAGCCGAGCCCCCAGTCGTTCGGCCTCTGGTGCCCGTAGCCGGGCAGGATGCCGGTCAGGCCGGGGTACGTGACGGTCATCGCGTCCAGGACCGTCCGCGCGTCGAGCAGCCGCGGCGCCTGCACCTCGGCGGCGAACCGCACGAGGTCGTCCACCGTCGACACGCCGTCCTTCGCGGGCGAGCCGTCCAGGGTCGTCGCCGTCATCCCGAGGGGCTCCAGGACCGCCTGGTGCAGATACTCGGCGAACGGGATGTCGGTGGCCTTCGCGACGTGGTCGCCGAGGGCCTCGAAGCCGGTGTTGGAGTAGATCCGCCGGGTGCCCGGCGCGGCCGTCACCCGGTTCTCGTCGAAGGCGAGCCCCGAGGTGTGGGCGAGGAGGTGGCGGACGGTCGCGCCCTCGGGCCCGGCCGGCTCGTCGAGGTCGATCGCCCCCTCCTCGTACGCGACGAGGACGGCGTACGCCGCGAGCGGCTTGGTGACCGAGGCGAGCGCGAAGCGCCGTCCGGTGGGGCCGTGGGACCCGGCCACGGTGCCGTCCGCGCGGACGACTGCGGCCGCCGCGGTGGGGACGGGCCAGTTCTCGATCGACGCCAGGCTCGGCACGCTGCTCTGCATGGGGCCGAGCCTACTTGCTTGGAGTGCACTCCAACGTTTTAGCGTGGGGTGCATGAGCGTGATCGAGAGCGTCGAGAGCACGACGAGAACCGCCGGGAAGGACCGCTACACGATCAGCGAGGTGGCCGCGCTGACCGGTCTCACCGCGCACACCCTGCGCTGGTACGAGCGGATCGGCCTGATGCCGCACGTCGACCGTTCCCACACCGGCCAGCGCCGCTTCACCGAGCGCGACCTGGGCTGGCTGGCCTTCGTCGGCAAGCTGCGGCTGACCGGGATGCCGGTCGCCGACATGGTCAGGTACGCCGAGCTGGTGCGCGAGGGCGACCACACCCGGGACGCGCGGCGGGAGCTCCTGGAGGCCACCCGGCGGGACGTCCTCACCAGGATCACCGAGCTCCAGGACACGCTCGCCGTGCTCGACATCAAGATCAGTCATTACGGGACCGCATGCGGAGGAACGTCATCATGACCAGCGTCACCAGGATCGACACCGTACGTCTCGGCGGTCAGGACGGACCGGAGATCGGCGTCCAGGGCTTCGGCTCCATGGGCATCAGCGAGTTCTACGGGGACACCGACGAGGCCGCCGCCCGCGACACCCTCGAAGCGGCCCTGGAGGCCGGCGTCACCCTGATCGACACCGCCGACATCTACGGCAGCGGCGCCAACGAGGAGTTCCTCGCGCCGTTCCTCGCCGCCCACCGCGACGAGGTCACCCTCGCCACCAAGTTCGCCATCGAGCGCCGCGCCGACGACCCGGCCCACCGCGCCGTCCGCAACGACCCGGCGTACATCAGGAAGGCGGTGGAGGACAGCCTGCGCCGCCTCGGGATCGAGACGATCGACCTCTACTACATGCACCGCCGCGACCCGCAGATCCCGTTCGCCGAGTCCGTCGGCGCCATGGCGGAGCTCGTCCAGCAGGGCAAGGTCCGCTTCCTGGGCCTGAGCGAGGTCACCGGGCCGGAGCTGCGCGAGGCCCACGCCGTCCACCCGATCACGGCCCTCCAGTCGGAGTGGTCCCTCTTCTCGCGGGACGTGGAGCGCAGCGCCGTCGGCGCAGCGGCCGAACTCGGCGTGACCTTCGTGCCGTACTCGCCGCTCGGCCGGGGCTTCCTGACCGGCGCGTTCGCGGACGCCGCGAAGGACCTGTCGGGCGGCGACTTCCGCCGGTACCAGCCCCGGTTCACCGGCGAGAACGCCGAGCGGAACGCCGCCCTCCTCGACCCGGTCCGCAAGATCGCCGCCTCGCACGGCGCGACCCCGGCCCAGATCGCCCTCGCCTGGGTCCAGCGGCGCGCGGCCGTGCACGGCCTCACGGTCGTCCCGATCCCCGGCACCCGCAAGCGCTCCCGCCTCCTGGAGAACGCCGCCGCCACCCGCATCACCCTCACCGCCGCCGAACTCGACGAGCTGGAGCCGATCGCCGGCCTGGTGGCGGGCGACCGCTACCCGGACATGAGCTCCACGTCCGCGGCCCGGGAGGCCTGAGGCCCGGAGGCCCGCGCGCGGGCGCCCCGAGCCCCCGGAGGCCGGAGCCCCGGCGGACCTCACGCCAGCCCCAGGGCGAAGACCGCGAAGCCCGCCGCGAGGAGACCCGCCAGGGTGCGGCGGGCCGGACCGGCCTTCGCCCACGGGGACTCGAAGACGCGCGCGTACCGGCCGATGAGGACGAGCAGACCGGCGAAGACCGGCATCCAGGCGAGCCGGGCGAGGATCCAGCCCACCGAGTCCGGCGCGCCGACCAGACCGGGGACCTCCCCGAGGTACGAGGCGGGGATCGCGGCGGTCAGCATCGCCGTCTGGTGCCAGCACAGGATCGTCATCGCGGACAGGTTGACCACGACGACCGGCGCCCACACCGCGGGCCGCTTCAGGAACCGGCCGATGCGGTCCCGCAGCAGGACCGCCGCACCGCTCTGCGCGGCGGCGAGGGCAAGGACGAGCAGCGACGGCGGGTGCGAGTTGGTGCGCGCCTCGCCGGGGACGCCGACCATCGACGCCGGGTAGCCGAAGGCCAGGAGCAGGGCGGCGAAGAGCGCGGCGCCGCCGAGCAGCAGCCCCCAGGCGTGGCGCCGGGTGACCCGGCCCTCGCCCCACGAGACGCCGAGCTGGTACGCGAACAGCCAGCCGGGCAGGATGTTCAGCAGGCTCAGCCAGGACGGCACGGCGTCGGCGTACGGCCCGTACCGCAGGAAGTCGACGAGGGCGACCGAGCCGAGCAGCGGAGCCGCGGCCCACACCCCGAGGCGGCGGGCCGCCCGCACGCACAGCGGGGTCAGCGCGGTGACCACCGTGTACACCCCGACGAACCAGAGCGGCTGGATCACCAGCGTGGACGCCGTCCGCAGCGTGTCCACGGGCACCCCGGGACCGAAGTGCAGCACCGGCAGCAGCGCCGCCCACACGGCGGTCACCCCGAGCACCGGGCGCCCGAGCCGGGCGAGCCGTCCGCCGAGCCACGCGCGCGTGGAGCCCTCGTGGCGCCGGTACGACAGGACCGAGGCGTAACCGCCGACGAGGAAGAAGATCCCCAGCATCTGGAGGACCCAGCTGACGGGCGCGAGCCCCGCGAAGGCGCCGAGCGGGCTCGCGTTGTGCAGGGCCCCGTCGGAGGAGAGCGTGAAACCGCCGAGCAGCCAGTGCCCGGTCGGCACGGCGAGCAGCGCCAGGGCGCGGAGCCCGTCGACCGCCCGGTCGCGGTGGGCGGGGGTGGAGGACTCGATCCGTGCGACGAGCGTCTTCATCGGACGTCCCCCTCGGCGATCGAGGCGAACGCGCGGAGGGACGAGGTGCCGGGCGCGAAGTAGCCGCCGTGCCCGGCGGCGTCCGCGGCCGGGATCCGGCGCGCCCCGAAGGCCGGGTCGGTCGGGTCGGCGCCGTGCCCGAGCCCCGCGAACGCGACGTTCGGGACGCGGTCGATCCAGTCCGTGGGATCCTTCGCCGCCCAGACCCGGGCGGAGGTCCCGAGGTCGGAGACGTTCTCGGCGCGCATCCCGGGGGAGCCGAAGACCACCAGGTCCTTGGCCTTCAGCCCGTGCGCGGCGAGACCGCAGACCACGGAGCCGTAGCTGTGGCAGAAGACGGACGGCTCGGCCGCGCCGACCGCGGCGAGGCCGTCCGCGAACCGGGTCAGCCGGTCCGCCCCGGCCTCGGCGAGCCGGCCGGTGGCCGCGTCCAGGCCCACGCCCACCGGCGTCGTGTAGCCGGCCCAGGCGACGACCGCCGTACGGCCTCCGGTCGCCCGGCGCAGCTCGCCCGCCATGTCCGCGAGCGGCCGCACATGGGACGCGTCCACGTCGGAGCCGGGCACGATCACGGCGACGTGCTCGGCCCGCTCCAGGTCCCCGTAGACCAGGGCCACCTGTCCCCGGCCGCGCGGATCGTGGGCGAGGACCCGCGCCCCGCCGAACTCCCCTCGGGCGGAACGGGCGTTGGCCTCGTACCGCAGCTCCAGGGGCGCCCCGTCGAGGTTGCCGACGACCGTGGGGTGCGTCCGGGCCAGCTCGCGCTGCCGTACGGGACTCAGCCCGGCGAAGAAGCGCGCGACCTCGGCCGGGGCCATCCGCTCCGGGTCCGGCAGCCCCGCCGCCCGCCACGCCGCGGTCCCGACGGGGGCCCCGGTGACGGCCTCCTGGCTGTTCCCGGACGCCCAGCCGGCGGTCCCGGCGATCACACCGGTCACCACCGCGGCGGTGATCAGGGTCCTCGTGAAGCGGCGCATCGGCCCGCCCTCCCTCGCTCGTGTCCTTGGCGAGAGGAAGGTAGGAAGACGACGGGTGACGGCACGTCACACCGGGGGGCCAACTCCCCCTTGATACCGGGGTAGGGGGTGGAGGAGCAGCCAGCCGCAGCCCGGGGGTGGGGTTTTCCCCCGGGTGCCAGGGGGTGCCTAGCGCGAGTCCCCGGGCGTGACCAGCCCCGACTCGTACGCGAAGACCACCGCCTGCGCGCGGTCGCGCAGGTCCAGCTTGGCGAGGACCCGGCCGATGTGGGTCTTCACCGTCTGCTCGGCGAGGACCAGGCTGTCGGCGATCTCCTGGTTGGACAGGCCGCGGGCGATCAGCTCCAGGACCTCCGTCTCGCGCGGGGTGAGCCCGTTCAGGCGCAGCGCCGTGGTGTCCCGGCGGGGCGCCGGACGCGAGGCCGCGAAGTCGGCGATGAGGCGGCGCGTCACGGACGGGGCGAGCAGCGCCTCGCCCGCCGCCACCACCCGTACGGCGGCGATGAGGTCCGCCGGCGGCGCGTCCTTGAGGAGGAAGCCGGACGCGCCCGCGCGCAGCGCCTCGTACACGTAGTCGTCGACGTCGAAGGTCGTCAGCATCAGCACCTTCGGCCGGTGCGTGACCCCGGCCGGCGGGTGCAGGATCTCCCGGGCGGCCGCGAGCCCGTCCAGCTCCGGCATCCGCACGTCCATCAGGACCACGTCCGGGTGCGCCGAGCGCGCCACGTCCACGCCCTGCCGCCCGTCCGGCGCCTCGCCGACCACGTCGATGTCGGGCTGCGCGGCGAGCAGCGCGGCGAAACCGGCCCGCACCATGGCCTGGTCGTCGACGATGATCACGCGGATGGTCACTCGGTGTCCTTCGTACGCAGGGGGAGCCGGGCCGCGACCCGGAAGCCGCCGTCCGGCAGCGGCCCGGTGTCCAGCGAGCCGCCGGTCAACCGTACGCGCTCCCGCATGCCGACGAGCCCGTGCCCGGTGCCGGGGGCGCCCCGCTCGACGGCGGAACGCTCCTCCAGGGAGGGCCCGTTGACGACGAGGACGGTCAGCCACCCGTCCTCGGCCCGTACGGAGACACGGGTCGAGGCACCGGGCGCGTGCCGCACCACGTTCGCCAGGGCCTCCTGCACGATGCGGTACGCGGACAGGTCCACGGCCTGCGGCACCTCCCCGAGGTCGGCGGCGAGCCGCAGCTCGGCCGGCACGCCCGCGCGTACGGTCGCCTCGACGAGCTGCTGGACCCGGTCGAGTCCCGGCTGCGGGGCCCGCTCGCCCTCGCTGCCGTCACTGCGCAGGACGGAGAGCAGCCGGCGCATCTCGGCCAGCGACTCCCGGGCACCGGCCGCGATGGACGTGAACTCCTCGCGTGCCGCGTCCGGGAGGTCGGGGATGCGGTACGGGGCCGAGTCCGCCTGCACCGTGATCACGGACATGTGGTGCGCCACGACGTCGTGCAGCTCCCGCGCGATCCTGGCCCGCTCCTCCAGGAGCGTGCGGCGGGCCCGTTCGGCCTCGCTGATGGTCTCCTGCTCGGCGAGCCGGCGCTGCGCGTCGCCGCGGGCGCGGACCGCCGAGGTGAGGAGCAGCAGCACGCCGCTGAGGACGAGCAGCAGCGCGTGCAGGCTGGTCATCCCGGCGGGCTTGAAGGCCTCCAGGACGAAACCGGCCACGCCGGTGGCCAGCCACACCCCGAACAGTGCCCGCCGGGACTCGCGCAGTCCGAGCGCGACCATCAGCGCGCAGTAGCCGATGACGACCGGCGGGGTCCACGGCCACATCTCCGCGTGGGGCCCGTCCGAGCCGAGCAGCACGAGGGCGCCCAGGACATCGGCGGTGAAGACGACCCACCAGGCCTGGAGGGGGCGGGTGACGGCGAGGAGGAGCGGCGCGGCCTGGGCGGTGCCGAGGGCGCCGGCGAGGGCGCCGTTGACGCCGTAGTCGTTGACGAGGAGCAGGACGGTGGAGGGCAGGAGCGCGGCGCTGAACGCGAGGGCGACGATGTACGGCAGCAGCCGCACCCACCGGCCCGAGGCAGCCGCGAGGAGCGGTTCCCCGGGCGTGGTCGGGGTGGTGAGCGCGGCCCCGAGCCCCTGGAACATCTCGCGGGACCGGCCCCAGAGGCGGCGGGCGGCGGGCAGGGAGGCGGAGGGCGGCTCGGGCCGCGATGCGGTAACCATGACCCGCCCAGCGTAGGCAGCACCCCCACCCCCCGACGTCATACCGAGGACCGGTCCCCGACCCACTACCGCAGTATGACCCGCACCCCGTTGTGGGCATGCGTTCCGCCTGGGCGGCGCCCCCGCCCGTTGTGGGCAATCGTTCCGCTGGGGCGGAACGGGTGGGCACAACGGAACGGCGCCCTTGCCGGCGCCAGAGGCTGTAGCGCCTGAACCCGCACCGCCGGTGACGGCACCTCGTGGTGCGGGTCAGGGCGCGGAACGCGGAGGCGCCGCGAAGGGCGCCGTCCCGTGTGCCCACCCGTCCCGCCCCAGCGGGACGATTGCCCACACGG